>NZ_JBFTNV010000037.1:0-73540 GCF_056397645.1 Rhizobium sp. 05L429 | reverse complement strand
CAAGATTTTCGACGAATTGCGCTTCGGCGCTTCTGCTTCCGTTCAGGKCGGTCACTCGCATGAAGATGGCGTTTTCCCTGAAGTAACGGTCCTTTTCGATCCCTTCGGTTTTGAGCAGGCAACCGACTGGAAGCAGCAGCTCATGCATCCGCGCGTCCATGTCGGCACCTCGATCGGCACGGCGGGTGAAGCCACGCAGTTCTTCGCCGGTTTCACCTGGACGGTCGACCTCAGCGACAAGATCTTCGCTGAAGCTGGCTTCGGCGGCGTCATCCACACTGGCGAGCTTCGCGATGACGACGACGATCCCGATCTCGGCTGTCGTGTGCTGTTCCACGAATATCTCGGCGCCGGCTATCGCTTAAACAGCAACTGGAATGTCATGGCGCAGCTCGCCCATTCCTCGAATGCCAATCTCTGCGATGGCCCCAACGACGGCATGACCCGCGCCGGACTGATGGTCGGCTACAAATTCTGACGGGCTTCGCCCGTTAAAGACAGCATTATGAAGCTTTTGATGCCTGCCCTCTGTTGACGGCAGGCATTTTCCTATCGCGCGCAATTCCTACTTAAGCTAAAGACACGGCAAACGCGCTAGGGCATGTCCGTTGTTCTTCGAATCTCGGTCGTGCTCTATCTCTTTGTTTCACGCAATTCCGGACGCAAAACCGCTGCGCACTTTTGCTGGATTGCTCTAAGGCAGGGACTTTCGAGAGCTCATGACCATTCCCAACACTATCAAGATCACGCCGGAACTAATCGCCTCACACGGCCTCAAGCCGGATGAATACCAGCGCATTCTGGATCTGATCGGCCGCGAACCGTCCTTTACCGAGCTCGGCATCTTTTCGGCCATGTGGAACGAGCACTGCTCCTATAAATCCTCCAAGAAGTGGCTGCGCACCTTGCCGACCAAGGGTCCGCGCGTCATCCAGGGACCGGGCGAAAATGCCGGCGTGGTCGATATCGATGACGGCGATTGCGTCGTCTTCAAGATGGAGAGCCACAACCACCCCTCTTATATCGAGCCCTACCAGGGTGCGGCGACCGGTGTCGGCGGCATCCTGCGCGACGTCTTCACCATGGGCGCGCGTCCGATCGCTGCCATGAACGCGCTGCGTTTCGGCGAGCCGGATCATCCGAAGACCCGCCACCTCGTCTCCGGCGTGGTCTCCGGCGTCGGTGGCTACGGCAATTCCTTCGGCGTGCCGACGGTCGGCGGCGAAGTGGAATTCGATGCCCGCTATAACGGCAACATCCTCGTCAACGCCTTTGCTGCGGGCCTTGCCAAGTCTAACGCCATCTTCCTGTCGGAAGCCAAGGGCGTCGGCCTTCCCGTCGTCTATCTCGGCGCCAAGACCGGCCGCGACGGCGTCGGTGGTGCAACGATGGCATCCGCCGAATTCGACGAATCGATCGAGGAGAAGCGCCCGACAGTTCAGGTCGGCGACCCCTTCACCGAGAAATGCCTGCTCGAAGCCTGCCTGGAACTGATGAAGACCGGCGCCGTCATCKCCATCCAGGACATGGGTGCCGCCGGCCTCACCTGCTCGGCTGTCGAAATGGGCGCCAAGGGCGACCTCGGCATCCTGCTCGAACTCGACAAGGTGCCGGTGCGCGAAGAGCGCATGACCGCCTATGAGATGATGTTGTCGGAAAGCCAGGAGCGCATGCTCATGGTGCTACAGCCGGAAAAGGAAGAGGAAGCCAAGGCGATCTTCGTCAAGTGGGGCCTCGATTTCGCAATCGTCGGCAAGACCACCGATGACCTGCGCTTCCGCGTCATGCATCAGGGCGAGGAAGTTGCGAACCTGCCGATCAAGGATCTCGGGGACCAGGCTCCGGAATATGACCGCCCCTGGCGCGAATCCGGCAAGCGTGCGCCGCTGCCGGCCAATCTCGTCGCTGCTCCCCAGGATTATAACGAGGCGCTGCTGCAGCTCGTCGGCTCTGCCAACCAGTCGAGCCGCCGCTGGGTCTACGAACAGTATGACACACTGATCCAGGGCAACTCCCTGCAGCTTCCGGGCGGCGATGCCGGCGTTGTGCGCGTCGAAGGTCACCCGCTGAAGGCGCTGGCCTTCTCCTCCGACGTTACACCGCGTTATGTCGAGGCCGATCCTTTCGAAGGCGGCAAGCAGGCTGTTGCCGAATGCTGGCGCAACATCACTGCGACCGGCGCCGAGCCGCTGGCGGCGACCGACAACCTCAACTTCGGCAATCCGGAGAAGCCCGAAATCATGGGCCAGTTCGTCGAAGCCGTGAAGGGCATCGGCGAAGCCTGCCGCGCGCTCGACTTCCCGATCGTATCCGGCAACGTCTCGCTCTATAACGAGACCAATGGCGTCGCGATCCTGCCGACCCCGACCATTGCCGGCGTCGGCCTGATGCCCGACTGGCGCAAGATGGCCCGTATCGGCAGCGCTGCCGAAGGCGACCGTGTTCTGCTCATCGGCACCGACGGCAGCCATCTCGGCCAGTCCGTCTATCTGCGCGATGTCATCGGCAGCACCGAAGGTCCCGCACCTGAAGTCGATCTCTTCGCCGAGCGTCGCAACGGCGATTTCGTCCGCTCTGTGATCCGCAACGGCCAGGCGACCGCCTGCCACGACATTTCCTCTGGTGGTCTGGTGACAGCACTTGCCGAAATGGCGATGGCTTCAGGCAAAGGTCTCAATATCAGCCTCAGCGAAGGTAAAGGCGCGCCGCATGCACAGCTCTTCGGTGAGGATCAGGCCCGCTACGTCCTGACGGTTCCAAAGGATGTTGCCGATTTCGTCTGCGCCAATGCCGAAGGGTCAGGCATTCCCTTCCGCCGCCTCGGAACGGTGGGCGGTGGCGCGCTCGTTGTCGACGATCTGATCTCGCTGCCGATTCAGCAATTGCGCGACGCCCATGAATCGTGGTTCCCTGATTTCATGGACGGCCGCGGCGAACTTGCCGCTGCGGAATGATGCGCAAGGAGTAACGATCATGGCCATGAAACCCGGCGATATTGAAGACATGATCAAGGCCGGGATTCCCGGTGCCAAGGTGACGATCCGCGATCTGGCAGGCGATGGCGACCACTACGCCGCTGAAGTCGTCGCCGAAGCTTTCCGCGGCAAGAGCCGCGTGCAGCAGCACCAGATGGTCTATGAGGCGCTGAAGGGCAATATGGGCGGCATCCTGCACGCGCTTGCTTTGCAGACCTCGGCGCCGGATTGAGATGCAAGCTTCGGCCTGTGGAAATGAATAGGCCCGGCGGGAAGGCATCCTTCCGCCGGGCCTTTTTGTTTTGGAACAGACGCGGTTGGCTCGAAAGTGATCGACGTCGCCTCACCTTTTTCCGTTAACTCAGGCGGGTAGCTTGCTCTGATCGGGATTGGCAAAAACCGAGGCCGGCATTGGGCCGGCGGTGAGCAGCGTGAAATCGAAAGAAGATTTCATGTCCGGCCCCAGCACGTACTGGCGATGCACACGCAACTGATCCCCACGAATCTTTTTGTAATGCTCCGGCGTCAGCATCTGCCGTACGCGGATATGGATCATGCTCGCCTGCGGGGCATCCGGATGGCCGGAAACGCTGACGACCGGCACCTTGTAGAAATTGATCGAATCCGTCAGGCACTGCACGTCCAGCCAGAAAATATCCGGGCAACGTGCAATCAGGCCGACGCGTGAACGCAAAAGCGTGGCAGATGACATCAGCGCGCATTGCAGGATGGCGCAGCCAAGTGTCGCAAACACCACGCGCTTGCCCTTGAATGCGTCAGGTTCGCGCTCGAGCAGAATGCCGACGACGTGTGCTGCGACGCTGGAGCCCATGCTGTGCGAGGAGATGACATATTCATCGGCCTCCTCATTGAGCGCCTCACCCATCGACGTCGCGCATTGCTCCAGCCAGTCGTTGAATTCGGGCCTGTCCATGCGTGCCAGCGCCATCGCCATTTCCCAGTCGGCAAAAAGATGCAGCGTGTGGAAGCGCTCCGAGAATGGCAGGAAGCCGAAGATGAAGAAGATGGCCGCCAGCGGCGCGCTCCAGCCGAGATGCCAGCCGGGAAGTCCCAGCCAGTAAGGCAGCGTCAGGATCTGCAGCGTGATGACGATTGCAAGGGCCGTCAGCAGGAAGGGAAAGATAAAGAACAGTCCGAAGCGCCAGGCATGGCGGAAATAGCCGGCCATACCGCCTTCCCGCACCACTTGCCAGAAGCTTAGAAAGCCCGTCGCGATCCGGCTTGCCGTATTTCCCATGCGTAGCCGCTGCACCAGATCATTATGGTCGAAGACATGCATACGCGTCTTCGTCTGCCAGCCATCGGCACCCGTGCCGACATCGAAGGAAACATAGTGCCCTTCGTTTGCAGCACCCGTCGCGACATTATAACCCCAGACGGATGCGCTTTGCCGGGCGGTACGCTCATACCGCGCCCGGTGTGCTGCGCCATCAAGCGGCTCGAAGCCGGGGAAATGCAGCACAACCCGCTTCTCGACGAGTTTCATGGTCTTTTTCTTCTTTCCGGCGGGTTGAGGGCGACGTTGCCAGGATGACGGGTTCGCTTGAAAATACGGCGAAAAACCGGATAAAACCTTCGAACCGACTTGCTAAGCGAACTCTTCCGGAATTCAATAGCGGAAGGTGCGTTTTGATCAGATTGGGAGGGATTTTGTGGCTAGTCTCGTGAATGAACTGGTGTCAGGCGTGGTCAATAGCGTTCTGAAGGAAATCTTGAAGAAGACGACGGGTCGCACCACGACCAAGCGCAAGCGTCGCAAGGCAGCTTCAGTAACAACGAGCCGCACCATGCGCAAGGCAACCTCGACGAGCCGTAAGCCCGCTCGCAAGCAGGTCAGCAAGCGCCGCACGGCGGCAGGCCGCAGTAGGCAGCGCCCGGCCTAAACCTTTTCCATCGTAAGCTGCAGTGCTTGCATTTCCTTGCGGCAAGGGCATGGGCGAATGCGATCTCGATGTCATGACCGAAGTCTCGCAATGGGATCTCGGCCACTTCACCGATACCGATATAGAACAGACCCAGGTCTGCCTCACCCAGGGAGCCGTAACGCTTAGGCAACAATGTGCGCCTCAGAGTGTCGCGGATTGGTCTTTTTTTGGTTTTGGCGGGTGGAATTCYGGCCCCCACATGCTATCTAAGGAAAACGATTGAAACGGCGGGCCTTTAACCCGCCTGTTGAAAGGATTAAGGCCTATGAGCGGTATCAACGAATTCATCGAAAACGAGATCAAGAGCAACGACGTCGTCCTCTTCATGAAGGGCACGCCGCAGTTTCCGCAGTGCGGTTTCTCCGGCCAGGTCGTCCAGATTCTCGATTACATCGGTGTCGACTATAAGGGCATCAACGTGCTCGCCGATTCGGAAATCCGCCAGGGCATCAAGGATTATTCCAAMTGGCCGACGATCCCCCAGCTCTACGTGAAGGGCGAATTCGTCGGCGGCTGTGACATCGTGCGGGAAATGTTCCAGGCCGGTGAGCTGCAGCAGCACCTCCAGGAAAATGGCGTCACGGTTAAGACCGCCGTCGCCTGATCGGTCACCGGGCGTCCGTCCGGTTTCCAAATCTGTATCTTGAGTTCGAGGCGCTGCGCCAAGCAGCGCCTTGACCTGTTTATGGGAATTTCATTGTGACAGATTCATCACAAGCCATGTCCGCGGGTCGGCTGCCCATGGGCAAGCTCGAATTTATCGCGCTTGCGGCTTTCTTGATGGCCGTCAACTCGCTGGCAATCGACATCATGCTGCCCGCACTGCAGCAGATCGGCTCAAGCCTCGGTGTCGAAAACGAAAACCATCGTCAGTATGTCGTTTCATCTTATCTTTTCGGCTTCGGCCTCGCCCAGCTTTTCTACGGTCCGCTTTCCGATCGCTTCGGTCGCCGTATTCCGCTGCTGATCGGGCTCGTTATTTATATCGTTTCTGCTTTCGGCATTGCCGTCGTCCCGAGCTTTGCGGGTCTTCTCGTGCTGCGCTTCATCCAGGGTCTCGGTTCGGCAGCCACCCGCGTCATTACGATCTCCATCGTCCGCGACGTCTACGGCGGCCGGCAGATGGCGGAAGTCATGTCGCTGATCATGATGGTCTTCATGATCGTGCCTGTCATTGCGCCCGGCAGCGGCCAGATCATCATGCTCGTCAGCACCTGGCACATGATCTTCGTCTTCATCGGCACGATGGCGACGGCTGTCGGCATCTGGATGTATCTGCGCCTGCCGGAAACGCTCGATCCGGCGAATGTTCGTCCCTTCACGGTCCGCTCGGTGGCGCAGGGCTTCGCGATCTTCCTGTCGAACCGCATCGCCCTCTGTTACACCATCGCCAGCACGATTCTCTTCGGCGCGCTGTTCGGCTTCATCAACTCCGCCCAGCAGATCTATGTCGGCATCTATGGGCTTGGCGTCTATATGCCGGTCGCCTTTGCCGGTGTGGCGCTGTTTATGGCCTTCTCGTCCTTCATCAACTCGCAGCTGGTCGGCCGCTTCGGCATGCGCCGCCTGTCGCATGCGTCGATCCTCGGCTTCTGCATTCTGAGCTTCATCTGGCTCATGGTGCAGATCTTTGGACCGCAGCCGATGCCCTTCGTGGTCTTCATCATCTTCTTCGCGCTGGTCATGTTCCAGTTCGGTTGGATCGGCTCCAACTTCAACTCGCTCGCCATGGAGCCCCTCGGCCACCTTGCCGGCACAGCCTCCTCGGTGATCGGCTTCATGAGCACGATCGGCGGGGCATTGATCGGAGCGATGATCGGACAGGCCTTCGACGGCACGGCAACGCCGATGATATTAGGTTACTTCGTCGTGTCGCTTGCTGGCATCGTTTTCGTGCTGATCGCCGAAAAGGGACGACTGTTCAGGCCGCAGCACGCACCGCTGCCGAAGGACGCATCAATTTCGAACTTCACCGATATCGGGCACTGAAGTTTTCAGACACATCGGGCCGGCGGGACACCATGGTAGGGACTCCGCCGCCCTCCCACATCGAATTCGGCCGCGTTTGCGGCCGCTCTTCCGTCATTCAGGGGGATTCGGATGACTCCGACACACAAACCGCACACGGAAAACCAGGGTTCTGCCCGCATCGGCATGGGCTTTGTCGAATTCGTGGTCACCATCGCCATCATGACTGCCAGCATCGCCATGGCGATCGACAGYATGCTGGCTGCGTTACCCAGTATCGGCCATTCGCTGGGTGTGACCAACAGCAATGACACGCAGCTCGTCATCGGCGTGTTCTTCCTGGGCTTCGGCGCCTCGCAGATTGTCTTCGGCAGCCTGTCGGATGCTTTCGGTCGGCGCAACATCCTGCTCGGCGGCCTAGCCTGCTATGTGGTCGGCATGTTTGCGGCAGCCGCCACCGGCAGCTTCGAGATGCTGTTGATCATGCGTTTCGTTCAGGGCATCGGCGGCGCAGCCGTTCGCATCACCACCATGGCGATCGTCCGCGACTGCTTCGGCGGCCGCGAAATGGCGCGTGTCATGTCCTATGTCATGATTGTCTTCATGATCGTGCCGATCGTCGCCCCTTCGGTCGGCCAGATGATCATCGCCTATGCCGAATGGCATTGGATCTTCATCCTGCTCGGCATCGTCGCCTCTATCCTATTCGTCTGGGCGCTGCTGCGGCTGAAGGAATCCCTCCCGCCGGAAGAGCGCATCCCGTTGTCCTTCGCTGCTGTTGGCGACGGCTTCAAAACGGTTCTCACCAACCGCATCACCTGCGGCTACATGATCGGGCTCACCATGTTCACCGGCGTCATCAGCGCCTATGTGATCTCGGTCCAGCAGGTCTYCGGCGAGGTCTATGGCCTTGGCGACTGGCTGCCGATTGCTTTCGCGGCGACGGCCGGCGGCATTGCAGTCGCCAACTTCGCCAATGGCATGCTGGTGCGCAGCTTCGGCATGCGTCGTATTTCGCATGCCGCCATGCTGCTCTTCACCATCGTCTCGGCGATCGGCTTCGTGGCGGCGCTGGGCGGCACGCCGTCCTTCGCCTTCTCCTATGCGCTCTTCTCGATCCTGCTCATGATGTTTGCCGTGATCGCCACCAATTTCACGGCGATCAGCCTGGAGCCGATGGGCAATCTCGCCGGCACGGCAACTGCGGTGACGGGTTTCGTGTCGACGACCTTCGGCGCCCTTCTCGGCGGCGGCGTCGGTCAGCTCTTCAACGGTACGGTGCAGCCGCTCTTCGGCGGCTTTGCGCTCTTCGGTCTTGTCACTGTGGTCATGGTGCTCTGGGCCGAAAAAGGCAAACTTTTCACCCATCCCGGCGACAGCCCGCAGATCGACCCCGGCGCCGTTCACATGTAATGCTGCAGCAGGCATAAGACTGGAAGTTCACGATGAGCCGTTTCTGGAGCCCCGTTGTCCAATCCCTGACGCCCTACGTGGCGGGCGAACAGCCCGTCATCGACGGGTTGGTCAAGCTCAACACCAATGAGAACCCCTACGGCCCATCGCCCCGCGCGTTGGCGGCGATCTCGGAAACGGTCAATGACACGCTGCGGCTCTATCCCGAACCGACCGGGCTGAAACTGCGCCAGGCGATTGCCGCAAGCTACGATCTCGATCCCGGCGAAGTCTTCGTTGGTAATGGTTCGGACGAGGTTCTGGCGCACACCTTCCAGGCGCTGCTAAAGCACGAACTGCCCCTGCTCTACCCCGATATCACCTATAGCTTCTACCCGACCTATTGCGGTCTCTATGGCATCGATTTCCGTGAGATCCCGCTGGACCAAAAGATGCAGGTCAGGATCGAGGATTATCGGCAGCCCTGCGGCGCGATCATCCTGCCCAACCCGAATGCGCCGACCGGGACCGCACTGCCTCTTGCGGCGATCGACGCGTTAATCGCCGAGCATCCGGATCAGGTTGTCGTTATCGACGAAGCCTATGTGGATTTCGGCGGTGAGAGCGCTATCCCGCTCGTCCGGAAATATCCGAACCTGCTCGTCGTCCAGACCTTCTCGAAATCGCGCGGCCTTGCCGGCCTGCGCGTCGGTTTCGCGGTCGGCCAGCGGCCGCTGATCGATGCGCTGGAAAGGGTCAAGGACAGTTTCAATTCCTATCCGCTGGACAGGCTCACCCAGGCGGGCGCCGTTGCCGCCTGGGAGGATCAGGACTGGTTCAGGAAACATTGCGATCTGATTATCGCGAGCCGCGAGCGCCTGACCGCCGCTCTCAGGGGGCTGGGCTTCGAAGTCTTGCCGTCTTCTGCCAATTTCGTATTCGCCCGCCATGCAGAGCGCGGCGGCGCGGAACTTACTGGTGAGCTGCGAAAGAGAGCCCTGCTCGTGCGGCATTTCCGCAAGGAGCGCATCCAGGACTTCCTGCGCATCACCATCGGCACCGATGCCGAATGCGACAAGCTTCTMGACGCGCTGCAGCAGATCCTCGCCTGATCGGCACCGACGACGGGCTTGCCGGCTTCAGACCGTGAAGACCTCGCGGCGCAGCACGTCCCAGCTTTCCTTGTCGGGCGTGATCAGCAAGCCGCCGCTGACATGATGCGGCAGATAGGCCGAGCCGTCGAAGCGGGCGGCATAGGCGCCGGCTTCCTGGCTGATCAAGGTACCGGCCAGGTGATCCCAGGGCATCAGCTTGTTGTACATCAGGTAATGCACATGCCCGCCGGCAAAGGCGCGGTATTCGTGGGCCGCACAGCGGTAGTTGGTGAGGAAGCGTACCTTGGCGAGATTGCCGAGGATCTCTGCGCGCTTCTCCTGCGGCAGGTAGCCGGTGGAGGCCATGCCGACCATCTGGTCGAGCGCGACCGGCGCGGCAACGCTCAGCCGCTGCGCCTCGCCGTCCGGCCGGCGCAGCCAGGCGCCGCCGCCCTTTTCCGCCATGACCCAGTCGTCGCCCATCGGATCATAGATGATGCCGGCGACCGTCTCGCCTCTGGAGACGACGGAGGCCATGACGCCGAAGGCCGGAATGCCGGAAGCGAAATTGAAAGTACCGTCGACGGGATCGACGATGATGGCGAGATCAGCGCCGTTAAGCTTGTCGAGAAGTGCTGCATCGGCAGAAACCGATTCTTCCCCGATGAAGAGCGCCTCCGGCCAGAGGCGCGCGGCCTCCGCCTTCAGCATTCTTTCAGCCTGCTCGTCGGCTTCCGTTACCAGATCGGTCGCTTCCGTCTTGGCGCGCACATCACCGCTGCCCAGTCGGCGAAAGCGCGGCAGGATCTCGGCTTTCGCTGCCTGCCGCAAGAGATCGGCAAGCGTCATCGTATCTATGGCAGTGGTCATGGCGGTTCCTTTCGGTTTATCGGTAGCCGACGATCTCGTTTCGGATCATCTGCCAGCTTTCCTTGTCGGGAGCCGAGATGATGCCGCCGGAAATCTCGCCCGGCCTGTAGGGCGTTCCGTCGAACTTGGCGGTATGGCCGCCGGCCTCCTGATGCGTCAGCACGCCGGCCAGATGATCCCACGGCATCAGCTTCGGATGGCCGATGAAATGCAGCTTGCCCGAGGAAACCATCCAATATTCATAGGCCGAGCAGTTGAAGGCGAAGGTCATCTTGATCCTCGCCATATTGGCGGCAACGCGCGAACGATCGGGTTCTTCCATATGGCTGCAGGCCATGGCGCCGATCATGCGGTTAAGCTCGATCGGCTCTGCGACCTTCAGGCGGACAGGGTCGCAATTGCGCTTGTGCTGGAAGGCACCGGCGCCCTTGAGGGAAACGACGGTGTCGCCGAGCGCCGGATCGTGAATGATGCCGGCAACCGTTTCACCCTTGACCGTCACGGCCAGGATCGTACCGAAGACCGGCATTCCCGCTGCGAAATTGAAGGTGCCGTCGACGGGGTCGATGACGAAGGCAAGATCGGCATCGGCCAATGCCGGCACGACGGAACGATCAGCCTCATAGGCTTCTTCGCCGACGATCAATGCCGAGGGAAAGCGCTCGCGGATGGCCGCGGTCAGATAGGCCTCGGAGCGCAGGTCGGCCTGCGTGACGAGATCGATGGAAGATGTCTTTTCGGAAACATTGGCCGCAGCCGCATTGCGGAAGCGCGGCATTATCTCTTCTTCGGCGACATGCCGGAGGCAATCKCCGAGAAACTCTATGTCATTGTCTGAGAAAATCATTTTGGACTCGTTGCATGGATCTGCAGACGCTCATAGCAAGTCCATTATGACGTTTGGGTGACGCTCAGTGCAGAAAAGTCGAAAAGTTTGGGATCAAGCAGATGCGACGGGTTCACATGGGCGAGCGCGCGCAGCATCGTATCCTTGCGGCCGGGCATGCGGCGCTCGATATCGGCGAGCATGTCCTTCATCGCATTGCGCTGCAAACCGTCCTGCGAGCCGCAGAGATCGCAGGGGATGATCGGGAACTGCATGGCAGCAGCGAATTTCGCCATGTCGTCCTCGGCGCAATAAGCAAGCGGCCGCAGCACCATCAGGTTACCTTCGTCATTGAGCAGCTTTGCCGGCATCGAGGCAAGCCGCCCGCCGTGGAAGAAGTTCATGAAGAAGGTCTCGAGGATATCCTCGCGGTGATGGCCGAGCACTAACGCATCGCAGCCTTCTTCCTTGGCAATGCGATAGAGATTGCCGCGGCGCAGGCGCGAGCAGAGCGAACAGTAGGTGGCTCCCTCCGGCACTTTTTCCTTCACGATGGAATAGGTATCGCGATATTCGATGCGATGTTTGACGCCGATCTTCGTGAGGTATTCCGGTAGTACATGCTTCGGAAAATTCGGCTGGCCCTGGTCGAGATTGCAGGCAATCAGCTCCACCGGCAACAAGCCGCGCCATTGCAGGTCGAGCAACAGCGACAAGAGCCCGTAGGAATCCTTGCCGCCGGAAATGCCGATCAGCCAGCGTTTCTGGCCCTTCAGCATGTCGAAGTCGTCGAAGGCCTGGCGGACCTGTCGCATCAGGCGTTTGCGCAGCTTGTTGAAGGAAACCGTATCAGGCGCATTGGCAAATAGCGCATGGCCGATGCCGGCTTCAGCCACTTCCAGATCGTCGGCAATATCGGCTGCGATATTCATCTTCTCATCCATCTGATGCGCGCGTCCTGCTTAGCAGAAACCGGCACTCCAACCCAGTCTCAATCGCCGAAAACGGACCAGCCGGTGCGGGCAGCCAGCATCTCAAGTGCCACGGCGCCAAGCTGTGAATTGCCAACCTTGTTCAGCCCCGGCGACCAGACGGCGATCGAGGCAATGCCCGGCGCCACCGCAAAAATGCCACCGCCGACACCGCTCTTGCCCGGCAGGCCGACATGATAGGCGAAGTCGCCCGATCCGTCGTAATGGCCGCAGGTCAGCATCAGCGCATTGATGCGCCGCGCCCGCTTCGGCGAAACCACCGAATGGCCTGTCAGCGGATGGCCGCCACGCGCCGCCAGGAACAGGCCGGCGCGGGCCAGTTGCTCGCAGGTCATCGAAAGCGCGCACTGGTGGAAATAAACGCCGAGCACGTGATCCACCGGATGGTCGAGATTGCGATAGGAGCGCATGAAATTGGCGAGCGCGAAATTGCGGTAACCGGTCGCCGTCTCCGAACGCGCCACCTTGTCGTCGATGGTGACGGATTCGTCATCCGCCAGGTAGCGCACGAAGCGCAGCAGTTCACCGATTGCCTCGCGCGGCGCATGACCCGCCATGACGACATCGCTGACGGCGATCGCGCCGGCGTTGATGAAGGGATTGCGCGGGATGCCGTGCTCATGCTCGAGCTGCACGATGGAATTGAAGGCCGAGCCCGAGGGCTCKCGGCCGACGCGCTTCCACAGCCCCTCGCCCACCTTGCCGAGCGCCAGCGTCAGCATGAAGACCTTGGAAATGCTCTGGATGGAGAAAGCCACATCGGCATGGCCGACGCTATAGACCTTGCCATCGACGGTGACGATCGACAGGCCGAACTGATTGGGATCGACCTTGGCAAGCTCGGGGATGTAATCCGCCACCTTGCCCTCGCCGATGCGCGGCGCCAATTCCTTGTAGATGCTGTCGAGGACTGTCTGCAAATCCATGATGGCTTCTCTCCAGAGAACAAAAAAGCCGCCTTGTAAGGCGGCTTTTCTGTATGCGAAAACGTCTCTCGCCCTGCTGCGCCGCACATCGTAGATGTGCAAAGGACGCAGCAGCATCGTAAAAACGCATAAGCCTTTCCGACAATCGAATTCGATTGTCGGGGCTATGCGTTAGCGAGAATAGAATTCGACGACCAGCTGCGGTTCCATGACGACCGCATACGGAACGTCGGCAAGCGTCGGAACGCGTGCGAAAGTGGCAACCATCTTGTGGTGGTCGACTTCGACGTAATCACGAACKTCGCGCTCAGCGAGCGAAACCGATTCCAGAACCGTAACGAGCTGCTTGGAGCGTTCACGAACTTCGATGACGTCGCCGGCCTTGCAACGGTAAGAACCGATGTTGACGCGGACGCCGTTGACCGTGACGTGGCCATGGTTGACGAACTGACGGGCAGCAAAGACCGTCGGAACGAACTTGGCGCGATACACGATCGCGTCGAGACGCGACTCCAGAAGACCGATCAGGTTTTCCGAGGTATCGCCCTTGCGGCGGTCAGCTTCAGCGAAGATTGCGCGGAACTGCTTCTCGCGCAGGTCACCGTAGTAACCCTTCAGCTTCTGCTTGGCGCGCAGCTGCACACCGAAGTCGGAAAGCTTGCCCTTGCGGCGCTGGCCGTGCTGGCCCGGGCCGTATTCGCGGCGGTTCACCGGGGACTTCGGACGGCCCCAGATGTTTTCGCCCATACGGCGGTCGATCTTGTACTTAGACGATTCGCGCTTGCTCATCGTATTTCCTTTCAAAAAGTTAGGACGGTTTGTTGCCAAACCGCGCGAAGGAAACACGCCCTCCTTTGATCCCGTTTCCGGGACCCGACAGGATTTTTCCATTCGCGAACGGACAAAATCCACGGGACATGTCAAATGAAACACCGGACATTGCTGCCCGGTGCTCGGGCGGTCTTTAGGGATAAGTCACAGGATTGTCAAACAGAATCTGCCGCAGCAAGCCCGTTCTCACCCGCCCGTTCGAGCGAACCGGCAAGTTTGCGCAAGAGCCCGGCCAGCGCCCGACGCTCGTCCTCATCCAGTCCGTCGAGATGGCCGAGTTCCCGCTTCATGTCTTCGCGGAAGGCGGCTTCGGCACGGCGGATGCCCTCCTTCGTCAGCGCCACCTCGAAGCTGCGCTTGTCCCCGGCAGAGCGCTCGCGCCGGATGAGCCCGGATTTCTCCAGCCTGTCCAGCCGGTGCGTCAGCCCGCCCGAGGAAATCATCAGAAGGCTGTAGAGCTCCGTCGGGATCATTCGGTATGGCGGCCCAGCGCGCCGGATCGTCGCGATCACGTCGAACTCGCCGCGATCGAGATCGAATTCCGAGAATGTCGCCTCGATGGATGGCCGCACCAGATTGGAGATCCGGTAGATGCGCCCGAGAATGCTCATCGGCGTCGTATCGAGATCGGGCAGCTCTTCCGCCCAGAGAGCGCGCAACCGGTCGACATGGTCTTGTTTTTCCATGGTCACTCCAAAACTATCTTGACGAGAAGATAAATTGGGAAGATTATCTTCTCGTGAAGATAAGTATAGCGAACCTGCAGCGTGATCCAAGGAGGAAATCATGTTCCATGTCCTACCGCGTGAAAGCCAGCAGCAGTTCGCCAATCGCACCATCCGTTTCGAGGGCGGCGATTACGGCGCGCCGGTCTCGATCTTCCTGATCGACAACGAGCCTGGCCAGGGGCCGGACCTGCATATTCACCCCTATACGGAAATGTGGATCGTGCGCTCCGGCAAGGCGCGCTTTACCGTCGGCGAGGAGACGCTGGAGCCCAACGTCGGCGATATCGTCATCGTCAATGCCGAGACGCCGCATTGCTTCAAGAATGTCGGAACGACGCGGTTGGAGCTCACCTGCATCCATGCCAGCCCCGAAATCATCCAGAGTTGGGTTTGACGCGGTTTATTCGGCAGCGCTCTTCAGAAAATCGCTGTCGGGCGCATCGGCTGAGCCTGGTGCGGTTTCGGCCTGCAGGTCCGGAAAGGCAACGATGCGCTTGCCGCTGAAATCCGCGTGCACGACGATGAGCCCTTGCTCCTCGAAATAACCGAGCAGCCGGCGCGCGCGACGGGCTGAATGAGTGCCGTAAGCACGAGCGATACGGGAATCAGAAGGGCAAGCCTCGCCGCCGATCGCAGCCTTCGCCATCATCAGGAACACGCCCTGCAGATCGTCGGTGACGCCGTTCGACAGTGAAAGTGCCGTCGCCCACGCCTCGCCTGCCGCCATTTCGGGATCGACGCCGGAGCGCGAAACCGCAACGCGCCGTCGGAATTCCGGCAGCGACATCGGCGGACCGGGAACGCGGCGCATGCGCAGCCGCACCAGGAACTCCTGATAGAGAATTGCATCGGTGCGGAAGCCGGAGCCCGGATCGTCGAGGATTTCGGCGAGCACGCCGGCAAGCCGTTCCTCACGCTCCTCGGCCGAGATTTCCGGCTGCGCCACACGCGGCTCGGAAGCCTGCAACGGTGCTGCTGATGGCGTCGAGCGCGACAGCTCAGCCAGAATATCGGTGGTCGGGCGTGGTGCGGGCGGAGTACGCCGCACGATCGGCCGCTGAAATTCTTCCGGGTCGGGTGTGAAGATCAGGTCTTCCACATCCTGCGGCGCATCCGGCAACGGCATCAGCTTCGGGCTGGAGGAGCGCGCAGAGGTCTCTACATTGCCGATCTGGATCGGCAGCGGCCGGCGCGACAAGGCCGGGCCGAGCGCCACGAAATGACCGCGCTTGAGATCTCGGAACATTTCCGCCTGGCGGCGATCCATGCCGAGCAGGTCTGCGGCACGCGCCATGTCGATATCGAGGAAGGTACGGCCCATCAGGAAGTTCGAGGCTTCGGCCGCGACGTTCTTCGCAAGCTTTGCAAGGCGCTGCGTGGCGATGACGCCCGCAAGCCCGCGTTTACGTCCGCGGCACATCAGGTTGGTCATGGCACCGAGCGAAGCCTTGCGCGCATCTTCCGACACATCGCCGGCGACCGAGGGCGCAAACATCTGCGCTTCGTCGACCACGACGAGAACAGGATACCAATATTCGCGATCGGCATCGAACATGCCGTTGAGGAAGGCGGCAGCTGCCCGCATCTGCTGCTCGATATCGAGACCTTCCAGCGTCAGAACGCAGGATACGCGGTGCTGGCGGATACGGTTGGCAATGCCGGCAAGCTCGGCCTCGGTGCGCTCACCGTCGACGACGACATGGCCGTAGCGGTCGGAGAGCGTGACGAAATCACCTTCGGGATCGATGATGACCTGTTGCACCCATTGGGCTGACTGTTCCAGCAGACGGCGGAGAAGATGCGACTTGCCGGAACCGGAATTGCCCTGCACGAGCAGACGCGTCGCCAGTAGCTCCTCGATATCGAGCGTCGCCGGAGCGCCGGACGCCAGTCCCATATCGATGCCAACCTGCACGTCCAATTCCCCTTACAAATTCCCGGCCCGTCTCTAGCAGATTCGCAGGCACTGTTGTCGTCAAACCGTCAAGAACCCACAGGGAAAGTCAACCTTGGGAAATAGCGCTTCACACCGCCTCGCGCTCGATAAGGTCGCCTGCCATCTCCGTCTGCGTCGGGATCAGCAAACGGGTGCAGAGCAGGCTGACGAAAAGCGGTACCAGCAAGACCGCAAGCCCCACACGCAAGCCCAGGAGTTCGCCGAGAAAGCCGATGATCGGCGGCCCGATGAGAAAACCGCTCAGGGCTGCGAAGGAAAGCGTCGCAACGCTTGAAGCGGGCGGGCGGTCGGTCAGCGAGGCAACTGCCGTCACCGCAAGCGGAAATCCGACCGAAACGCCGACACCGACTGCTGCAAAGCCCAGCAGGGCAAGCGGMGTCGCCGGCGCAAAGAGAACGACAAGCATGCCGGCAAGCGAGGCGATGCCGCAGCCGCGGGCAATGGCAACCGCGCCGAAACGGCCTTTCATGTAATCACCGCTGAAGCGCCCCGCCGCAACCATGAAGGCAAAAACCGAATAACCAAGGCCGGTTTGCGCGCCCGCGGCATTCATGACATCGCGGAGGTATACCGCCGACCAATCGGCGATCGCACCCTCAGTCATCGTCACACCGAAGACGAAGGCGCAGATCCCGAGCAGGGCAAGACTGGGCGGCTTGAAGCCGGTCTTTACCTGCGAATTCTCCTCGTGGTGACTTTCAGGCAATTTCGGCAGGCGCAGGCTGGTAATCAGCCCGGCCGGCAGGACGACGATCGCCGTGATCAAGATCGACCAGTGCGGTGAAAGCCCGATGGCTATGGCACCAACACCGATCAGGCTGCCGACCATGATGCCGAGGCTCCAGAAGCCATGGCAGCGGCTCATGATGATCAGCCCCGTCGCCTTCTCCGTCACATCGGCCTCGACATTCATGCCGAGTTCTACCGTCGAGAGCGCGACCCCGACGATCATCAGGGCAAAGAATAGAAGCGTGGTGCTGGGCGCGAAGGCCGGCAGCGAAACCACCGCAAGAAAGAAGATGAAACCATAGATGATCGCCATACGCCCGCCGATGCGCGAGACGAGGCGGCCGGCAAACGGCAGGGTGATCAGCGTGCCGATCGGCAATCCCAGAAGTGCGACGGCGAGATCGGCGGTACCGAGTTCAAGCTTCGCCTGAATATCAGGAATGCGCGGCAACCAGGCGCCAAAGGCTATCGGTTGCAGAAAGAAGATCAGCATGACTAGTCTTTGCAGYGGCACAGCCCACCCCTTTGCATCTTGAGCACCAAACACCCGCTCGCGATTCCCCGCGGAGATCTTGCGCGATGAGACAGATGAAATAAAGCGCGCAGTGCCTTCTCAGGCGCTCAGCCCGAAACCTTGCATCAGCCGCCGGGTGGCAAAATCGGGATTGCCAGATGTAAAGACGGCAAAGTCGAAATTATCCGGGTGAACCGCATCGGCCACCTGCGGCACCAACGTGCGGGCGCGCCGCGCAATGGCTTCCGCCGGATCCAGCCAGTCCACCGGCCAAGGCGCCAGCCTGCGGAATAGATTGGCCATGAAGGGATAATGCGTGCAGGCGAGCACGACGATATCTGTCTTGCGCCCGTCCTTTTCGACGAAACACTGCTCGATTTCGGCCGTCACAGCCTCATCGGAAACGGTATCGCCCCGGATATAGGCTTCCGCCATACGCGCGAGGTTTTCGGAACCCACGAGCCGCACATGGCATTGCTGCGCGAAGGACTGGATAAGGTCACGCGTGTAGGCGCGCTTGACCGTGCCGGGGGTGGCCAACACCGAAACGAGGCCGGAGCGCGTGCGCTCGGCGGCAGGCTTGATGGCCGGCACCGTGCCGACGAAGGTCATCTGCGGAAAGGCGGCGCGCAAGTCTGCGCCCACAAGCGTAAAGGCCGTGTTGCAGGCGATCACGCAGACTTCCGGGTCGTAGTCTTCGAGCAGCTTGGCGAAGAGCCCGATGATCCGCTCCTTCAATGCCTGCTCTTCCCAGCMGCCATAGGGAAAGCCGGCATCGTCGGCAATGTAGATGAAGCCGCGCTCCGGCATCAGCACGCGCGCCTCGCGCAGCACGGTCAGCCCGCCTATGCCTGAATCGAAGACGAGGACGGGTTTCAGCTCATTCGTCGGCGCTGTCATCGGTCGGGGCACCCTTGCCGGATCGAGAAAAACCGCCCGCGCGCGGCTTGTCGCGCGAAAAGCGGTCGAGGGAGGAGATGACGCCGCGCARCACGCTGATTTCCTGTTCCGTGAAGGCCCGGCGAGAGAGGACAGCACGCAGGTTGTCGACCATTTTCGGCTTTTTCGAGGATGGGTGGAAATAGTTGCGTGAATCGAGCGCTTCCTCGAGCTGATCGAACAAGCCGAAGAGCTGCTCCTTGGTGGAGGGCCGCTGCTCGAGCGCCTGGAACGGCACGGCCTCCAGATCCTCCAGGCTCGATTTCATCCATTCATAGGACATCAGCAGCACGGCCTGGGCGATATTGAGCGAGGCGAAGGCCGGGTTGACCGGGAAGGTGACGATCTCGTCGGCAAGCGCCACTTCCTCGTTGGTCAGGCCCCAGCGCTCGCGCCCGAAGAGGATGCCGGTTGCTTCGCCCGCCCGGAACCGGCTGCGCAGAGTTTGCGCGGCAAAGACCGGAGCGCGCACCGGCTTGTAATTGTCGCGGCTTCGCGCCGTCGTCGCATAAACGAAGTTGAGGTCGGCAATCGCCTCTTCCAGCGTGGCGAAAACCTGAGTGCCCTCGATCACGTGATCGGCCTTGGAGGCTGCGGCCTGCGCCTTCTCGTTCGGCCAGCCGTCGCGCGGATTGACGAGGCGCAGATCGACAAGACCGAAATTCGCCATGGCGCGCGCCACCATGCCGATATTCTCGCCCATCTGCGGCTCGACCAGAATGATAACCGGCCCTTCGGCCAGAAGTTGACGCTCGCTGTTCGTGCCCGCCATCGTATTTCCTATTCCTGATTTACGGGCGCAATAGCTTTGCTGGCCGTAAACGGCAAGTCCCGCGTCTCTGCGGGATAGAGCCGCTCCAGCGTCGAGCCGATCATTTCGACGGCAAGCCGCGTGCCTTCCCGCCACAGCGGCAGGTGGCGGCCGGTCGGCCGCATCTGCTTGCGGATGACGAGGAAACATTCCGAGCCGCGTGGTGCAGCCGCGTCCAGAACGCCGATATCGTCAGCGATCCTGCGCTTCAGATCGTCGTCGACGGCATCGGCCGTGTGGTTGCGGGCCAGAATGCGCGACCAATAGGTGATCGAAAGGAAGATCGCCAATGTCTGGCGGATCTGTCCCGGCCTGGTGACAATGGACCAGGTGGAGCCGAGAGGGCGCGCGGCGAGCGTAATGTCGCGGTAGCAGGCATCGACCTTCTGCGAGATGACGATGAGTTCCGGCTGGCTCTTGTTCGATACGGCCGACAGCAGCTCCTTCAGGGTGTCGAACCACTTGGCGACCGCCGTATCGAGTGCCCCGCGCGTGCGTGCCGGCAGGACGAGGAAGGCAACCAGCGTTCCCGCGATCGCGCCGATGACCGTTTCCTCAAGTCGCAGTTTCAGGAGATCGAAGGTCAGGACACCCATCATGCCATAGACCAGGCAGAGCACGATCGAGATGAAGAAGGTCATCGTCGCATAGGAACTCTGCAGGAAGTAGAAGGCGAGGAAGACGCAGACGATCGAAACGGCAATGGCAATACCCATCTGGTGGGAAAGCAATGAGGCCAGCACCAGGCCGAAGGCGATGCCGAACAGCGTGCCGATCGAGCGCTGCAGCGCCTTGATGGCCGTGTCGCCGCGCGAATTGGTATTGCTGAAGACGAGGAAGGAAGCGAGCACCGCCCAGAACCAGCGCTCGCGCGACAGCGCCAGCCCGAGCGTCATGGCAATCGCCGCCGCCAGCGTGATCTGCAGGGCAGAACGCATCACCGGGTTCTTCAGCGAGAAATCGACTGCCGTGGGCGTGCTGACCTCCTCGACAGAGGCGATCTCGGCAAAATCCGTCCCGCGCCCGGTATCGATCGTTTCGATGAGCTGCCGGCGCGCCGCTCCGAGCCAGAGCAGTGCCCGCGCCGTCTCGCCCTGCGGCTGGCCTTCCATATCGGCGACTGCCTTTTCCTGCGCAGACAACACTGCCTTGTCATCCTCGATGACGGCATGGATGAGCACAAAGGATGGCGCACTTTGATAGCTCAGCACGATGGCGCTTTCAGCCGCCAAATGCGCATCGAATAACCGGATCGCCAGTTCCGCGGCCGGAGCGGAAGCGCCATCAAAAACGCCGCCCGGCGGGCGCGGAATGAAGCTCTCGGCCATCAGCACTACTTCTTTCAGCCGGTCTTCCAACTGGCGCAGTTCCTGCCGATCGGCCTCATCGACCTTTCCATCCGCTGCAAGGGCAGCGAGCTTGAAGAGGATCTGATTGATGCGGCCCCGCACGCTCTCCAGTGAACGCAGCAGGTCGCGCCGCCAATTGTCGGGCAGAAGCACCGCCCTCACCCAATGGCTAACAAGCGCCGAGACAACAGGGCCGATCAGGACGACAGGCAATTCCCCGATCGTCGGGTGGAAGTAGGAGCCCATGAAATAGGAGGTGAAAGCGAACATGCCGATCGCAAAGCCACGCGGGCCGTAAACGCGCGCCACCGAGGCGAGGAAAATCACCACGAGGAAGATGAAATCCGAGAGGACGCGATGCGATTCAAGCACGGCCGCAATGCCGACCACCAAGAGGCTCGCAAGACAGCCGAGCAGCCTTGTGATGAGCTGGCGCGTCGAGCCCTTGTCGCGCACGGCAACCCCGCCTTCGATCGACAGCACGATGCCGAGGCCAAAGGAGGCGATCGGCAGCGGCACGACAAGCATATGGATCAAAAGCAGGATCGCGAAGGACAGGACGATCGACAGCGTGACGCGCGAGCCCATGCGCAGGCGCGAAAGCGCCGGGTCGTTGGCGAGCAGCCAGTCTCGGAATTCAAATCCGGAAATCACCCTTGCCAGTCCTCATGCGCACCTGACGCGACGACACCCGAGAGCCAGATACCGTCGTCGCGGCAAAAATCAAATCACATCCGGCATCGCCAGCATGGTGATCCCTGGGCGTCACCGGTCGGCGATCCCCAGCTTCATTCGCCATTGGCGATCTGCACCATGGCTTCCTTCAGCGAGATCGGCCCCTGCCCCTCCTCGCCCTGGATCATGATGTCGTCGATGACGGCTTTGCTGTTCTCGTCGATCACCTCGAAACGCACGGTCGTGAGGGCATCCTTGTCGGGTGTGCCATCCATGCAGGTCGCCGCCTTGAATTTGACGGTCACTTCGGTCGTGCCGTTTGCCGGCTGGCCGCTTTCGATGGAAAGATCCTGCAGCGGGCAGGCATCCTGGCCGTTGACGATCACGTCGTAATCGAAGGGGGAGATGCCGTCTTCGTCGGCTGCCGGGTTCTGCGCAGCAGCCTTGTATTTGTCCCCAAAGTCCTTGCTGTAGAGCCGGTTTAGCGTGGCCTCGTCGAAAATATCGATCCAGTCGCTGTTGTCGCCCGCCCAGTTCTTCTGCGTGTCCTTCATGATCTCCTTGACCGGCGCGGTCGCGTCGGCGGCAGCCGAAACGCGCGGCAGGACAGACAGCGCGGCAATGAGGCCGGCGAACAGAACGGCGATCTTTTTCATGGCAAAATGTCCGGGACTCGGGGGCTTCTGTCGGCGAGACTAGCCATTTTCCCGCACTTGGCAATGGCGGCAAAAACGCATTTCGGCGGCCGTTATACTTTGCCTTCCCGGCTCACAATGCTATAGCGCTCCGGACCACATCACCCACCCGGGGACAGCCGTCCMTTTCCTAAGCTTACGAGGCAGATACATGAAGAAGATCAAGGTCGCCAATCCCGTCGCCGATCTCGACGGCGATGAAATGACTCGCATCATTTGGCAGCTCATCAAGGATAAGCTGATCCATCCGTATCTCGACCTCGACATCGATTACTTCGACCTCTCTGTCGAAAACCGCGACGCCACCAACGACCAGGTGACCGTCGACGCCGCCAACGCCATCAAGAAGTACGGCGTCGGCATCAAGTGCGCGACGATCACGCCGGACGAAGCGCGCGTCAAGGAATTCAACCTCAAGGAAATGTGGAAGAGCCCGAACGGCACGATCCGCAACATCCTCGGCGGCGTCATCTTCCGCGAGCCGATCATCTGCCGCAACGTTCCGCGCCTCGTTCCCGGCTGGACACAGCCGATCGTCGTCGGCCGTCACGCTTTCGGCGACCAGTACCGCGCAACCGACTTCAAGTTCCCCGGCAAGGGCAAGCTGACGATCAAGTTCGTCGGCGAAGATGGCACCGTCATCGAGAAGGAAGTCTTCAACGCACCGGGCGCCGGCGTCGCCATGGCCATGTACAACCTCGACGAGTCGATCCGCGAATTCGCCCGCGCCTCGATGATGTATGGCCTGATGCGCAAGTGGCCGGTCTACCTGTCGACCAAGAACACCATCCTCAAGGCMTATGACGGCCGCTTCAAGGACATCTTCGAAGAAGTCTTCGAAGCTGAATTCAAGGATCAGTTCAAGGAAGCCGGCATCACCTACGAACACCGCCTGATCGACGACATGGTCGCTTCCGCGCTGAAGTGGTCCGGCGGTTACGTCTGGGCCTGCAAGAACTATGACGGCGACGTCCAGTCCGACACGGTCGCTCAGGGCTTCGGCTCGCTCGGCCTGATGACCTCGGTCCTCTTGACGCCCGATGGCAAGACGGTTGAAGCCGAAGCCGCTCACGGCACGGTTACCCGCCACTACCGCCAGCACCAGAAGGGCCAGGAAACCTCGACGAACTCGATCGCTTCGATCTTCGCCTGGACCCGTGGCCTCGCGCACCGCGCCAAGCTCGACGACAATGCCGAACTCGCCAAGTTCGCTGCCACGCTCGAAAAGGTCTGCGTCGACACCGTCGAAGCCGGCTTCATGACCAAGGATCTGGCGCTGCTCATCGGCCCGGATCAGCCGTGGCTCTCCACCACCGCATTCCTCGACAAGATCGACCAGAACCTGCAGGCCGCGATGGCCTGAGCCCTGCTCGGATGAACGATCGAAAAACCCGGCCTCTGCGCCGGGTTTTTTGTTGTCTGTCAGGTGTCGGCCTTGGCGTCTAAATTAGCAGATGCTTTAAGAATTAAGCCTCGCGTAAGTTGCAATGGCTATCAATTCGCTCGCCTAGGCATGGAGGTTCTGATGGCCAAGAAGAGTTTTGTCCCCGAATTCCTGCAACTTGTAAGGCTCCTTGCGCGACGCGAGGGGCAGGATATGATTGTTTTTTATCTTGATCTTGCTTTGCTTGAGACCCAGACCCAACATTACAATCAGCGTTGGCGATTGCCTTCCGGTCAGACTGCCGCCGGCGACGCACCGACATCGACCGAGATCATCCGCCGTGCTGCTCTGAAGACGCCGCCTGCACCAAAGGTTGAAATCTCCCGCGCCAATGCTACGAAAAGAGCATGGGAAAGAGGAGAACAGGATGACCGAGGAAATCACCTTCTACACCAACCCGATGTCGCGCGGCCGGATAGCGCGGTGGATGCTGGAAGAAACCGGCGTACCCTATCGTACCGAAATCCTGACATTCGGCGGGACGATGAAGGAGCCGGACTATCTGTCCGTCAACCCGATGGGCAAGGTACCGGCCATCCGTCACAGGACGACGATCGTGACGGAATGCGCGGCGATCTGTGCGTATCTTGCGGACACGTTTCCGCAGGCAGGGCTCGGCCCGCAGCCCGATGAACGGGCCGATTATTACCGCTGGATGTTTTTCGCCGCCGGGCCGCTGGAAGCTTCCGTTACGCTGAAGGCGCTCGGCTTCGAAATCCCGCAGGAGCGGCTGCGCATGGCTGGCTGCGGTTCCTTCGGCGATGTCATGGGTACGCTGGAAAAGGCGGTTTCGGCCGMCTCTCCCTATATCGCCGGCAAGCGCTTCACGGCGGCTGATGTCTATGTCGGCTCGCATGTCGGCTGGGGCCTTGCCTTCGGTGGCATCGAGAAGCGCCAGGTTTTCGTCGACTATTTCGGCCGCCTTGCCGGACGCGATGCCTACAAGCGGGCAACCGCGCTGGATGACGAGGCGGCGAAAGCCATGCAGGCGGCCTGAAAGCAATTCCAGCAAAACTGTGCAGCGGTTTTGCGTCCGGAATTGCGTAGGAAAAAAGCCAAATCAGGCGAGAGGCATATAGATATCAGTCCGTAGCTCGGTCGGCGCGACTTCGCGCGGATTGTTGAGATACTCCTCGAACATGACCTTGTCGCGGATCTGTCGACCCGAGGCTGGCAGCCACTGGGCGTAGAGCCACTGGTAGGCCTTGTACATATCGGCATAAGGCCCCTTGTGGTGCAGCACGGCGTAGTCACCGCCTTCCACCATGCGCCGCTCCAGCGGGGTGTTTGCCGTCGTCTCTTCACCTGCCGTGACACAGGCGACGGAGCGCAGCTTCTCGGCCTGCACGAGATCGGGATCATCGAGATAGACGCCGATCATTCGCATCTCGGGTTTTGCGAGCCCGCGGGCATACAATGTGCCGAACAGCGTCTCGAAGGCCTTGCCGATCTCCATATAGGAGCCGGTATGGGGAACGCCGACCAATTCGAGCGGCGGGATGGTTTTCAGGCTTACGTCAAACATGGCAGGTGCCTTTCCGGAGGTTGAGGGTTCGAAGACTGTATGGCTTCCCTCTTTCCGATAGCGTGCCGGCGGCATTCCATAGACCGCCTTGAAGATGCKGTTGAAGGATTGGAGATTGGGATAGCCTGATCGCTTCGCAATCTCGCTGACATCAAGGTCCGTGCGGACGATATCGCCCGCCGCGCGATGCAGCCGCAGCCGCTTGACGGTCGCCGCCAGCGTCTCGCCATAAATCGCCCGGTAGATCCTGTGCCAGTGATAGCTCGACAGGCAGGCGATCTCGGCCAGCCGCTCCATATCCAGATCCTCGTCCAGATGGTCGTGGATATAGGACGAAACCCGTCTCAGACGGTTCTCGTAGAGCGCCCAGGCCGTTTCACCCACCATGTCAAACCCTTTGCTGTTCGATCGGCCATAACAAAGCATAACCCGATTTGACAAATCCTGCGGACTTGAACCTTCGGCGAATCCGGCGTAGAGCGGAATTCCGGCTCAAACCCATGAGGAAGACTGATGCCGGATTTTTCCACATTGATACTTTTCGCCGCCGCAGCGCTGGTGCTGACCGCCACGCCCGGCCCCGACATGCTGCTGATCGCCTCGCGCAGCATCAGCCAGGGACGCGCTGGCGGATTTCTGACCTATGCGGGCATCTCACTCGGCACCTACTGCCACGCCCTTGCCACAGCTTTCGGGCTTTCCCAGCTCTTCATGACCGTACCTGCCGCCTTTGAAGCCGTACGCTGGGCCGGCTGCTGCTATCTGCTTTATCTCGCCTACAAGACCATCCGTTCGGAAGGCACAGCCTTTGCGCCGGCTGCGACGCTGAAGCGCCTGTCGGGCAGGCGCATCTTCTTCGCTGGCCTAGCAACCAACTCGCTCAATCCGAAAATGGCGCTCTTCGTCATCGCGCTATTTCCGCAATTCGTGAATGCAGAGAGCGGCTCCATGACCGCGCAGATGCTGGTGCTTGCCAGCGTCCTGAACGGCATCGGCCTCGTCGTGAATGGTGCCGTCATTATCCTCGGAAGCCAGATCCGTTCACGGCT
The DNA here is from genome assembly GCF_056397645.1 of Rhizobium sp. 05L429. Taxonomy (NCBI): domain Bacteria; kingdom Pseudomonadati; phylum Pseudomonadota; class Alphaproteobacteria; order Hyphomicrobiales; family Rhizobiaceae; genus Rhizobium; species Rhizobium sp. 05L429. The sequence continues at coordinate 47,305 of NZ_JBFTNV010000037.1, read as the reverse complement.
TGGCTCGATGCGCCGTTTCCCGAAGCTGCCGCAATATGCGCTGGCAACTGTCTTTACCGGGCTCGCCTGCCGTCTCGCGCTGCAGACCAGAAACTGACCGCCCTGCAGTCACCTGTCTAAGCACGCGCGCCGAAGACAAAACCGGCTGCGAAATCCAGGATCTCGCAGCCGGTTCTGATGTCAAACTGTTGTCAGGCCAATGATCAGCCGGCGAGCGCAACCGCAACGGCCTCGAGCGCCTCGTCGGCCTTGGCTCCGTCAGGGCCGCCGGCCTGGGCCATATCCGGACGGCCGCCGCCGCCCTTGCCGCCGAGCGCGGCGGATGCGACGCGCACCAGATCGACGGCACTGAAGCGGCCGACGAGATCGGGCGTCACGGCGACGACCGCACTGGCCTTGCCATCTTCGGAAACGCCGATCAGCGTCACCACGCCGGAGCCGATGCTGGCCTTGCCGTCATCGGCGAGGCCCTTGAGATCCTTAGGGTCGACGCCAGCTATGGCCTTGCCGAGGAACTTGATGCCGGCAATCTCGCGCACGGCATCGGCAGAACCACCCTGCCCGCCGCCCATGGCGAGCTTGCGCTTGGCATCGGCCAGTTCCTTTTCCAGCTTGCGACGCTCATCGATCAGCGCCTCGACGCGCGTCAGCACTTCTGAAGGCTGCACCTTCAGCGATGCGGCGAGCGTCTTCACGCGGTCGTCCTGCTCGGCGAGATATTCGCGAGCCGATTCACCGGTCACCGCTTCGATACGGCGGACACCGGCACCAACGGCGCTTTCGCCGAGGATACGAATGAGGCCGATCTGGCCGGTCGCCGACACATGCGTTCCGCCACAGAGTTCGATCGAATAGGGCCTGTTGGCCTTGGCGCCATGCAGACCCGTGCCCATTGAAACGACACGCACTTCATCGCCGTATTTCTCGCCGAAGAGCGCCATCGCGCCTTCCTCGATCGCATCGTCGACGCTCATCAGGCGTGTCGTAACAGGCGCGTTCTGCAAAACGATCTCGTTGGCCATCTCCTCGACAACCTTCAGCTCMTCTGCCGACATCGGCTTCGGATGCGAGACGTCGAAACGCAGGCGCTCGGGCGCKACCAGCGAACCCTTCTGGGCGACATGGGTGCCGAGCACTTCGCGCAGAGCCTCATGCAGCAGGTGGGTCGCCGAGTGGTTGCCACGTAGCCGCGAACGGCGCGCATGATCGACCGTCAGCACGACCGCATCGCCGTCCTTGAACACGCCTTCGATGACCGTGCCCAGATGCACGAAAAGGCCTTCGCCCCGCTTCTGCGTATCTGAAATCTCGATCTTGCCATGGTCGGACGAGATCACGCCGGTATCGCCCATCTGGCCACCGGATTCACCGTAGAATGGTGTCTGGCTGACGACGATCTGCACCTTGTCGCCGGCCTTGGCCTCGGTCGCAACAGCGCCATCCTTGACGATCGCCTGCACCACGCCTTCAGCGGTTTCGGTGTCGTAGCCCAGGAATTCGGTCGCGCCGTGCTTTTCCTTGAGCTCGAACCAGACGGTCTCCGTCGCCTTCTCGCCGGAGCCGGCCCAGTGCGAGCGTGCCTCTGCCTTCTGGCGCTGCATCGCATCGGTGAAGCCGGAAATGTCGACGCCGATCTCGCGGGCGCGCAGCGCATCCTGCGTCAGGTCGAGCGGGAAGCCATAGGTGTCGTAGAGCTTGAAGGCGGTCTCACCGTCAAGCATATCGCCCTTGGAAAGGTCCGTGGTCGCGTCGGAGAGAAGCGAGAGGCCGCGCTCCAGCGTCTTGCGGAAGCGGTTTTCTTCGAGCTTCAGTGTTTCGGAGATCAGCGGCTCGGCGCGCACCAGTTCCGGATAGGCGCGGCCCATCTCCTGCACCAGCGTCGGCAGCAGCTTGTACATCAGCGGCTCCTTGGCGCCGAGAAGCTGCGCATGGCGCATGGCGCGGCGCATGATGCGGCGCAGCACATAGCCGCGGCCTTCATTAGACGGCAGAACGCCATCGGCGATCAGGAAGGCCGAGGAGCGCAGATGGTCGGCGATGACGCGGTGGCTGGCACTGCCCTCAGCCTTAGCGCCCATCGTATCCTCGATGGTGGCGATCAATGTGCGGAACAGGTCGGTGTCGAACACGCTCTGGACACCCTGGAGAACGGCGGCCATGCGCTCCAGGCCCATGCCGGTGTCGATCGACGGACGCGGCAGCGGATTGCGAACGCCGGGCTCGGTCTGTTCGAACTGCATGAAGACGAGGTTCCAGAACTCCAGGAACCGGTCACCATCCTCTTCCGGCGAGCCGGGAGGGCCGCCCCAGACATTCTCGCCCTGGTCGATGAAGATTTCCGAGCACGGGCCGCAGGGGCCGGTATCGCCCATCTGCCAGAAATTGTCAGAGGTCGGGATGCGGATGATCTTGTCGTCGGAAAAACCGGCGATCTTCTTCCACAGCGTCGCGGCTTCCTCGTCTTCGGAATAGACGGTCACCAGCAGACGGTTCTTCGGAAGGTCGAAGCCTTCGGTGACGAGCTTCCAGGCAAGCTCGATCGCATTCTCCTTGAAATAGTCGCCGAAGGAGAAATTGCCGAGCATTTCGAAGAAGGTCAGATGGCGCGCGGTATAGCCGACATTGTCGAGGTCGTTATGCTTGCCGCCGGCGCGCACGCATTTCTGCGAAGTCGTTGCCGTCGAATAGGGACGCTTTTCGAGACCGGTGAAGACGTTCTTGAACTGCACCATGCCGGCATTCGTAAACATCAGCGTCGGGTCGTTGCGCGGCACGAGCGGGCTCGATGAAACGATCTCATGGCCGTTCTTCTTGAAGTAGTCGAGGAAGGTCGACCGGATATCGTTCACACCGCTCATTTCATGCCCTTCGATGCTGCCAGCAGGCAGGTAAAACCAAATTCATCGGCTTTTATCGTTCGACCTTGCCACTGTCCAGCGAACAAACAAAACCGGCCGCATTCTCGTGAAGGAATGCGGCCGGTACGAATGTGCTTCAGTGGTCAGGGCGAATTACATGTCGCCGGMATCACCTGCATCGTCGCCGGCGTCAGGGCCGCCATTCTGTAGGAAGCGGTCGGCAATCAGGCCGGCGTTCTGGCGCAATGCCGTTTCGATCTCGCGGGCGAGATCCGGATTGTCGCGCAGGAAAGTCTTGGCGTTTTCGCGGCCCTGGCCGAGGCGCTGGCTGTTATAGGAGAACCAGGCGCCCGATTTCTCGACGATGCCGGCCTTGACGCCGAGATCGACGAGTTCGCCGGTCTTGGAGACGCCTTCGCCATACATAATGTCGAATTCGACCTGCTTGAAGGGAGGCGCCATCTTGTTCTTGACGACCTTGACGCGCGTCTGGTTGCCGATCACCTCTTCGCGCTCCTTGACCTGGCCGATGCGGCGGATGTCGAGGCGAACGGAGGCGTAGAACTTCAGCGCGTTACCACCAGTTGTCGTTTCCGGCGAACCGAACATGACGCCGATCTTCATGCGGATCTGGTTGATGAAGATCACCATGGTATTCGACTTGGAGATCGAAGCCGTCAGCTTGCGCAGCGCCTGGCTCATCAGGCGAGCCTGAAGGCCTGGCAGGCTGTCGCCCATTTCACCTTCGATTTCGGCGCGCGGCGTCAGTGCGGCGACCGAGTCGACGACGAGGACGTCGATGGCGCCGGAACGCACCAGCGTATCGGTGATTTCAAGCGCCTGCTCGCCTGTGTCCGGCTGGGAGATCAGGAGGTTCTGCAGATCGACGCCAAGCTTGCGGGCATAGACCGGATCGAGAGCGTGTTCGGCGTCGACGAAGGCGCAGATGCCGCCCTTCTTCTGGGCTTCGGCAATGGTCTGCAGAGCGAGCGTCGTCTTACCAGAGCTTTCCGGACCGTAGATTTCGACGATGCGGCCCTTCGGCAGGCCGCCGATGCCGAGCGCGATATCGAGGCTGAGCGAACCCGTGGAAACTGTTTCGATCTCGACGATGCTCTCGTTCGAACCGAGTTTCATGATCGAGCCCTTGCCGAACGACCGCTCGATCTGTGAGAGTGCCGCTTCGAGCGCCTTGCTTTTGTCCACCGATTTGTCCTCTACGAGCCGCAATGAATTCTGAGACATTCGATCCACCTTTAGGTTATTGACGCTGCTCAAGCAATGTCGCCGCTGATGCGAAGTTTGTACCTGATTTGTTCTTATTTCGCAATGGGGTTGCAAATAATTGAAAGAAAAAGGTAAAACGGCCTGTGTTCTATTTTTGTTTTATCGATGCAAAGCAACGGCTTAATAAGCCACCGGGGCTGAATGCGGGTATTTCGGAGCCTATTCGATTCGCTTTGGGAGAGCAGAAATGAGCGGCAAGATTCTCGTTCTCGGTGGCGCCCATATCGATCGTCGCGGCCGCATTGCCGGCGAGACGGCACCCGGCGCCAGCAACCCCGGGACATGGTTCGAGGAACCCGGCGGCGGTGGCTTCAATGCGGCCCGCAATCTGGCTCGACTCGGCTTCGACGTGACGATGATTTCGCCGCGCGGCGGCGACCCGATCGGCGAGACGGTGAGCGAGGCGGCCGACCTTGCGGGGATAGACGACCGMCCCTTCGTCTTCCTCGACCGCAAGACGCCGAGCTATACGGCGATCATTGAGAGGGACGGCAATCTGCTCATCGCGCTGGCGGATATGGAGCTCTACCGCTTCTTCGTGCCGCGGCGTCTGTCGATCCGCTGGGTGCGCGATGCCTTCGCCGCTACCGATTTCATTCTCTTCGACGCCAACCTGCCGGAGGAAACGGCAGCTGCGATCGTCGCAAGGGCAAAGGCGCTCGGCAAGCCGGTGGCGGCCATCGCCATCTCGCCGGCCAAGGTGGTGCGCCTCCTGCCCTGCCTCGACGGCATCGACTATCTCTTCCTCAACGAGGCCGAGGCTGCAGCCCTTGTCGGCCACCGGCCGGAGGATGCTGCCGCTTGGCCGTCCCTGCTCGGTGACATCGGCGTCAGCGGCGCGGTCGTCACCCGCGGCCAGCGCGAGCTCGTCGCCTTCAATGACCATCGTGCGCTCGTCCTACAGCCGCCGATCTCGGAGACAGTGGCCGATGTCACCGGCGCCGGAGATTCTCTGGCAGCCGGCACGCTCTCGGCCCTCATGCGTGGCCTGCCGCTGGAAGAAGCGGTGCGCCATGGCACGGCTGCAGCCGCCCTTACTGTCCAGTCACGGCACGCCGTGAACGAAAATCTCTCGCCGGATCTTATCCGCGACATGCTTTCGCTTGTCCCGGCGGCGAGAATTCTGCAATGAAGCGGCACCATCGATAAAGGGACACCGATCATGACCAAACCCATTTCGCCCCTGCTGCCGATCTCCTATTCGAAGGAAGTGGCCGCCGCCAAGCAGCGCGGCGCCCCGATCGTGGCGCTCGAATCGACCATCATCACGCATGGCATGCCCTACCCCGGCAATATCGAGATGGCGCGCAGCGTCGAATCGATCATCCGCGATCAGGGTGCGGTTCCCGCCACCATCGCTGTCATCCACGGCACACTTCATATTGGCCTTGAGGCCGCTGAGCTCGAGCAACTCGCCCAGGCGAAGGATGTCTTGAAGGTGTCGCGCGCCGATCTCGCCTTCGCCATCGCCGAGCGCCGCACGGGTGCGACGACGGTCGCCGCGACGATGATTGCGGCAGCGCGGGCCGGCATCAAGGTCTTTGCGACAGGCGGCATCGGCGGTGTCCATCGCGGTGCTGAAGAAACCTTCGATATCTCGGCTGATCTCGAAGAACTGGCCCGCACCGGCGTCATCGTCGTTTGCGCCGGCGCAAAGGCGATCCTCGATATTCCGAAGACGCTGGAAGTGCTGGAAACCCGCGGCGTGCCCGTCGTGACCTATGAGAGCGATGAATTCCCGGCCTTCTGGTCGCGCGCCTCGGGCATCCGCAGCCCGCTCACCCTGAACAGCCCGGCAGCGATCGCCAATTTCCAGACGACGCGCGAACAGCTCGGCATCGACGGCGGCATGCTGATCGCCAATCCGGTTCCGGAAGCCGACGAAATCGCCCGCGAGGAAATGGAAATCTACATCGAGCGCGCCCTCGACAGCGCCGAACGCGACGAAGTCACCGGCAAGGCGGTAACACCTTACCTGCTGAGCACGATCTTTGACCTGACGGACGGGCAGAGCTTGAAGACGAATATCGCGCTGGTGGAGAACAATGCGCGGCTTGCGGCTGAGATTGCCGTGGCGCTTGGAGAATAAGGATTGATGGGGCGGGCTAGACCCGCCCCGTTCCTGTAGACGTGTCGTGCCGGGGGACACCCCCCGCAAAAGCTTTAGCTATCCAGCGTTTCCTTCACTGCCACCGCCAGCTGCTTCAGCGAAAACGGCTTCGGCAGAAATCCGAACTTGGCCTCCGGCGGGAGGTTGCGGGCGAACGCATCCTCGGCATAGCCGGAAACGAAGATGAACTTCATATCCGGATATTTCTTGCGCAACTCGCGCAGCAGCGAAGGCCCGTCCATTTCCGGCATCACGACGTCGGAGACGACGATGTCGACCTTGCCTTCCAGCTCTTCCATGATTTCGAGGGCTTCGACGCCGGACCCAGCCTCGTGGACCGTATAGCCGCGCGTCTCCAGCATGCGCTTGCCGCCACGGCGCACCGCTTCCTCATCTTCCACGAGCAGGATGACAGCCGAGCCGGTCAGGTCTTCCGGCTGCTGGGGCTGGACCAGTTCGACAATCTGTGCGCCGCCGGCTGCAACTGCCTGATCAGCGGCTTCCCCTTCGGCCGCAACTGCCGGCTCGACGATATGGCGCGGCAGGAAGATGCGGAAGGTCGTGCCTTTGCCGACTTCCGATTCCGGCTGAATATAACCGCCGGACTGCTTGACGATGCCATAGACCATGGCAAGGCCGAGACCGGTGCCTTTGCCCACATCCTTGGTCGTGAAGAACGGCTCGAAGATCTTGTCCATGATCTCGGGCGCAATACCGGTGCCTGTATCGGTCACCTCGATCAGCACCATGTCTTCATGCGGCATGTAGGAATAGTTGAAGGCGGCGACCTCTGCGGCCGGTAGATTGCGGGTCCGCAGCGTCAGCGTGCCTCCATTGGGCATGGCGTCGCGGGCATTGACGCTGAGGTTGATCAGCACCTGCTCGAATTGCGAAAGATCGGTTTTGACCGGCCAGAGATCGCGGCCATATTCCACGTCGAGCTTGACGTTGGTGCCTGAAATCAGCCGGTCGACCAGCATGCGCAGGTCGCCGACGACATCGGTCAGGTTCAACACCGTCGGCCGCATCGTCTGCTTGCGCGAGAAGGCGAGAAGCTGGCGAACCAGCACCGCCGCGCGGTTGGCGTTGCGCTTGATCTCTATCAGGTCGGCGAAGCTCGCATCGGCAGGCCGCGCCTGTAAAAGCAGGTGGTCGGAGGACAGCAGGATTGCTGTCAGCACGTTGTTGAAATCGTGCGCGATGCCGCCGGCGAGCGTGCCGACCGCATTCATCTTCTGCGTCTGCGCCATCTGCGCTTCCAGTGCCTTCTGCTCGGTCACCTCGACGGCATAGACGATGGCCGCCTCCTCGGGCGCCTCGTCGCTCTGGTCGATGACGGCATTCACGTAGAAGCGGAAGAAACGCGCATCGTCCGTCGGCGTGCGGGAATCGATCGGCGCGATATCGCCCTGCCGGTCCTTGGCGGCGGCGAGTGCCGCGGCAAGCTGCGGCCGGTCGCTTTCCTGCACGATCGTTTCCATCAGCGCACCGCGCTCCAGGTCGTCACGCGAGACGATATTGGAGAAGAGCTTCAGGAAGGGCGCATTGGTGCGCAGGATCTTGCCATCGCCATTGACGGAGGCGATCGCCATCGGCGTGTTGTTGAAGAAGCGCGTAAAGCGCATGGCAGCCGCAGAAGCAGATTGTCCGTTCTCGCCGTCCTTGTCGCGCGTCAGCACGATCGTCCGGCTTTCACCGGGCGCCCCGTCGCGCATGGAGGTGACGCGGTGGATGATCTGCACCGGCAGGCTCTGGCCGTTCGTTTTGCGCAGGTCGAGTTCGAGCGTCACGGTCTTCTTGAAGCCCGGCTCGGCCTGCACGGACTGGATCAACGCCAGCCCCTCGCCCGCCACGAGATCGCCGATGTTCATCGAGCCCGGCATGAATTTGGTGAGGTCGAGGCCCAGCCATTCGGCAAGCGTCGCATTCAGATAGAAGATCTCGCCCTTGCGTCCGGCGGAGAAGAAGCCTGCCGGAGCGTGGTCGAGATAATCGATCGCGTTCTGCAATTCCTTGAAGAAGCGCTCCTGATCCTCGCGTTCGGCCGTGATATCGGTGATCTGCCAGATCTGCAGCGGCTTGCCGTCGCCCTCTTCCGGCGTCAAGAGACGAGCTTTCAGGCGGTACCAATGGGCGCCGGCGCTGCTTCCGGGGCCGACGGCACGCAGCAGGCGGAATTCCTCCCGGCCTTCGCGGCCTTCCCGCAGGCCGTTCACCAGCCGGTAGAGCGCCTCGTTCGATTCGCGGTGGCGCGACAGCAACGTCTCCAGCGTCTGCACCTCGGTCGCCTTGCGGGCGCCCGTCAGCGCCCCATAGGCGGCGTTGGCGTAGACGATGCGGCCCTTGTCGTCGGTGATCAGCGATCCATCGGGGTGGCTGTTCAAAAAGGCGCGCGCCAAGCTGTCGGACTGGCGCTGCGGCATCACCTCGATGAAGCCGATGACCGAGGATACCAGGAAGAAGATGCCGACCATGGCGAGCACGCCGAGACAGCCGAGCACCAGCTCGTTGCCGAGCGAATCCTTGAAGAAGACAAAGGCCGCGGCCGCCGCAATCAGCACGATCGCCAGCAGGATGATGCGTATTGCCGTGCCAGAACGCCCCCCACGATCCACAAGCGGCGCGTTATAGTCGTCGACCTGACGCGATTTCGTCATTTATTCCTCGCATGAGCCCTTCCGGCTGCGTGCGTACACCGATACGCAGCAGGAATCAGGCAGTCTATCCCTTCTTATCAACTTGCTGCGCCCTCAAAAACAGCAGGCTTTCATCAGACTGCTTGAATTCACAGGCAAACGCGCCAGTTTGCCCCTGACCCCGTTCTATCAAATAKGTTGCACAACACGAAATCGCGTTCGGCGGCGACTGGACAGACCCGCCAGCTCTTGCCTAAGGAGCGGAAAAGTCGTCTGTTGTGCCATAATGCGAAATGGAGTGAGTGCCTATGTTCGATGATGTTGTAGGAGCTTACGGTAGCCGCTTCCTGCTTGCAGCCGGCGGTGTCGGTATTGCCCTCATCCTGCTCATCGCCATCCTGTGGTTCATGCGCAACCGCGCGCCCTCGCCCTTCGTCCGTGGCGGCCGCAACCGCCAGCCGCGCCTTCAGGTTCTCGATGCCGCCGCTGTCGATGCTCGCCGCCGCCTGGTGCTCGTGCGCCGCGACAATGTCGAACATCTCGTCATGATCGGCGGCCCCACTGATATCGTCATCGAAAGCCGCATCCTGCCGGAACCCGAAGTCGAAACGGCTGCCGAGTTCCGCCCGCAGCCGGTCGAGGAACGCCCAGTCGTCCAGGAGCGGGCCGTCATCCAGCCGCGCCGCGAACCGCAGCAGCCGGTCGCCGCTTCCGTCGCGCCGGCTGTTGCTGCAAGCGCCGAACCCGATTTCGAAACCTATACACCGGCGCCGACACCTGCACCTGTCGTCATCGCTCCCCCAGTCATCGCCCCGCCGGCCGAGCCCATCCGCCAGCGGCCCGAACCCCTGGTCGCTCCGGCCGTTGCCCCGCCCATGTCCGCTCAGCAAATGTCCGCTCAGCAAACGCCGGGCCAGCCGATGTCCAGCCAGCCGGAACGTTCCGCTCCGCAGATGTCGGCTCCGCCCCTCACAGCCGAGCGTGACGGTCTGCAGCGCCCGCCACAGGTTCAGCCGCGCCAGCCCGAACGTCCCGTTCCGCAGCCGATGCCGGATGCGGCCAACGCCGCCGATATCCTCGATGCAGCCCGCCAGCGCGTGCTGCCGCAACAGCGCATCGAACCGGAGGTTTCCACGCCGCCCGTTTCGCGCGGTGCACCGGTCGCAACGGAAGACGGCGGCGCGCAATCGGCCGCCATCCGCCGGGATTTCCAGCGCGTCCTCGATGAGGAAATAACCGGTAATGTCGCCGCAGATCGCGTGGCTCCCGCGCCCAATGCGCAGCAGGCGCGCCCTGCACAGCAGCCCGTCTCCTCTCAGCCTGGATCAATGCCGCGCCGCGACCCCGAAATGGCACCGATCACGGGCGCTGATGCAGCACTTCAAAAGGAAGTTGCCCGCATCTTCGGCGAAATGAGCGTCAACCGAGACAAGTAAAGCCGCGGCCTAGGGGCCCGGAGCGAAGAGCGCCAAAACCAAAAAGGCACCGCGATCGTCTCGCGGTGCCTTTATTCTTTGCCGGTCTTGAAACGATTATTCGTCCCGGTAAACCTTTTCGCGGCGCTCGTGGCGTTCCTGCGCCTCGATCGACAGCGTGGCGATCGGGCGGGCGTCGAGACGCTTGAGGCCGATCGGTTCGCCGGTTTCCTCACAATAGCCGTAGGTGCCATCTTCAATGCGCTGCAGCGCTGCGTCGATCTTGGAGATCAGCTTTCTCTGACGGTCACGGGCGCGAAGTTCGATAGCCCGGTCGGTTTCAGAGGATGCACGGTCTGCGAGGTCAGGATGGTTTGCGCTTTCTTCTGCCAGATGGTCGAGAGTTTCGCGCGCTTCTCTAAGGATGTCGTTTCTCCACGCGACCAGTTTGCCTCTGAAGTAAGCCCGCTGGTTCGTGTTCATGAACTCCTCGTCTTCCGAGGGAGCATAATTGCTAAGATCGATCTTCTCACTCAACGCGATTCTCCTGAAGAACATCTCATCTGGCCGGGTGTATATCCCAAGCGCTAGCCGTGATTCAAGCCAAAATAGACAGGTAAACAGATTTTTAAATCTGTCACAAATTTTAGCTAACAGTCTATTTTCCCATCATTATTCCGAACAACAATTTTTGCTTCGCCTTCAAAATGCCGTGTTGGGACCGTGCTTTTGCGCCGTTGGGAGCCTTCGGACGGTTGACGTTGCCGGATCGCAACCGCTACTGAAAAGGCTCCGTTAGAAGCTGGATTTGCCCATGGCCGCCCTCCTGCCTCCGCCCAACCGGATCTATCTCCTCCGTCATGCCGAAGCCGCGTGGGCCGAGCCCGGACAGCGCGATTTCGACCGCCCGCTGAACCAGAAGGGTTTCGGCGATGCCGAGATCGTCGCCGACCGCGCCGCCGACAAGGGCTACCGTCCGGACGTCCTGATCAGCTCGACCGCGCTTCGCTGCCGTGACACCGCCGAGGCCGTGCATCGCGCCATGGGCGAAACGCTCGACATGCGCTTCGTCGACACGCTCTACAACGCCTCGGTCGATACATATCTCGAAATCATCGATGCGCAGGATGCGGGCACCGTCATGCTCGTCGGCCACAACCCGACCATGGAGCAGGCCCTGCAGGCGCTGATCGGCCAAGAGGCGATGGTCGCCGCGTTGCCGACCGGCTTCCCGACCGCAGGTCTTGCCGTCATCGATCACGATGCGTCGGCCTCTATCTGGCGACTGGTCGATTTCGTTATCGATTAGAGCTTTTCGCGCCGCTTCTTTTTCAGGCAGCGGCCCTTCCCTATATTGCAGGCAGTGCCATCAGGGATTCCGATTTGCCGCCACGCCTGACATCCTTTGCCGACGATGCGCTGATCGCGCTGGACAATCTTGCAGACCGCGCCAGCGGTCTGGTCAATCCGACCATCCGGCTCGGCGTCACCGGACTTTCCCGTTCCGGCAAGACGGTCTTCATCTCCTCGCTGGTCCACAATCTCCTGCACGGTGGCCGCCTGCCGCTGTTCGAAGCGGTGCAGTCCGGTCGTGTTTCGGCTGTGCGTCTGGAGCCGCAGCCCGATGATGCCGTGCCGCGCTTCCAGTACGAGGATCATATCCGCGCGCTGGTGAAGGAGCGCATCTGGCCGGATTCCACCCGCGCGATTTCCGAGCTGCGCATCACGCTCGATTATCAAAGCGCCAGTTCCTGGACGCGCATGTTCTCGCCCGGCCGGCTGTCGATCGATATCGTCGATTATCCCGGCGAATGGCTGCTCGACCTGCCACTGCTCGGCAAGGACTTCCGTACCTTCAGCGAGGAAACGATCGCACTTGCCGCAACCGGCATCCGCGCCGAACTGTCGAGCGACTGGCTGGCCTTGACGAAGGTGACAGACATTACCGCCTCGGCCGATGAAATGGTGGCCCGCGACCTCGCAACCAGCTTTGCCGAGTACCTGAAGGCCTGCAAGGCCGACGAGCGCTCGCTTTCCACCCTGCCGCCCGGCCGCTTCCTGCTGCCTGGAGATCTCGATGGGTCGCCTGCCCTGACCTTCGCCCCGCTTGCCCTGCCCGCGGACGGAAAGCCGGAGCGAGGTTCCCTTTGGGCGATGATGGAGCGGCGCTACGAGGCCTATAAGTCCGTCGTCGTCAAACCCTTCTTCCGGGAGCATTTCGCAAGGCTCGACCGGCAGATCGTGCTGGTCGATGCGCTGCAGGCCATGAACCGCGGGCCTGAAGCCGTGCAGGATCTGGAACGGGCGCTGAMCGATGTGCTCGCCTGCTTCCGCCCCGGCAACAATTCCGTCCTCTCCTCGCTGCTTGGCCGTCGCATCGACCGCGTTCTGGTCGCCGCCACCAAGGCTGACCATCTGCACCACGAAAGCCACGACCGGCTGGATCGCCTGACGCGCCGTCTCGTCGACCGCGCCATCGACCGTATCGGCATGGCCGGCGCCGGCATCGATGTCATGGCGCTAGCCTCCGTGCGCGCCACGCGGGAGGCAACTGTGCGCCGCGACGGCAACGACCTGCCCGTCATCGTCGGAACACCCATCGCAGGCGAAAAGATTGCCGGCGAGATCTTCGACGGCGAGCGCAAGACGGCGATCTTCCCTGGCGATCTTCCGGAAAATCCCGAATCCCTGTTCGAGCGCATCGAGGCAGGCGACGCCTCGGTCGAGCTGCCCGACGTCAATGTCGTGCGCTTCCGCCCGCCGCAGCTCGAGGAAACCGGCGGCGGTATCAAACTCTCCGTGCCGCATATCCGCCTMGACCGCGCCATGCAGTTCCTGTTCGGAGACCGCCTCGCATGAGCAAGCCGCCGATCGACCAGCCCAATCATCCGCGCCGCGCGCCCGCCGCCTTCACCTACGAGGAAGAGAACTCCGCGCCCGAAGCCCCGCGCACGGAACGTCGCAAGCCCGCGAGCTTCACCGGTGAGGTGGTGCTGACGCCTGACGAGGAAGATCCCTTCCTCAATCCGGAACAGGATCTGAGCCCGCTGCCGGTCGCAGCACCACGCAAGCGCCGCACTTCGTTCGCCAGCATCGCCGCCGGCGCTTTCGGCATTCTTCTGTCGCTTGCCTTTGGCCTCTGGACCGATCGGTTGATCCGCGATCTCTTCAGTCGCGCCGACTGGCTGGGTTATACCGCGCTTGCTGTCTTGGCGATCGGCATCCTTGCCGTCATCGCTATCGTCATCCGGGAAACGGCGGGCATGATGCGGCTTGCCGCGGTGCAGATCATCAAGGCCGAAGCCGATGCCGCGATCGTTGAAACCCGGCCAGCGAAGGCTCGCGCGGTTATCGCTCGCCTGACGGGCCTTCTCGGCAACAAGCCCGAGACGGCAAAAGGTCGAGCCACGCTCAAGGAAACCGAGGGCGAGGTCATCGATCCCCCGCACCTGATTGCACTTGCCGAGCGCGAACTGCTCGCCCCGCTGGACCGGCGAGCTCGCGCGCTGATCGTCAACTCTGCAAAGCGCGTCTCGATCGTCACGGCCGTCAGCCCGCGCGCCATCGTCGACCTGCTCTATGTCCTCTATGAATCGGCGCGTCTCATCCGTGCCATGGCCGAGCTCTATGGCGGTCGTCCCGGCACGCTCGGCATGCTGAGATTGATGCGCGATGTTCTCGCCCACCTTGCGGTGACCGGCTCGATTGCCGTCGGCGACAGCCTCGTGCAGCAGGTGCTGGGCCACGGGCTTGCCTCGAAGCTCTCGGCCCGACTCGGCGAAGGCGTCATCAACGGGCTGATGACGGCGCGCATCGGCATTGCCGCCATGGATCTCTGCCGTCCGCTGACGTTCCGGGCGTTGAAACGGCCGGGAATCGGCGATTTCATCGGTGACCTGACGCCCTCGATGACCGCGCGCAATGGTAATTCCTAAGCAAGACGCCAGATTTTGACATATTCATGCCTTTTTGCTTTGGACGCAAAAAATTCAAGCGGATTCAATGTGCTAAAGGCGCGACCTCAGAATCCTTGCCTTGCGAAAGCCCCTGTATTCCCACGCATTTCGGCGCCTCGGAAAGAAAGCATTAACCATTCTCCGGCAAAACTTCGTGCCAGTTCCCGAGTGGTGTTTGCCAAGGAAAATCCATGTACTCGCGCAAGTTTCTTTTTGTATGCGGCCTGGCCGCCGCGGCATTGTCTCCGGTGGCAGACGTCACGTCCAATGCCTCTGCGGCGACCCGCGACAAGGCCTTCTTCGAATCCGTCTCCGGTACCTGGAAGGGTCCGGGCGAAATCGTCGCCGGCAAGTACAAGGGCACGAAATTCACGTGCAATCTTGTCGGATCGCCGGCCGATGATTCCCCCGCCGGCATCAAGCTCGACGGTACCTGCCGCGTCGGCGTCTTCAAGCAGCCGATGAGCGCCGTCATCTCGCAGTCCGGTTCCACCTACAAGGGCAAGTTCCTGGACGGCGCTGAAGGCAAGGGCCTCGATATCGTCTCCGGCGCCGTCACCAACGACACCGTCGTCGTCGGCATCAATCGCTCAAAGCTGAACGGCGCGATGATTGCCCGCGTTCGCGACGACAAGACCATGAACGTCACCGTTTCGGTCAAGGTCGAAAGCCAGATGATCCCTGTCATCGGCTTGACCCTGACCCGCCAGGTCGATGAAATGGCTGTCGGCTCGATCGAGTGAAGAAATTGCCATAAGTCTCTGATTATGAACAAGTTTTCATGAGGCGGCGGTTTTCCGCCGCTTTTGMGTTTCAGGCGTGGGGAACCATGAGCATCGTCCCAGGTTGTGTGCGAACGAACAACGTGGAGATCGATCGTGCCCCTCAAAGCCGTTGCCCTCAATGCCACCCTGAAATCGAGCGGCGGTGAGCCCTCCTCAACCGACCGGATGCTGTCGCTCATTGCCGAGGCAATGCGCAAGGAAGACGTCGAGACCGAAACGATCCGCCTCGCCGATCACAACATCCTGCCCGGTGTCACCTCCGATGAGGGACCGGGCGATGCGTGGCCCGATATTCGCAAGACGATCCTCGACGCCGATATCCTCATCCTCGGCACGCCCATCTGGATGGGCCAGCCCTGCAGTGTCGCAAAGCGCGCCTTGGAACGCATGGATGCATTTCTGGAAGAAAAAGATGAGCAAGGCCGCATGATCTCTTACGGACGGGTCGCGGCCGTCGCCGTTGTTGGCAATGAGGACGGTGCCCATCATGTCTCGGCGGAACTCTATCAGGCGCTGAACGATGTCGGCTTCACTATCCCCGCCAATGCTGTGGCTTACTGGGTGGGCGAAGCCATGGGCAGCACCAATTTCGTCGATCTCGACGAYGTGCCTGAAGTGGTCACGACGACGGTCGACACGCTGGCGCGCAACACGGTTCATCTGGCCGGGCTGCTCAAGGAGAAGCAGTATCCAGGCGAGGACGATAGCGGTAGCTGAATATTGGATCCGCCAAAAACACATGCGGCCGACAACATCCGAAGACATGAAAAAAGCCCGCTTTTGCGGGCTAATTTCGATTGTTTCAAAGGTTATCGGCTGTTTTTGTTGATCTGTTCGCCAGCCTTGACGTGATGTTCGTGTGAACGGCCTTGGTTTGCCACGATAGATTCTCCTTGAGGGATTTTGAGACAGCTTGACTGCCGTCTCGATAAAAGAACCTCCCGGCCCTTCATGGTCCTCACCTTAATATTTCGTGATTGCGTTGGGATCATTTCCGGCAGTGAGCAGTTCTACGACGGAGAAAAGGAGAATGTGATGAAGGCGCTCACTTGGCACGGCAAGCATGACATACGCTGCGAAAGCGTTCCCGATCCCGAGATCGAGGATGGCCGCGACGCGATTATCAAGGTCACGGCCTGTGCGATCTGCGGCTCCGATCTTCACCTCTTCAACGGCGTCATGCCCGACATGCACAGCGGCGATATCATGGGCCATGAGACGATGGGTGAGGTCGTCGCACTCGGCAAGGACAATAGCAATCTCAAGATCGGCGACCGCGTCGTCGTTCCCTTCACCATTTCCTGCGGCGAATGCTTCTTCTGCAAACGAGGCTTCTTTTCGGGCTGCGAACGCTCCAATCCCGATCCCGCCAAGGTCACAAAGATGTGGGGGAATTCCCCGGCCGGTCTGTTCGGCTATACGCATCTGCTTGGCGGCTATAGCGGAGGACAGGCGGAATATCTGCGCGTACCCTATGCCGATGTCGGCCCGATCAAGGTTCCGGACGGGCTGACGGACGAGCAGGTTCTCTTCCTGTCAGACATTTTCCCCACGGGCTATATGGCAGCGGATTTCTGCAACATCCAGCCGGGCGATACGATTGCCGTCTGGGGCTGCGGCCCGGTTGGTCAGATGGCGATCAAATCTGCTTTCATCCTCGGCGCCGAACGCGTCATCGCCGTCGATACCGTGCCGGAGCGGATGGCGCTTGCGCAGGCCTCCGGCGCCATCACCCTCGATTTCCACGATGAAGATATCTACGACAGGATCATGGAGCTGACGCAGGGACGCGGCGCCGACGCCTGCATCGATGCGGTCGGAACCGAGGCCGATGCCTCGGCAAGCTGGGATTCCCGCCTCGACCGCATCAAGGTGGCCACCTTCATGGGCACGGATAGGCCCCATGTCCTCCGTCAGGCGATCTATTGCTGCCGCAACTTCGGCACGGTCTCCATCGTCGGCGTCTATGGCGGCTTGCTTGACAAGATCCCGATGGGCTCGGCGATCAACCGCGGCCTGACTTTCAAGATGGCCCAGACACCGGTGCAGCGCTACCTGCCGCTGCTGATGGAGCGCATCCAGAAGGGCGAGATCGACCCGTCCTTCATCATCACCCACCGCGCATCGCTGGAGGATGGCCCTGACCTCTATAAGACCTTCCGCGACAAGCAGGACGGCTGCATCAAGGTTGTCCTCAAGCCATAAGGAGAAGCGACATGGCTGATATTGCTTCGATAAAGGCTTTCGCCGTCGTTACAGGGGCGTCCACCGGCATCGGTTTTGAACTTGCCAAATGCGCGGCGCTGGATGGCTCTGATGTCATCATCGCGCCGCCGTCACTCCCGCCGGGATCTTGGCCCATCAACATGCTAAAATGCCGGCCGGGCTCGCGTGTAAAGTGAGGCGTTTCCATCGCCAAGCAAGCAACGGAGATCAATGACATGAACGAGACCAACAAGGGTACGGAAACCAGGAGCCTGCGGATCGCCAAGGAATATCTGCGTCTCGGCGGACACCGCCGCTCCAAGATCGACGACAACATCACCACTGTACGCCAGTGGGAGAAGGATCCGCCCGAGGCCGAACGCTTCTGGCAAGAACAGGTGCAGTCGCTTTCTGCAACTGACCGCAAGCAGGTCGAGGATTTTCTGCCCAGCATCAATTCGCCCTGAATGCTTGAAGCTGCAGATTCCATGCCCGACAACTGGATCCATCTCTGCATCGATATGCAGAGGATGTTCGCGGAGCAGACGCCCTGGCATGTGCCATGGATGGCGACGGCGTCGCCACAGATCGTTGAACTCTCGGGACGGTATGCAGAGCGAACGGTTTTCACACGTTTCGTTCCCCCGCCGAACGCTGATGCCATGCCCGGCATGTGGAGGAACTATTACGAAAAATGGCCAATGATGACCGGCGAACAATTGCCGTCGGAACTTATGGATACCGTGGCCGATCTGAGGCCCTTCGCACCGCCTGCCCGCTTCTTCGACAAGCGAACTTATTCTCCCTGGATCGACGGGCGGCTACATGAAACCCTTGCGCGGGAAAAGGTCGAAGCCATCGCCATTACCGGCGGCGAGACCGATATTTGCGTGCTCGCCGCAGCCCTTGGCGCAATCGATCTCGGCTATCGCGTCATTCTGTTGAAAGACGCCGTTTGCAGCAGCGCGGACGAAACCCATGACGCTACCCTCGAATTGCTGGGCGGCCGCTTTTCGGTGCAGGTGGAGATTACCGACACAGATGCATTCCTCTCCGGTCTCTGACCTGCCTCTATCCCTTCTCACTCCTTCGGAATGATGCTGATGTTGCCGCTCACTTCGAGAATTGCAAACCGGATATCTTTGACACTTGCGATGCCCTGCTGTGTTCTTGCGGCCTGCATCACATCGTCTCTCTGAAGTCTCGAACCCTTGAGGGCAGCCTCGTCATAAACGCCGTTGGTAACGAGGACGGTTGGAGCGCCGTCGATCAGTCTGGCCGTCCGGCGCGACCAGCGCTTCAGGTAGGAAAGCGCGATGTCGGTCGTAAACAGCGTCAGGATCAGCAGTACGGAATTGGTGATCGAGAAATCGTCGCCCAGCATGGCCTGCTGTGTCGTTTCCGAAATCACCAGCACGATGACGAGATCGAAGGGTGTCATCTGCGCCAGCGTGCGCCGGCCCGACAGCCTGATAATCACCAGCAGGGTGAAATAGATAGCGACACCGCGAATGACTGCGTCCATTGGCACCTCAAGGCAAGATGAGGACCGAACGTTCGATGACGTCCTGGTCTATACCGATGTGGAAGGAATGCAGCCCCGGCTTCTGTGTATGAAGCCTCAGGATCACCTGGCTCGTCGCGCCAGGATCGGCGGGAAAGACATAGCCGATACGGCMGTTCTCGTAGTCTGCCGCTTTCTGCGGCGGGTCGATGCCTTCGACGGAGAAGATCGTCAGAAAGTCTGGATCGACAACGAGCCTGCGGTCCGAAGCCGACGGCGAAAAAAAGACGCGCAGTTCGTCGGGCGCATTCCAACGCGTGATGATCGGAAGCTCGAGGCTGCCGCCGGCAAGCTTCAATTCCTGCTGGGAGAGAAGCCCGCCGCGCCCAAGCGCTCCGAAAAGCGCGGCAACGAGAATGGCGGCAAAACCAAGCCACGCCCAACGCTGTGCACGCCAGACGCGCTGCTGGAAGCGAGTATGATCCTCGATACCTTCGGGAAGGCTGCTGCTCGTTTTCGGCATGTCAGTACCTGAACGAGCAGCCTTTCCGGCTGCTGTTGAATTGCCTCATGATGCCTCCGGCTCAGTCGCCATTCTGAGTTAGCGCGGCCGGTGCAGTCGGCAAGACGTTATGAACACAAGGAAAAGCTCCGGGCTTGCGGGCAGTTCAGGTCCAGCAGCTTGCGCTCAATAGCCCCTTCAAGTCTTGCGCCACCAGTCGCGGCTCTCGTCGGCGATCTCGATCCCCGCGATGTCGGCGCCGGCTAGCCAATCAGCAACCGTCCTCCCCCCGACCACCAGTTCGGGCGCGATATCCGCAAGCGGCATCAGCACGAAGCCCCGCTCCGTCATTCGTGGATGCGGCAGTTCCAACCGCGGCGCATCCTGCTCCACGCCTTCATAGGTCAGCACATCAATATCGAGCGTGCGTGGCCCCCAGCGCTCGATGCGCTCGCGCTTCATGTCCCGCTCGATCGAGAGGCAGAGATCGAGCAGTGCTTCCGGAGCAAGGCGTGTTTCCACCGCCGCGCAGGAGTTGAAGAAATAGGACTGGTCCGTCTTGCCCCAGGGCGGCGTGCGGTAAAGCCGCGAGACGGCGGCCACCCGGCAGTCCGCGTTGGCGTCCAGTACCGCAAGTGCTGACGCCATGGACTTGACCGGATCTCCGATATTGCCGCCGAGGCCGAGCGTTGCGAGACGGAATGGATTATCGGGCACGATGCTCAACTGTCACCTGCACGAAATCGAGCACGCCGGGGATCGGCGCATTCGGCTTGCGCACGGTGATCTTGGCCCTGATGATCTGCGGGAACTTCTTGCTGAGCCCCTTGGCGATATCGAGCGCCAGCGCCTCGATCAGGTAGCGCCGCTGGCCGACGACGATCCCCTCGATGATGGTGAAGGCGGTGCCGTAATGAACGGTCTCGTGTATGGAGTCGCTTTCGAGCGCGCTGCCCGCCTCCACCTCCAGCTCGGCATCCACGAAAAAGCGCTGGCCGAGGAACTCCTCCTCGTCATGCACGCCGTGGCGGGCGAAAAAGGCGCAGTTCTGCATCAGGATCGTATAGGTGCTCATGACGGCCTCCCCTAAAGCATGTCGTGCAAAAGTGTATAGCGGTTTGCGATGACGACATGCGAAACAAAGACTTAAAGCATGTCACGTAAAAGCGCGTAGCGGTCTTGCGATATCGACATGCGGAAACAAAGACTTAAAGCGTGGCAAGCGGATCTGAAGCATCGCGACACGCTTTGGAAGCGTCGTTCCGGGCGGCCAGCATAGCATCGGCCACGGCAAGCGCATCCCTGTTGATTGCGACATTGTGTACCCGGAAAACTGCCGCGCCTTGAATCCGCAGCAGCGCGCTAGTCGCGGCCGTCGCCGCATCGCGCTCCGCCGGTTCGCGGCCGGTGACCGCGCCGAGGAAGCGCTTGCGCGAGGTGCCGGCAAGAAGCGGCAGGCCGAAGCGGTGCAGTTCTTCGAAACGCGCCATCAGTTCCAGATTTTCACGCGGCGTCTCCTTGGCAAAGCCGAAGCCCGGATCGAGCACGATACGGTCACGCAGGACGCCGGCGGCAGAGGCGATCTCCAGCGAGCGATCGAGAAAGAAGACCTGGTCCTCGATGATATCGGCAAGCTTCTGCCGGTCGCGGCCGGTATGCATGATGCAGAGCCCTGCCCCGGTCTCGGCCGACAGCGCGGCAATGGCCGGCTCCTTCTGCAGGCCGAAGACGTCGTTGACGATATGGGCGCCGGCACCGATGGCAAGCCGCGCCGTTTCCTCGCGATAGGTATCGATGGAAATCAGTGCTTCAGTACGGCGGCTGAGCGCCTCGATGACGGGCAGGACACGCGCCTGCTCCTCCGCCGGACTGACGGAAGCCGCATCCGGTCGCGTCGACTCGCCGCCGATGTCGAGGATCTCGGCGCCGTCTGCGATTGCCTGCAGCGCGTGCTCGACGGCCCTGTCGACCGTCTGGTAACGCCCGCCGTCGGAGAAGGAATCCGGCGTCACGT
This sequence comes from Rhizobium sp. 05L429, assembly GCF_056397645.1. Taxonomy (NCBI): domain Bacteria; kingdom Pseudomonadati; phylum Pseudomonadota; class Alphaproteobacteria; order Hyphomicrobiales; family Rhizobiaceae; genus Rhizobium; species Rhizobium sp. 05L429. The sequence continues at coordinate 26,033 of NZ_JBFTNV010000037.1, read as the reverse complement.
TGACGATCGCCATGATCACCGAGCGTTTGTGAAGCTCGATCTCGCGATCATGGGCCACACGCCAGAAACTGCTATCGAGCTGCTTCACCAGTCTAATCCCGTCGCTAGCCAAAAAAGCCGCTATCCGATATTGCTCTTGCGGTGGCTATGCCCCAAGCTCCGCCAAACTTCAACACAGGTTCAGTTCAGAATGCCGCTTGCGTTGCGTTATATGCGCCTTCCCATCGCCCTTTCCATGATTGCCTTTTTGCTCTGCGGCCCCGCGGCTGCCGAAGTCGTTGCAACGAAAAGCTATTCCTATTTCAACATCAAGGGAAAGACGGCCGACGAGCTGGACGATGAACTGAGCCGCCGCGGCCCGACGGCGAACGGCTCTTCCGCCCGCCATCCCGGTGCTACCAAGATCCGCTTCGGCGGTGAGGCAACCTATATCCAGGAAAATGGCCGCTGCCGCGTCGGCAACGTCAAGGTCACCGTCCACACACAGATCATCATGCCGCGTTGGGCCAACCGCAAAGGCGCAAGCCGCGAGCTGTCGATGATCTGGGATGCGCTGTCGAGCGATATCAGGCGCCACGAGGAGCGCCATGCCGAGATCGCCCGAACCCAGGCGCGCGCCATGGAGCGCGAACTCAAGGCACTGCCTTGGCAGCGCAATTGCGAGGCGATGCAGGAACTCGTTTCGGAGAAGTCGGCTCGCGGAATAGAGGAGCATGACAAGCTGCAGGCCCGATTCGATCGCGTCGAGGCGGTCAATTTTCAGAATCGCATGCTGAGATTGCTCAACAACAGACTCAAGGGCAAAGGCGGCGAAAGATAAGCCCCTTTTGCCCTTAACACGAGCCGAGATCGTTAGCTGCACAATGAAACTTGTGCGAAACTTGTGCGCTTCCCAGCCTTTTATCGATCATTTTTCATTCTGGTGGACTCAACCGGAACGCGGTAATATGACTATATTCGAAAGTGCAGTAAGGCAGCTGGCTTTCGTGATTGTGTTCTCCTGGCGCGTTCCGAAGCCGCGGGTGTTCCTCCCTCATCCGTAGGTAATGCGCCCGCCTCGCCTCGCTCGCCTCTGGCGTGCGAGGCTTTCTTTTTGGCAAGAGCCCGACTTTTTCAGGAATATGAGAGTTTTTAAGCCTGCCGTTCCGGCACGTGCACGGTGAGGCCGTCATAGGCAGCCTTCATCCTGATCTGACAGGAAAGGCGTGAGGTCGGACGCACGTCAAAGGCGAAGTCCCGCATGTCCTCTTCCATCGCTTCCGGCGGACCGACAACCTCGGTCCACTGTTCGTCGACATAGACGTGACAGGTCGCACAGGCGCAGGCGCCGCCGCATTCGGCCTCGATGCCGGGAACGGAATTGCGGACAGCATTCTCCATCACGGTGGAACCTTGATCGACATCGAGATCGAAGCGCGTTCCGTCAAAGGCGACGATGGTAAGTTTGGGCATCAGGATTATTTCCGGTCTTTGTAGCAGGTGGGCGGATTTTTCTTCCGACAATTCGGCGCATCAGTCAACATTGCCGGATCGCCCGAGCCTCGCAGATTGGCCAGGACTGCGCCATTCTCTATGCGTCATGGGGGAAGTCGCAAAAAGACCCGCCGTTCCCTAATGGAACAGCGGGCCTAGGTTAGCCCCTACCTGCCCTGCCTTATCCGCGGCAGAGTTTCAGAATGAAATTTTCGGCGTCGACAATGGCCGCACCCAACGCAGCCATGGCGGTCGCGTCGCCATTGTTCTCTTCCACGGCTTCCGCAGACTGCGAAACCCGGAAGGCGCCGACGGAGCTTGCTGCACCCTTCAGGCGGTGTGCCGCTGCGCCCACCTTGGTTGCCTCGCCGCTTGCAATGTCCTGCAGGCAGGCGCGCGCCTGGCGCGCAAACATCTGGAGAACTTCGATTTCCACCGTCTTGTCGCCCATCGTCTGGCGCGCAAGATGGACAAGGTCGATCGGCCTGATCTTGGAGGGCGAAGGGCCCTTGGAATTATCAGGTGCTTCGAACGCAATACTCACTGCTGCCATTTGCCAATTCTCCGGTCTTATATCGCCCGCGGTTGCATCTGTTGTGCGGTCGGAGAATGGCGATCACGTTAAATTCCGGCGCATTCAGGGCGAAAATCTAACCGTATGGTTAACGTCCCTTAAATATCGCTAAAATATCGGCTTTTAGGCCGCTTCCAAAATTTAAAGGTGTTAACAACGGGTTAAGAGGGGTGGAAACGCAAGGGTTCATTAATTGTGTAGGCAGCCCAGATGTGTCACTACGATACTGTTGAGGCGGGCTCATGCCGCGCGCCTTTGCCGACAGAGTGGATAATGGTAGTGTTTTGATACCTTTCGTTTGAAAAATCGGCTATCTACTCTGAAATGACATGCTTATCCGTCCGTCCTGGATGGAAGGCTGGCACGGCAAAGGTTCTTTCCGGGCGAAGGCGGTGGCCCGGATGCGCTGCCGGTCTGGCCGGGAATTGCGAGGCATATCGGAATGGCGAATAACAAGTACAATGAATCGATAGAGGACAAGGCGTTCAAGGCATTGGACGAGGCGCTTCAGATCGATTTCGGCCAGGAGAACGTGCCGTCTCGCCGCGGTAACGCGCCCCACGCCCCGGAGGCTAATGTGACTGACCCATCCAATGCCCGTAATCAGTCCCAGGAAGAAGCACAACGCCGCCGAGGCCGCGCTGCCCGCACAGGCGACCAGCAGGCTCGGGCACCGGCCTTCGCCCCCGCTAATGATGCCAGCCGCAATTCACCCGCCTCGCTTCTGAAGTCGCTGGAAAACGGCTCCAGCCGCCCTGCCCTGCGCATGGCCACTTTCATTTCCATCCTGTGGGTCATCATCGGCCTCGGGCTGATGTTCATGCTCTATGGGCCGCAGATCTCGCAGATCCGCTCGCTGACCGATCTTGCCGCTCTACCGGGCGTGATCGCCGGCGTCGTCGGCATCATCGTGCCTGTCATGATGTTCTATGCCTTCGCCATCATGATCGCGCGCGCCCAGGAAATGCGCAACGCCGCCCGCTCCATGGCTGAAGTTGCGCTGCGCCTTTCCGAACCGGAAACCATCGCCTCCGAACGCATCATGACGGTCGGCCAGGCCGTGCGCCGCGAAGTCTCGGCGATGAACGAAGGCATCGAGCGCACCATTGCGCGGGCCTCCGAACTCGAAACGCTCGTGCATTCCGAAGTGAATGCGCTGGAACGTTCCTACGCGGATAACGAACTGCGCGTACGCGGCCTCGTCCACGAGCTCGGCTCCGAGCGCGAAGCGATCGTCAACCATGCCGACCGCATCCGCTCCTCCATCGCCGGCGTCCACGACCAGCTCAAGGAAGAGCTGTCGCTTGCGACAGAAGAGATCGCCATCCGCCTTGCGACCTCGGGCGAAGCCTTCGCCTCGCTGATCGATACGCGCGCTGCCGCGATCATGGAGAAGTCGGACAGCGCCATGCAGTCGCTCGGCACGCTTTTGGCCGCCAAGACCGATACGCTGCTCCATACGCTGACCGCGTCCGGCCTTGCGATTGGCAATGAATTCGACAACCGCCTCGACTCGCTGACCAACACGATCAACGAACATGGCGAGCGCCTGCTCACCCAGTTCGAGACGCGCGCCTCGACGATGGATGCGAGCACCGAGCGCCTGAATGCCGCGCTGCAGGAGCGCACCCAGCAGCTCAACGAAATCCTGATCACCCGCACGCGCGATATCAATCAGAGCCTGACATCGGGCGAACGCACCATCGGCGGCACGCTCGACGACGTGCTCTCCAGGCTGAACGCCGCGCTCGACGAAAAGGGTGCAAGTTTCCGCCAGAGCCTGCAATCGACGGCCGACGATGCCGTCATGGATCTCGACGTGCGCTCCGGCTTCTTCGAGGAACGTCTGCAGACGACCGTTGCCCAGCTTTCGACCGCCTTTGACGAACGCGTCTCCGAATTCACCGATGCCTTCGACAAGCGCGCCGGCTCGCTCGACACCAAGCTCATCGAAAGCCTCACCCGCATCAACGAGACGCTGTCGGGCAACGCCGATTCCATCGATAACATCCTCAATTCCAATATCGATCGTCTGAGCATCTCCATGAGCGAGCAGTCGCTCACACTGGCGACCGCCTTTGCGACCGGCCAGGAAGTGCTGGAAAGCACCCTTGCCAGCCGTTCGGAGGAGATCACCTCGGCGCTGACGACCCGCACCGGCGAACTGGGTTCGGCGCTGAGCAACGCCACGTCGGAAATCTCGCTGGCGCTCGCAACCGGCACGTCCGAACTGCAGAACAACCTCGCCGCCCGGGCAATCGAATTCCGGGATACGCTGCAGACKACCACGACCGAAATCGCCACTGCCGTCGATAGCGGCACCGAAAAGGTCACCGGGGCATTCGGCGGTCGCGCCGAGGAACTGAGCAGCGTTCTCGCCGCTCGTGCTGCCGAGATCACCGATGCGCTGAAGACTGCCCATACCGGCCTCGACAGCGTGATGGCGGAACGCGGCGGCGCGCTGATCGGCGCCCTTGCCGACCATCACACCCGCTTCGACGAAGCGCTCACGAGCCGTTCCGACGCCATCATCAATGTCGTGTCGGGCACGCATGACCGCCTCGCCGAGACGCTCGACGAGAAGGCGATGGCGCTGGCGATCTCGCTGAACGAGACGCAGTCGCGCATCGAGGACACGCTCTCGACCCATTCGGAATCGCTCATCAGTGCCGTTTCCGGCACCAATGACCGCCTCGCCGAAACGCTGCAGCAAAACCAGGCCCGCATCGAGGATACTTTCGCGGCCCGGTCCGAGTCCTTCTTCAATGCCATCTCCGGTACGCATGATCGCCTCTCCGATACACTGGATGAAAAGGCGATGGCGCTTGCCATCTCGCTGAACGAAGGCCAGGCCCGTATCGAGGATACGCTTGCGACGCGCTCGGAAGCCATCATCGATGCCGTCTCCGGCACGCATGAGCGTCTCTCCGAAACGCTCGACGAAAAGGCGATGGCGCTTGCCATCTCGCTGAATGAAGGTCAGGCCCGTATCGACGATACGCTTGCGACCCGCTCGGAGGCGCTGCTCAGCGCCGTTTCCAGCACTCATGACCGTCTCGCCGAGACGCTTGATGAAAGGGCGATTGCGCTCGGCATCTCGCTGAACGAGGTGCAGTCGCGCATCGAGGATACGCTCTCGACCCATTCGGACGCGTTCATCAGTGCCGTTTCGGGCACGCACGACCGTCTCGCCGAAACGCTCGACGAAAAGGCCATGGCGCTTGGCATTTCGCTGAACGAGACGCATTCGCGCATCGAGGATACGCTGTCGACCCGGTCGGAAGCGCTCATCAGCGCCGTCTCGGGCACGCATGACCGCCTCGCCGAAACCCTTGATGAAAAGGCGATGGCGCTTGCCATCTCGCTGAACGAAAGCCAGAGCCGACTGGAAGACACGCTGACGGCGGGCGCCGACGCTCTCGTCAATGTGGCCACCGGCACGCATGACCGGATCGCCGCATCGCTCGGCGAAAGCCAGTTCCGCATCGAGGAAGCGCTCACCAGTCGCGCCGAATCCATCGTCCATGCCGTCACGAACAGCGCCGACCGCCTGTCCGATACACTTGACGAAAAGACCATGGCGCTCGCCATTTCGCTCGATGACGGCCAGAGCCGCTTCGAATCCGCGCTCGAAAACCGCAGCAACGCCATCATGGACACCGTTGCCAGCGCCGAGGAGCGTGTTGCCGGCGCCTTTGCCGACCGCACGGAAGCGATCCGCGCTGCCTATACGGGCAATCAGGCGCGTCTGGAAACCGCGCTTGCCGAGCACACCTCCACCCTGTCCGAAGCCCTCGATGCCGGCAGCGCCCGCATGGAAGGCATCATCGGCGGCATGACGGGTCGCATCGAGGTTGGCATGACCGACGCCCAGCTGCGTATGGCCGCCCTTGCCAACGATGCCGCGAGCAACGTCGAAGGTGGCCTTGCCGCCGCCCATGAGCGCATCCGCGCCACASTTGACGATCGCACCAATGCCATCAACCTGACCCTGAGCGAGGCCCATAACCTCATCAACGACACGCTCTCCGAACAGGCGACCTCGATCGGTACGTCGGTTGCGACGAGCATCGGCATGCTCGAAATGTCGCTGGAAGATCGCGAGGCTGCGATCCGCAATGCGATCGACAAGAGCGCACAGACACTCGAGGATCGCATGCGCGAGGGTGCCGGCCATATTGCCGGCCGCTTCCAGGAAGCCGCCAACACGATCTCGCGTTCCGCTGCAGATTTCTCCGGCCATCTCGACCATTCCGTCGACAATCTCACGGGCCGCTTCACCGAGACCGGCGCCCGCGTCGAAGCCGGCCTTGCCGCCATCGAGGCCCGCATTGCCGATGGCGTCGGCGGCGTGGCCGATAAGGTCGATGCTGCCGGCAGCCATCTCTCCGGCGTGCTCGAGGACGGCATTTCGCGCCTCGGCGCGCTCGGCGACGACACAACGCAACGCATCGCCGCAACCCTCGGCAGCAGCGCCGCAAACCTGACGCATGCGCTCGACAGCCGCACCGCCAGCCTGACCGAGGCCCTCGACAGCCGCGCCGCCAGCTTGACGGAAGTCTTCGACGGCCGCAGCGCCAGCCTGACGGAAGCACTTGATGTCGGCAGCGCCAACCTGACCCAGGCCCTCGACAGCAGCAGCGCAAACCTCGCGCATGCTCTCGATAGCCACAGCGCCAATCTCACCCAGGCTCTGGACAACCGCCGGGCGCATCTTGCCGAAACGCTCGACAGCGGCAGTGCAAACATGGCGCAGTCGATCGACGGCCGCACCTCGGCGCTGAGCGACATGATGGATCGCGGCAACGAGCGTATCACCGAACGCTTGTCCACCATGGACCGCGCTCTGACCGTCGGCCTCGAGGCCGTCAACCGTACGATCGAAGGCAAGGCCGCCGGTCTGGCTGCAAGCCTGCGCAACGCCGTTGCCGAAGCTGCCGAAGGCATGGATGGCGAAGCCACCAAGTCCTCGGAACTGCTCAGCCGCACCGGCCAGCAGTTCGCCGAAGCCATGGACGAGCGCTCCTCGCAGATCGTCAACCGCGTCGCCGAGGCACAGAGCCGCCTCGCCGGCCAGGCTGCCGCCGTTGCCCAGACCTTCTCCGAGGCCGGCAATGTCATCGTCAACAAGGTGGCGGAAGCAGAAAGCATCGTCAGCACCCAGGTCAACGCCATCAATCACGCGCTCGCCGATGCCGGCCAGACGCTGGAAGCGCATGGCAACTCCATCCGTTCGACGCTGACGGATGCCGGTGGCCAGATCACCTCGAGCATGGCTGATGTCGACCGCGCGCTCGAAGCCCGCACCAGCATCATCCGCTCCAGTCTGGAGCAGCGTGCCCGCGAAATCGACACGACGCTCACCGATATCGACAGGGCGCTGGAAGCACGCGGCAACTCGATCCGCGCAACGCTCGACGAGCGCACCCGTGACCTCAACTCCATGCTGGCCGGCCGCTCCACCGAGCTGACGCGCATCCTGGACGAGACGGCCCGGCCGATCATCGACCGCTACACCGATGCCGGCCAGGAAGCTGCCGCCCGCATCACCGCCGCCGCAAGTCTCAGCGCCGAACGCCTGCGTGCAGAAAATGACGCTGTCACCCAGGCCATCACAGCGCGCGCCGAAAACGTCGCCAATGCCGTCGCCGCCATCGAGAACAGCCTGACGAGCAACGTCAACGGCCTCGTCCAGCGCATGTCGGAAAGCAGTGCGGCAATGGCTGTCATGATGACGCGCGCCGCAGACGAGCTGACCGGCGTCGACGGCCGTCTCAGCGACACGACCTCGCGCTTCACCGACTCCGCCGCCAAGGCCGCCGAAATGGTCTCTGCTTCCACCCGCCTTCTCGAAGGCAAGGTCGACCGCCTGTCGGATATATCCGGCCAGACGCTCGCCCAGGTCGGCAGCATTATCGGCCGCTTCGACGACCACTCGAAGGTCCTGGGCCAGGCATCGCATCTCCTTGCCGCAGCCCAATCCGGTCTCGTCTCTACGCTGGAAGAGCGTGAAGGCGCTCTGCAGACCCTCGCAGCCGGGCTCGTGCAGCGTTCGGCCGAAATCGAAAAGACCATGCGCGGCCTCKGCGGCATGATCGAAACGGTCTTCGAACGCGCCGAGCAGCGCTCCAACCAGGTCACCGGCACGCTGCGCCAGAGCGTCCAGGCCTCCTTCGCCGATATCGGCCGGGTGCTCGCCGATACCGAAAAGCGCGCCGAGGACGCCGCCTCCACCATGCGCGACGCGATCAACCGCGCCGGCGAGGAAGCCAATGCCACGATCGACACCAGCTTCGCCAATGTCGAGCGACGCTCCGGCGATCTTTCCAACCGCCTGCGCGGCGGCCTGACGGCTTCGCTGTCGGAAGTCGAACGCATGCTCGGCGAGGCAGGCCGCGCCTCCGACAATGCAGCACAAAGCCTGCGTGAATCGCTGCGCGATGCGATCGACGAGGCGGTCGGCCGCTTCTCGGGCGCCACCGAAGAGATCCGCCGCTCGGCAACCGATATCCGCAACGAACTCGATGCTACCCGCGCCGAACTGAAGCGCGGCGCCTTCGACCTGCCGGAAGAAGCCAAGGAAAGCGCGTCCGCCATGCGCCGCGCCGTCGCCGAGCAGATCAAGGCCCTGCAGGACATCTCGCAGATCGTCGGCCGCTCCAGTCAGCGCCTGGAGCTCTCCGAGCCGGTCGCCCGCACGCTGGCACAGGCCGAGCCTGCTCCGCGTGTTGTCCAGCCGGTGATCCCGACTGCACCTGCCCCGCAGCCGGCACCAACGGCGCGCCAGTCGATCGAATCCATGGGTCTGCGTGGCACCATCACACCGACCCCGGCGGCAGCGCCTGCGCCCGCTCCGGCTCCTGCTCCGCAGCGTCCGGTTGCCCAGGCCCCCCAGCCAGCTCCGACCCCGGCTCCGGTTCGCCAGGAAGCTCCGCGCACGGAACCCACGAGCGGCGGCTGGATCAGCGATCTTCTGCGTGGCGCCTCGCGTGACGAGACAGAGGAAGCACCGCGTGCCCCGGCCCGTCCGGTAGTGGAAGCCGCCGCTCCGGCCCCTGCTCCCACCCAGCGCGCCAATGACAGCCGCAACCCGCGCCATGTCGTTGAATCGCTGAATTCGCTCTCGGTCGATATCGCCCGCGCCATCGATCATGATGCCTCGGTTGACCTGTGGCGCCGCTACCAGCGCGGCGAGCGCGACGTCTTCACCCGTCGCCTCTACACGCTGAAAGGCCAGCAGACCTTCGACGAGATCAAGCGCAAGTATGACCGCGAACCGGAATTCCGCACCGCTGTCGACCGCTACATCGGCGATTTCGAAAAGCTGCTCGCCGATGTCGCACGCACCGATCCGAACCGCACGGTAACGCAGTCCTACCTGACCTCTGACACCGGCAAGGTCTATACGATGCTTGCTCATGCGGCAGGTCGTCTGAGCTGAGTTGTCGGGCCGTAAAGGGCACGTCATGGGATAGTGAGACAAAAGGGGTCATCTGTGGATGGCCCTTTTTTATTGCCCCGGCTCCTTCATTCCGTCACAAACATTCCCGATCCGCATCCACCAGATTGGGTCGCCAGATCCGMCAGACCCTCGCCAAGCCACTTGCCAAGCCAGTAGCTTGCCACGACAGAGACAGTAGACATTGATGACCAAGACGACCTCCCGGCTGATGGCCGCCGCCTTCTCGTCCGTATTTCTTCTGGGCGCGTTCATTCAGGCCGAAGCCGGCCAGGCAAGCTTCCTCGTGGATGCTCAGACCGGCCAGGTTCTGGAGGCGTCCAATCAGGATGATCTGAACTATCCGGCGTCGCTCACCAAGATGATGACGCTCTACCTCACCTTCCAGGCGCTGCACGACAAACGCCTGACTTGGGACCAGAAGCTCACCATGTCGGAAAATGCCGAGAGCAAGGAACCCTTCAAGCTCGCTGTCGGCGCCGGCCGCAAGGTCACCGTCAAGGAGGCCGTCGAAGGCATCGTGGTCCTGTCGGCCAATGATGCCGCTGTGGCGCTTGCCGAACAGCTCGGCGGCTCCGAACAGGCCTTCGGTACTCTCATGACGGACAAGGCCCGCCAGCTCGGCATGAAGGACACCGTCTTCAAGAATCCGTCGGGCCTGCCGGATCCGGAGCAGGTCACCACGGCTCGCGACATGGCCACACTCGGCGTTTCGCTGATGCGTGACTTCCCCGAGGAGTTCAAGCTCTTCTCCATGCGTGGCTTCCAGTTCCGCGGCATGAAGCTGCGCGGCCACAACAATCTCATGTACCGCTATAGCGGTGTCGATGGCATCAAGACCGGCTTCACGGATGCTTCGGGCTACAATGTCGTAACGTCAGCGGCAAAGGACGGGCGCCGCGTCGTCGGCGTCGTCATGGGCGAAAAGACCGCCAGCCTGCGCGACGACAAGATGGCCGGCCTGCTCGACAGCTACCTGCCGTCCGCTTCGACCGCCACGGCCTCGGCAACGGGCGGCACGCCGACGATGACGGATGCTCAGCCAACGAAATGAGGCGACGAGCGCAAGCTCTCTGGTGTTTGATTGTTCGCCGATGGACGTTCAATGTCAGTGGATCACTGCAATCGGTCGTTTCGGGAAAGAAATCGTTGCTGTTCTTTCTGGAGTTCGTTCTTCGGAATGCAGCCGCGCAACCACCCATAGTTCATGGCGGAGCCAGAAAACGCCGCCTTGCTCGATTCCGGGCTACCTCTTCGTACCGTCCATTGAAGAAGCGAACCTGGCAGAATACCGGTTTTTTGGCAGCCAAATCGCACGCATTCGAATTGGATCGATTTGTCTGCTGGGGTGCAGCTGAAGCCGAGAGCGCGGAGTTTCGTGGCCATCGTGGCCTCTTTTCCGTTTACTTCCGAAACAAGCCTTTCGACAAACGCCTTGTACTCGTTCATGGCAAGAGGCGGTGAAGCGGATGTATTGCTCGTAGCATCCTGGGCTTGCACACCGCTCCAGCCTTCAAGGAAGGCCAGGAGCGCAAAAGCCACATTGCGCGTTATTCCAAGCTGCGATCGACGAGCCAAAACCCCACCTCCGGCTCCCGCCTATTAGATTGACTTCAGCGTCCAGCCAACAATCTGGTCGGTGACCGATGTAAAGGCACGGCCCAATCCCTTGACGAAGCCCACGTTGTCGCCGCCGGCCGGAGCAGTGGCCCGGAAGACCTGCTGGGCACGCACTGTGCCGTTTCGATCGTTGAGGATCTTGGCGGAAATCTCCACCACGGCCTTGTTGCCAGACGCTGCGTCGATCTCGAAGGAGCGGATGTCGGTGACGACCTGATAATCGATCGCCAGTCCCTGCCCCGGCTTTCCGACGCCGCCGAGCTTGCCGGAATTCTCGAAGGCCTGGACGAGCTTCGACTGCACCATGCGCGGCAGCGTGTCGCTCCACTGGGCGCGCGACAGATACTGGATTTCGGAGGGTGAAACGCGGATGACGATCTGGTCGCTGTTCAGCGCCTTCAACGCCGTCGGATCGGCAATCAGGATCTGCCGGGTCTTGGCTGATGGACCGGTACCATCCACAGTGGCTGCAGAGAGATCAAAGGTGTCGTTCTTCGCCGCCGTCCCGCAGCCCGCCAGAAGCGCTGCCGTCAGCGGCAAAATAATCGCCGTCCCACGGATCCAGGAACGGCGCGACATCGAATGCGATAAACCCATATTACGCTACCTCTGAATTCCGTTTAGYGCCGCGTGCGCCCGTCATATTGTTTAACCGTCGGTCCGCCGAAAATGATCCGTTGCGGGTTCTGGTCGAAATTGGTGATGGCATTGTTGAGGTTGTTCGCGGTCCCGCGCAACTCGTTGATCAGCGTCTCGACATCACGCAATCCGCTGCCCGAGAACTTCTGCAGATTGTCGGCGATCGGCCCGATGCGGGCATTGACGTTGTCGGCGACCTTCTTGAACGATTCCAGCGTGGCGCGCGCCTCGGTGAAGAGCGAATTCGTATTGTCGGAGCCCAGCAGCGCGTCGACCTTGATGAGGATACCGTCGACGCGGGTCGAAGCAGAGTTCAGCTTGTTCGCCATCTGCTGGACGTCCTGGATCGTTTGGTCGATATCCTTGCGGCGGTCCGACACGGTGTTGGTCACGTCGCGGATGGAGGCAACGGCGGCGCGCGCATCCTTTGTCGCCTGGGCAATATCGTCGACAGAACCCTTGACCTTATTGGCGTCGATGGCGGCGACCAGCGTATCGACACGATCGAGCGTCACCTGCGCCTTCTTGCCGAATTCGTTATAGGTCGTGACCGTCTGATCGAATTTGGCGACCAGGCCCTTGAGATCGCCCGAGGCGTCGGCCACGTCGCGGCTCACCTTCTCGGCATTGGCCAGGATCGTGTTGATCTTCTTCGCATCGACGGCCTTCACCAAATCCTCGACGGCAGCAAGCGTCGAATCCACACGGCCTGAAACGTTCCGAACGGTGTTGGAGAGATCGCCGACACTCTGCAGGAAGCTGTCGATATTGCCGGAATTCTTGGCGAGCGCATCCGAGAAGGTCTCGGCATTCTGCAAGGTCTTGGTCAGCGGTCCGCGCGCATCGCGCACGAAGCCCTGCACGTCACCGACGGCATCATTGGCGCGGTCGAGGATCTTGTCGGCCGTTGCAAGCAGGTTGGTCACGCTCGACTGGTCGGCGACGATGACGGCGCGCTTGCCGCTTTCCAGCGCCTGCTGGAGAATGTTCTTGTCTTCCTTGCGGCCGCCCGAGAGCTCGATATAGGCCGCACCCGTCAGGCCCTGGATTTCAAGGGCTGCCTTGGTGGAGGGATAGATCGGCGCATCCGAGCGCACCTCGGTGAAAGCCAGCGAATATTGCGGATCGTCGGCATCGATGGACAGCGTCTGCACCGAACCGACCTGGATACCGTTGAATCGAACAGGCGAACCGACGCTCAAACCGTTGGCAGAGCCCGGAATGCGCACGATCAGCTCGGCCATCGGCCCGCTGCGGCCATATTCGGCCATCCAGTAGACGAAGCCGAATGCGGCCGCGATCACCAATACGGTGAAAAAACCGACGATCGTGTAGTTGGCTTTGGTTTCCATCGTCTCCGGTCACTTCCCGCTGTCATGCTGCGCCCGGGCCGCCGGCGCGTCGTCCTGCGGCACGATCGAACGCGCGCGCTTGCCCTTGAAGTAGGCCTGAACCCACGGATCGTCGTAGGCCAGCATGTCGTCGATCGTTCCTTCCACCATTACCCGCTTCTTTCCAAGCACGGMAATACGGTCGCAGACGGAAAACAGGCTGTCGAGGTCGTGGGTCACCATATAGACGGTTAATCCCAGGCTATCGCGCAGATTGGCGATCAGCTCGTCGAATTCCGCCGCACCGATGGGATCGAGGCCGGAAGTCGGCTCATCGAGAAAGACGAGTTCGGGGTCGAGGGCCAGTGCGCGGGCGAGCGCCGCGCGTTTGATCATGCCGCCTGAGAGTTCGGAAGGATATTTGTCGGCAGCGTCGGCGGCGAGCCCCACCATGCGGATCTTCAGATGCGCCAGTTCATCCATCAGCGTAACAGGCAGATCCAGATACTCGCGCATCGGTACCTGGATATTCTCCTTCACCGTCAGCGAGGAGAAGAGCGCGCCCTGCTGGAACAGCACGCCGAGCCGCATGTCGAGCGCATTGCGCTCCGGTTCATCCAGTTCGTCGAAATCCTGGCCCAGGATCTTGATGGTGCCGGAACGGCGCGGCAGCAGGCGGAGCACCGTGCGCATCAGCACCGATTTACCGGTGCCCGAAGCGCCGACGAAGCCGAGGATTTCACCGCGGTAGATATCGAGGTTGAGCTTGTCGAGAACCACTTTAGGCCCGAAACCGACCGTGACGTCGCGCGCCGACAGCACGACATCGCGTTCCGCTTCCCCGGCCTCGTTTCTGGTCGATTCGATTGGTTGCTGATCCACGCCGCCCGCCATGTMAGAAATCAATCGCTGCATAGAACATCGCAAAAAGTCCGTCCATCAGGATGACGACGAAAATCGCCTTCACGACGGCGGCCGTCACATGCTGGCCAAGCGATTCGGCACTGCCGCCAACCTTCAGGCCCTCAACGGCTGCGACGATGCCGATGACCAGCGCAATGAAGGGCGCCTTGATCATGCCGGCCAATATGGTCGAAAGCGTCACGGCCTCATGCAGGCGCGACAGGAAGGTGGCAAACGTAATGCCCGAATAAAGATAGGCGACCGCAGCCGCACCCCCGAGCGAGGCGAAGTTGGCAATCACCGTCAGCAGCGGTAGAGCGACTGTCAGCGCCACCAGCCGCGGGAAGATCAGCACGCCGATCGGGTTGAGGCCCATCACCTTCAGCGCGTCGACTTCCTCGCGCATCTTCATGGAGCCGATTTCGGCGGTGATGGCGCTGCCCGAGCGGCCGGCGATMATGATGGCGGTCAGAAGCACGCCGATTTCACGCAGCTGAAGAATGCCGACGAGATCGACGACAAAGATCTCCGCACCGAAATAACGAAGCTGGAAGGCGCCCTGCTGCGCGATGATCGCGCCGATCAGGAAGGACATCAGGAGGATGATCGGAACGGCGCGCACGCCCATATGGTCGATCTGGTTGACGATCGAGGCCGGCGAAACGCCGCTGCCGCGGCCGAACTTCATCTGCGCGCCGCGCACCGCCGATCCCAGGATATACATGGCGGCCGCCACATTGTCCCAGACATCGAGCGTCATCCGGCCGATCGGCGCGAAGATAAGCTGGGCGATCGAGAGCTTTTCCTTCTGCTCCGGCTCCTGCTTTTCAGGATCCTTGGAGAAGGTAGCGATCAGCTCGTCTATATGCTCGTTCGTACCCTCGAAACGAACCGCGCGGCCGGCCGCTTCCTGCTGTTTCTTTAGCCGGCAAAGTAGCCAGATGCCGGCCGTGTCGATATCGGTGACACTGGAAAGATCGAGCGTCAGGTCGCCGCTGTTGCTGCGCGCCAGTTTCTCGAAATCCTGCAGGACGAGGTGGATGTTGGCGCTGCGCCAATTGCCTTCAAGATGCACATGCTGCCCCGAGCCCTCGGCTCGGTCGTCCACATGCAGCGAGGCGGCGTTGCGTTTCTCGGACTTCAAATGACTTGTGTCTTTCAATGCTTGCAGCGACAGTTCCGACTCGCGAACCTTATCGTTCGCCGCCCAGCGCGTTAATATACAGAAGCACCGCGCAATTTCCATGCTCGCAGGAGAGCAATTATGCCGCGTCACCTTGATATCCAGATGAATTCATTCCCGATTGCCGGCACTTTCACCATTTCCAGAGGGGCGAAAACCTCCGCCGAGGTGATTACCTGCACGCTGAGCGAATCAGGCAAGAGCGGGCTTGGCGAATGCGTGCCCTATCGCCGCTATGGCGAGACGATTGAAAGCGTGCTCGCGCAGATCGAATCGGCCCGCCCGCTGATCGAGGAAGGCATTTCGCGCGCCGAACTTTTGCATGCCATGCCACCCGGTGCGGCGCGCAACGCCGTCGATTGCGCCCTTTGGGATCTGGAGGCCAAACTGTCAGGCAGGAGCGTCGCCTCCCGCCTCGATCTCAGGCATCTGAAGCCGCTGACCACGGCCTATACGATCTCGCTCGGTGAGCCCGACGTCATGGCAGCGCAGGTCCGCACACATGCGCAGCGCCCGCTTCTGAAGGTCAAGGTCGGCACCGGCGACGATGAAAGCCGTATCCGTGCGGTGCGTGAGGCGGCCCCCAATGCGGCCATCATTCTCGATGCCAATGAGGGCTGGCCGGAGGATCGGCTGGAACATCATCTGCGTATAGCGGCCGAAGCCAATATCGCGCTGGTCGAACAGCCGCTGCCGGCCGGTCGCGATGACATGCTGGCCGAGATCGCCCGCCATGTTCTCATCTGCGCCGATGAAAGCGTGCATCACACCGGCGATCTCGCAAGCCTCGCCGACCGCTATGACGCGATCAACATCAAGCTCGACAAAACCGGCGGCCTGACTGAGGCGCTGGAAATGAAGGAAGAAGCGCAGCGGCTCGGCTTCTCCATCATGATCGGCTGCATGGTCGGCACTTCGCTTGCGATGGCGCCCGCCGTTCTGTTGGCGCAGGACGCCGATTTCGTCGATCTCGATGGTCCGCTGCTCCTGGCCCGCGATCGCGAGCCCGGCCTGAATTATGCTGGCTCCCTGGTATTCCCGCCCGAAGCCAACCTCTGGGGCTGAAGGTAATAGGCGATGATGACAAGGGTGAGCCCGAAGGCGGCGACACAGGCCATCACGTAATAGCTGTAGAGGCCGAGCGCGGCGTAGATATAGCCTGACGCAATGGTCATCAGCCCCGAGGCCATGCCGATATAGAAGAAATAGRCGCCCTGGGCTGAAGCTTCCTGCGTCTCCTGCACCGTGTCGATGATGCGCCGCTGCACGCCGGTATGCACGAAGGCATAGGTGAAACCGTGCAGGCACTGCAGCGTGAAGAAGCCGAGAAAACTCGTCTCCGTCGGAAAGAACACCCAACGGCAGACGCTGACCGCACAGCCGAAGCGGATCAGCGTCCAGGCATTGAAGCGGCGGTTGAGGCGTCGGGAGAGGAAGAAGACCGTCACTTCCGAGGCAACGCCGGCACTCCAGAGAATGCCGACCTCTGTTCCCGAGAAGCCGAGATGGTGCCAGTAGATCGAGGAAAAGGCGTTGAGCAGCGCGTGGCTCGCCTGCTGGATCGAAACGCCGAGCAGCAGCAGGAGCAGATGCGGTTCCCTCAGCCCGCTGCCTGTCGTCGCCGGAAGGTTGATCGGCTGGCCGCGTCGCCGTGTCGGTCCGATGCGTGGACAGAAGATCGCCATGGCGATGGTCAAAATGAAGCCGAAGATCATGATTGGCAACACCATGCCGCCACCCCAGCGGCCGACCAGTTCGCCGCCGAGCATCGTCGAAACGATGAAGGCGATGGAACCCCAGACGCGCATCGAGCCATAATCCAGCCCCCAGCGGCGCACGCCTGATATCACGATGGATTCGACGACTGGCACATAGGGCGCGAAAGTGGCACCCTGCAGCGCAAAGACGATCAGCACCGACCAGAAGCTCGACGTCCAGTAGAGCGCCACCGCCGTCAGCAGCGATAGCGCCCCCGACCATAAGAGCACATGTGCGCGCTCCGGCATGCGGTCCGCAAAGACAGCCACGATCGGCGCGACGAGAACGCGCACGATCATCGGCACGGCCAGGATGGTGCCGATCTGATGATCGTTGAACTGGTGGGTCGAAAGMCAGACGGGGAAGAAGGGCAGGACGATACCGTTGACCAGCAGCGGCGCGCTGTAGCAAAGCGCGCTGAGCAGCCGGAAGCGCGGCGGCGCTCCCTCACCCGTCGAGGGATTTTGTGCGGGAATCATGATGGACCTGAAGGAAACTGTGCGTTGCCTAACACATCCAATCAAGCACGACTATGGCGAGAAATAGCCCAATCGAAACGATTAAAAAAAATAAACCAAAACGATTTAAAAAATAAATAGGGCCCGTCGCCAAGCGGCAACGGGCTAAATTCCTGGGTGTACCGGCAGAAAGCCCGCCGGCACGGTACGCGCGCAATATTCAGGCGGCCTGCGGGGCGAAATCACCCTCTTCAAGCAATTCGATGGAGGTCAGTGCCGGCACGTTGCTGGTCAGCGCGCGCCAGGTGATGAGTTCGAAAGTGCCGTCTTCATGCTCGACGATTGCCGTGCAGCTTTCGACCCAGTCGCCGGTGTTGATATAGCKGATGCCTTCCATATCCTCGATCACGGCGTGATGGATATGGCCACAGATGACGCCGTCGGCGCCGCTCTTGCGGGCTTCCTCGGCAACCACGCGCTGGAACTCGCCGATGAAATTGACGGCATGTTTCACCTGCAGCTTGGCCCAGGCCGAAAACGACCAGTAGGGCATGCCGAGACGGCGGCGGATCGCGGCAAGCACGATATTGATGCGGATCGCCGTGTCATAGGCCCAGTCGCCGAGATAGGCGAGCAGTCGGGCGTTGCGCACAACGACGTCGAATTCGTCGCCATGCAGGACGAGGTACTTCTTGCCGTCGGCGCCGTCATGGATGATGCGGTCGACGACTTCGATGCCGCCAAAATGTGTGCCCGGAAAGGCGCGCAGGAATTCGTCGTGATTGCCGGGGATATAAACGACGCGCGTACCCTTGCGCGCCTTGCGCAAGAGCTTCTGGACCACGTCGTTGCAGACCTGCGGCCAGTACCAGCTGCGCTTCAGGCGCCAGCCATCGATGATATCGCCGACGAGGTAGATCGTGTCAGCCTCGTGATACCTAAGGAAATCCAGCAGAAAATCTGCCTTCGCAGCCTTGGAGCCGAGATGCACATCGGAAATGAAGAGGGTGCGGAAGCGCCGGGGTTCCATCATGTCTATCACAAGCCTTTCCGCTCGTGTCCCATCGTTCTTCGTCTAGCCTTCCAAAATCAGACTCGTGTATCAGGAAGATGACAAAACGCAGGAAAGCCCTGCGAAGCCGATCAATCCACCGGTCAGAGCGTCCCTGGTGAAGTGCCGCAATCCGATCAGGGAAGGCTCTAATGTCAGCTCCCCTTTACCGTCCGGGTCAAAAAGTTCCCCTGCGGCCATTTCCGTACTGTCCAGGCCGGTCGATTGATGTATGGAGGAGTCTTCAAAAGACTTTGAAGGACGATTGGAAGCGGCGATGGATCACCAGGAAAAATCCCAGGAAAAAGCCAAGACGGAAACGAATCTGACGGGCGGCAGCCTCGACGAACAGGCGCTTTTCTTCCACCGCTATCCGCGCCCCGGCAAGCTGGAAATCCAGGCGACCAAGCCGCTCGGCAACCAGCGCGACCTGGCGCTCGCCTATTCTCCCGGAGTTGCCGCTCCCTGTCTCGCCATTCGTGACAATCCGGAACAGGCGGCCGACTACACGTCCCGCGCCAACCTCGTCGCCGTGATTTCGAACGGTACTGCCGTTCTCGGTCTCGGCAATATCGGCCCGCTTGCCTCCAAGCCGGTCATGGAAGGCAAAGCCGTTCTCTTCAAGAAATTCGCCGGCATCGACGTCTTCGATATCGAAGTGGATGCTGCAAGTGTCGAGCAGATGGTTTCCACCGTCGCTTCGCTGGAGCCGACCTTCGGCGGCATCAACCTCGAGGACATCAAGGCACCGGAATGCTTCCAGATCGAGAAGCAGCTGCGCGAGAAGATGAAGATCCCGGTCTTCCACGACGACCAGCATGGCACCGCGATCATCGTTGCCGCCGCGATCCTCAACGGGCTGGAACTCGCCGGTAAGAAGATCGACGAGGTCAAGATCGTCGCCTCCGGTGCCGGTGCGGCGGCACTTGCCTGTCTTAACCTGCTCGTGACGCTCGGCG
Organism: Rhizobium sp. 05L429; assembly: GCF_056397645.1. NCBI lineage: Bacteria > Pseudomonadati > Pseudomonadota > Alphaproteobacteria > Hyphomicrobiales > Rhizobiaceae > Rhizobium > Rhizobium sp. 05L429. The sequence continues at coordinate 6,625 of NZ_JBFTNV010000037.1, read as the reverse complement.
CCAAGCGCGAAAACATCTGGGTCCACGATCTCGAAGGCCTCGTCTATGAAGGCCGCGTCGAGCTGATGGACGAGTGGAAGGCAATCTACGCCCAGAAGAGCGACACCCGCACGCTCGCCGACAATATAGGTGGCGCCGATGTCTTCCTCGGCCTGTCCGCTGCCGGCGTGCTGAAGCCGGAACTGCTTGCGCAGATGGCCGACAAGCCGCTGATCATGGCGCTYGCCAACCCGACGCCGGAGATCATGCCGGATCTCGCCCGCGCCGCGCGGCCCGATGCGATGATCTGCACCGGCCGGTCGGACTTCCCGAACCAAGTCAATAACGTCCTCTGCTTCCCCTATATTTTCAGGGGCGCGCTGGATTGTGGCGCCGAGACGATCAACGAGGAAATGAAGATGGCCGCCGTGYGCGCCATCGCKGCCCTCGCCCGCGAGGAGCCTTCGGACGTCGCCGCCCGCGCCTATTCCGGCGAAACCCCTATTTTCGGCCCTGACTATCTCATCCCCTCGCCCTTCGACCCGCGTCTCATCCTGCGCATCGCGCCTGCCGTCGCCAGGGCCGCTGCCGAAAGCGGTGTCGCGCGTCGCCCGATCGCCGATTTCGATGCCTATCTCGACCAGCTGAACCGCTTCGTCTTCCGCTCCGGCTTCATCATGAAGCCGATCTTTGCGGCCGCGAAGACGGCAGAGCGCAAGCGCGTCATCTTCTCCGAAGGCGAAGACGAGCGCGTGTTGCGCGCCGCCCAGGTGCTGCTTGAAGAAGGCATTGCCGAGCCGATCATCATCGGCCGTCCGCAGGTCATCGAAACGCGCCTGAAGCGCTACGGGTTGCGCATCCGCCCGCTACAGGATTTCGAGGTCATCAACCCCGAGGACGATCCGCGCTTCCGCGAATATGTCGATCTTTATCTGCAGCTGGTCKGCCGCCGCGGCGTCATCCCGGAAGCCGCCCGCACCATCGTGCGCACCAACACGACCGTCATCGGCGCCCTGGCGTTGAAGCGCGGTGAAGCGGATGCGCTGATCTGCGGCCTCGAAGGCCGTTACGAGAAACATCTGCGCGACGTGCGCCAGATCATCGGCAAACGTAAGGATGTCTGTGATTTCTCAGCCCTCAGTCTGATGATCTCGCAGCGCGGTGCGACCTTTTTCACAGACACCTATGTGACCTTCAATCCGACAGCCGAGGAAATCGCCGAGGCGACGGTGCTCGCTGCCGAGGAAATCAAGCGTTTCGGCATCACKCCGCGCGCCGCCCTCGTCTCGCATTCGAACTTCGGCTCGCGTGAATCCGAAAGCGCTACCAAGATGCGCAATGCGCTGCAGTTGGTGCGCGAGGCGGCCCCCGATCTCGAAGTCGACGGCGAAATGCACGGTGAAAGCGCGATCTCCGAGGAGCTGCGCCGTCGTGTCATGCCGCACACGACGCTGCATGACGAAGCCAACCTGCTGGTCTTCCCGAACCTCGATGCGGCCAACATCACCCTCGGCGTGGTCAAGTCGATGACCGACGGATTGCATGTGGGCCCGATCCTGCTCGGCACGGCAATGCCCGCCCATATCCTGGCGCCGTCGGTGACCTCGCGCGGCGTGGTCAACATGGCGGCGCTTGCTGTCGTCGAGGCATCGCAGCCGGCTTGAGCCGGTTGCCCGTTCTCATTTGAAATCAGGCCTATCTCAAAATCAGGGACTCCGTATCGACCGGCGTCCCTGATCAGCCAGCGCATCGGCGCGCTCATTGCCATCGGTGCCTGAATGGCCCTTGCACCAGGCGATACCTATCATCGGGTTCTGCGTTAGCTCGACATCGAGGGCCTTCCAGATCTTCGCATCTGATATCACCCGGTTTCTGKCCTTGCCGTTCGGGTTGCTTTTCTTCCAKCCATTGTTTCTCCAGATCGGACGCCAGCCGTTGCAGCCTTCCACGGCATAGACGGATTCCGACCAGATGACCGCCGCTGCATCAGCTGCTGTGCGGTTGATCCATATTGCCGCCTCGAGCACCGCGGTCACTTCCATCGTGTTATTGGCCGTATCCTTTGCGCCGCCGAAGCCGGATGCGATTTCGACGCCATCGCGATAGGCGACAAAGGCCCATCCCCCGTGGCGGGAGCCGGGCTCAAAACAACCGTCCACGAAAACGTGAAGTCCGCCTCGGGCATCCGGTATTGCCCAAGTCGTTTCCGCGGCGGCAGCTTCGTCAGAAATATCTGTCATGTCAGCTGTTTAGCTATGAACCTTTTTCCGGGCGGGTGCAGGAGAGATTGKAATGGAACCATCAGGCTTGCTGGATAAGGTCGCAAAAATGCGCTAGGAATTACTCCGAGCTTATTAAGGGAAATACGTTAAGACAAAGCGCGGTGGATTGAAGCCGCAATCGACAGATAAATGCTTTTCTCTTTCCGGAACGACGTCGTGAAGCGCCGAAACCTGTATCTCGTTTTCTATCTGGCATTCGCGGCTCCTGCGGTGGCGCAGACCAATGCGATCTGCGAGGATCTGCGCGGGCGCCTTGCCGACTTGCCGCAATCGATCGGCAATAACGGCCTGGAGATGCGCCAATATGCGGGCGCGCTTGCCGAACAGAACCTGGAATTGCGTAAGGTGCGCGGCGATCTGCGTCGGTATGGCTGTACCTCAGGCAGCATGGTGGTCGTCGGCGGCRAGAATGCCGGCTTCTGCACCGAGCTCGAGCAGGCTGAAGTCAAGATGGTGGACAATATCAGCTTCCTTCAGGATCGCCGGAACGAATTGCGCCAGTCCGGTACGGATGCGGCCMGCGAGGGCCTGATGGCCGCACTCGAGGACAATGGCTGCAACAGCGACAGCTTTGGCGAACCCGCTCCGAGMGACGTCTATGCTCCAGCTCCGAGCATCGAAGAGCAGGCCATGCGCGGCGACACGTTCATTCCGCTCGGCGGCGGCGAGCACTATGGCCTGCCGCGCGCCGAAATGCTCTCGCCTGTCAGCACCATCTGCGTGCGCACCTGCGACGGCGGCTTCTTCCCGATCAGCAACAACGCCACTTCGGTGGATTTCGGCCGCGATGCGGCGACCTGCTCGAAGATGTGCCCAGGCGTCGAGACGGAGCTCTTCTATCGCGACGTTTCCAGCACCGAGACCTCGAACATGATCTCGACGGCGACGGGAACGCCCTACAGCGAGATGAAAAACGCCTTCGCCTACAAGACCCGCGCGCCCGGCGAAAAATCCGCCTGCTCCTGCAATCTGACTGCCTATTACGAGCAGATGCGCAAGAGCCAGGCTGCCTATGCGCCGGCACCCGAACCGAAGGGCTCGATTACGACGATCAAGACGGAAGCCCCGAAGGCCGCGAGCGCGCCGCCTGCCCCGCAGCCGCAGGTGGCGGATCGTCCCTATGACCCCGCCGGTAACAAGGTCCGTCAGGTCGGCCCGCAATTCCTCGCCGGCGATCAGGGCAAGATCGATCTCGCCAATCCTGCAACATCGGGCCCGCAGCCCCAACAACAGCAGCAATAGGGTACGATCTCGGCCGTCGGGACAGCGTCTTCAGTTTGAGGCGCGATGCTCCCTGAACGCTGCCGCCAGCGTGCGCAGTGCCGCGCGCGATTTGGCATCCGTCAGCGTCGAGTGCAGCACGACCTCCGAGGATGGTAGCGACGGCAGGCCGAACCGCTCGCTGACCTCGACCGTACCGACGGGTGCCAGGCGATAGGAAAAGGTCGAGACAGCAAGCCCGGCCGAAACGGCTGCTGTCACAGCCGAAGAGCCGCCGCCGAGGAAGACTTCCGCCCAGGGAATGCCCGCCGCATCGAGCGCCCGGGTGCAGACATCCCGCACCCTGCAGTTGGGCGACAGTGCTGCAAGACGCAGCGGCTCACCGCGGCGATATTCGAATTGCGGCGTTGCGAACCAGCCGAAATGCTCCGGTGCCAGAACCTCGCCGTCGCGCCGGTCCTCGTCCCGACGGACGATCGCCGCATCCAGATCGCCGCGGTCGAAGGCTGCAAGCAACTCGCAGGAATTGTCGAGCCGGACCTCGATCGTCAGCCCCGGATCATGGGCATTGAGGCGCGCAAGCAGCGTCGGCACTTCCGGGCCGGCGACATGGGCCGCAATGCCCAGCCTGAAATGACGGCGCGACGAGGAAAGTGCGGCGACCGCCCGGTCATGGGCCGCGAGGAATTCCCGTGCGGCATCAAGAAATACCGCGCCCTGTGCGGAAAGCCGCACCAGCCGCGGCGTGCGCTCGATCAGCCGGTGGCCGAGCCGCTCTTCCAGCCGTTTCAGCTTGACGCTGATCGCGCCCTGCGTGCTGCCAAGCTCACTGGCGGCGCGGGTGAAGCTCTTGTTCTCGGCGATCGTCACGAAGGCCTGAACGGAATCGACATCGAGCATGGTCATGGCATCTATCCGAAATTGTTGTGTCTGAAATAGTTAATCATCCAATTCTGTAATGTTCAAGCTCTGCTTATGCTGACGCAAATGGACGACATCGGATGTCACCGTTGTATGTCTCAACGTCGAAAGGCCAAAGCATGACCCCTGCCTCCCCTCCTTCCTCACGTTTCAGAGGCATTATCGCCCTGATGGCCGCTTGCCTCTCCTCGCTCATGTTCGGCCTTGAAATATCGAGCGTCCCGGCAATTCTGCCGACGCTTGAAAAGGTGCTGCATGCCGATTTCAGCGCGCTGCAATGGATCATGAACGCCTACACGATTGCCGTCACCACCGTGCTGATGGCGGCCGGCACCTTTGCCGATCGTTACGGCCGCAAGCGCGTCTTCCTCATCGGCATTACCGCCTTCGGCCTCACCTCGCTCGTCGCCGGCCTTGCGCAGGATGCCTCGCTGCTGATTGCTGCCCGCTTTCTGCAGGGTATGAGCGGCGGCATCATGCTGATCTGCCAGGTCGCCGTTCTCTCCCATCAATTCCGGGAGGGCCGCGCCCGCAGCATGGCCTTCGGCTGGTGGGGCATCATCTTCGGGATCGGCCTCGGCTTCGGCCCGATCATCGGCGTTGCCATCGTGGCAGCCGCCGGCTGGCAATGGGTGTTTCTCATTCATGCGGTCCTTGCCGTCATCACCATAGCCCTCGCTGTGACAGGCATTGAGGAATCGCGCGACCCGGGTGCGGGACGGCTTGATATTGCCGGCATCGCCACCCTTTCACTATCGGTCTTCTGCCTCGCCTTCTTCATCACGCAGGGGCCGGCCCTGGGCTTTGCCAGCCCCACGGCACTCGCCATTATCGCTCTTTGCGCGGTAAGCCTTATCGCCTTCGTCATTGCCGAGTGGCTGAACCCGCGGCCCATGTTCGATGCCTCGGTCTTCCGCATCCGCACTTTCTCGGGTGCGATAATCGGCTCGGCTGCSATGAACATCAGCTTCTGGCCCTTCATGATCTATCTGCCGATCTGGTATCAGGCCGGCCTCGGCTACGGCAGCCTTGCCGCCGGTCTCTCGCTGCTGGCCTATACGCTGCCGACCCTTGTCGTGCCGCCGTTTGCCGAGCGTCTTTCGCTCCGCTACCGGCCGGGCCTCGTCATTCCCGGCGGTCTCTTCACCATCGGCCTCGGCTTCCTGTTGATGAAGTCTGGCAGCGCCGCCACCGAGCCAAGCTGGCTGACCATGATGCCTGGCGCCCTGCTCTCAGGCATCGGATTGGGCTTCACCAACACTCCGGTCAGCAATACGACGACGGGTGCCGTCTCCAGCGATCGTGCCGGCATGGCCTCCGGTATCGACATGAGCGCCCGTATGATCTCGCTCGCCATCAACATCGCCGTCATGGGCTTCATCCTCTTCAACGGCGTCTTCTCGCATCTGAAGAGCGTCCTGCCGTCATCGATGGCGGCGGACGATCTCCGCTTGGCTGCCGAACGCATTTCCGCCGGCAATATCGCCTCCCTGCCCGATATCCCGGCCGCGACGGTGCATGATGCGCTCGTCCAGGGATTCGGCGCAGTCATGCTCTACGGCGCCGTCGGCGTCTGGCTGATGGCCGCCGCGAGCTTCCTCGTCTTCGGCCATTGGAAAGCCCCTGTTTGCGCCAGGGAATGCGATAGCCAGCCAGCCCAATGATGCAGACCCGCGCCGGCTCAACCCGGCGCGGTCTAGCCTTCAACCTGCCCCCAGCCGTCATGGAAGACCAGTTCTTCCAGCGGCATCCTTTGCCGCCAGCCTTTGACCGCCAGTTCCGGCTGCTCGTAGAGCCGTTCGACGAAGCCGGCGCAGAGCCAGCCCACCACCTCGATATGATCGGGAATGCCGAGGATTTCCTTCAGGTCGCCCTCGCGAAAGATGCTGACCCAGCCGATGCCGACGCCTTCCGCTCTGGCAGCAAGCCACAGGTTCTGGATGGCGCAGACGGTGGAATAGCTGTCCATACGCGGATTATGCGTGCGCCCCAGTACCACGCTGCCGCTGCGGGTAGGATCGCAGGTCACGCAGATGCCGAGTGGCGCCTCGACAATGCCTTCGAGCTTCAGCGAACGGTATTTTTCCTGCCGTTCGCTGTCGAACATGCGGGCCGCTTCCTCATTCGCCTTCATGAAAGCATCGCGCACCCGCGCCCTGACCTCGGCACTCTTCACCAGAATGAAATTCCACGGCTGCATGAAGCCCACGGCTGCATGAAGC
>NZ_JBFTNV010000036.1:0-77879 GCF_056397645.1 Rhizobium sp. 05L429 | reverse complement strand
CAGGTGCTGAATTACATCGTCTCGCGTTATGGCGAGTTCGTGCTGCTGAAGCCGCGCGTCAGTGTGCGCACGCTGCTGCTTTGGGGTGCGCCGGTGCTGCTGATCCTCGCCGGCGGTGCCTCGCTCGTCGTCTTTGCCCGCAAGCGGGCCGGCAAGCCCACCGGCAGCAAACTCACCGCCGAAGAGCAGGCAAGGCTCGCCGAGTTGCTGGATCCGACATCGCGACTTTGACGGAGGTCAAGGTCGGTTCGTCCAAGCCATCCTACTCTCATGGTACCAGATGTTTCCGGAAAGGGAGGTGCACGCATGCAGGCCAAGGACATTATGACGAGCAATGTGGTATCGATCAGCCCTGCGGCAGGGATCCGCCATGCCGTTGCGGTGATGATGCAAAACAATATCAGCGGGCTGCCTGTCGTTGACGACGAAGGGCGGGTCTGCGGGATTCTGACTGAAGGCGATCTATTGCTGCGTCGGGAGATCCGGCTTGCGCCGCGCATCGCGCGTAACACGGAAATTACCTCCGACGTCGATCTTGACCGCTACATTCGCGGCAATGGCTGGTCCGTCAGGGATATCATGTCACGCGACGTTATCGTCGCCACCCCGGACAGCGAGGTCTCCGATATTGCCGAAAGCCTTGAGGTCCATCGCATCAAGCGTATTCCGATCGTTGAGGCCGGACGGCTCGCGGGGATCGTCAGCCGGCGCGATATCCTCGCTCTGATAACAGATGCGCCGACCCTCAGGTTGCCGCGCGAGGATGGCGCGATCCTGCTCGCGGTTCGCGCACGCCTGAAATACGATCTCGGCCTGACGCCGCAGAGGATCCGCGTCTCCGTCCATAACGGGCAGATCACACTCGAAGGAAATGTGGAAACCGACTTGCAGCGCCGTGCCGTACTGGCGCTCGTCGAGAATCTCGGATCGGGAGGCTGCCTTGATCGATTGCAGCTTGCAGCAGATTCAGATCCGGACAAGCGGTCGCAACAGGCTTGAGGTGAAGTCGCCGAGCCAGCTGTAGACGAGGGCTTCCGGTCAGTTGCCGGCAGCCAACGCCCTGTCGAGAGCGGGACCGATGCCTGCCGACAGGGCCTTTTCGTCGAGCGGGCCGACCTGTTTGAACAGGATGCGGCCGTCGCGCCCGATGACGAAGGTCTCCGGCACGCCGTAGACCCCCCAGTTGATCGCCTCCCTGCCGGTCGGATCGACGCCGACCGCTGCGTAGGGGTTCCCGTTGTCGCGCAAGAAGGCCAGAGCGTTGCTGCTGTTATCCTTGTAATTGATGCCTATCAGCTTGATGTGCGTGTCCTTCGATAGCTGCATGAGCGCGGCATGTTCCTGCCGGCAGGGGATGCACCAGGATGCGAACACGTTGACGATCGCGACCTGGCCGGAAAGCCCGCTATCCTGAAGTCCGGGAGACTGTAACCCGGCAAGCGGCGGCAGATCGATCGCAGGATGTGCCTGACCAATCAGTGCGGTAGGGAGGGCGGAGGGCGAATATCCTTCCACCGCCTGCCGATAAAGCATGCGCCCGGCGGCTCCGGCAATTGCCACAAATACGAGCAGCGGCACGGCGGTCAGAAGATAGGGGCGCACCTAGCGGACCTCGCGCCGCGCGCGATGCCTGATTTTCGCCAGCGCCTCGACCTGCCGGCGATAGGTACGGCCGCGAAACCAAGTCATCGCGCTGATGGTGATCATGACGGTGGATGCGACCGTATAGGCTGCCAGCACATAGTCCTGATGTGTCATCAATTCTCCCTTTGCATTGCGGCCCGTGCGGCCAAGCGATGATGCGACATGAGTCTTCGCCGCCAGATCTCGTTCCTGATCGAGGCCATGTGGAGGGTGAAAAAGAGTGCTGTGAAGGCGAGGCCCATTGTCAGGAGCGGGCGAAGGAATTCGATATTCAGAGCAGGGCCATCCAGCCTGAGCACGCTCGCCGGCTGATGCAATGTGTTCCACCAGTCGACCGAGAACTTGATGATCGGAATGTTGACGAAGCCCACGAGAACGAGGACCGCCGTAACACGAGCGGCGCGCGTCGGCTCGTCGATTGCACGGTTGATCGCCAATAGACCGAGATACATCAGGAAAAGCACGAACATCGAGGTCAGGCGTGCGTCCCACACCCACCAGGTTCCCCACATCGGCTTGCCCCAAATCGCGCCTGTGACGAGCGACACGAAGGTAAAGGCGGCGCCGATGGGTGCGGCGGCGCGCGCAGCGACATCGGCAAGTGGATGGCGCCATACCAGGGAGCCGATGGCGTTTGCGGTCATCACCGTATAGCAGAGCATCGCCATCCATGCCGCGGGCACATGGACATACATGATCCTGACGGTGTCACCCTGCTGGTAATCGCCATCGGAAACAAAACTCAGATAAAGTCCAACAGCGAAACAGAGAATAGTGATGATCGAAAGTCCAGGCAGGGCCCGATCGGCCAGTTCCAGGAATCTGGCGGGCTGCGCTAGCCCGGTGATGATATCTTTGATGCGTCTAACGTAGGTCATGGCTCGCTCTAGCGTCTAGCACCGTCGGTTTATTTGACGCGGATCAAACTGCGACCGGTGGGGCGGTCATGCGCCTGTCGTTTCGCCCGTCCGCTAGCACGATCCAGGCCCGGCTGTGGGGTGCAGCAGGGCTTATCGCGACATACTGGTGGAACCTTCTGCCGCGGTAAGGCTCCGGCGGAACCGACCGGTAATTGATCGCGGTCAAAGACTGTCGCCGCGCCAGTGCCAAAAAGGAGGCATTCCAGTCCAGGAGACCCTCACCTTGATGATTGCCGCGCACGACCGATCTGCCGCTCCTCCCACCGACGTGACTGCAGGCTCCCGACCGCGGTCCGGAAAAAAGAGGCCTGATGTCTCCGGCCTCGTCCGGTTGCTGCCCCTGTTGCGGCCTCACCGGGGCTTGCTGTTATTGGTGCTCGTTTCGCTGGCGGCGGCGGCTATGATCTCGCTTGCACTGCCGATGGCCGTCCGCCGGATGATCGACCACGGTTTCGGACAGTCCGACGGTGGCTTCGTCAACAGCTATTTCCTGATGCTTCTTGCGCTTGCAGTCGCACTCGCCGTCGCAAGCGCTTGCCGATATTATTTCGTTACGACGCTTGGCGAGCGCATCGTCAGCGACCTGCGTGTGAAAACCTTCCGCAACGTAACGCGTTTGCCGGCGAGCTTTTTTGACGCCAACAAATCCGGCGACATCGCATCGCGGCTGACGGCGGATGCCGCGCAAATCAAGTCCGCATTGAACCTCGCCGCATCGGTGGCCCTGCGCAATTCGTTGCTGTGTCTCGGTGCGCTGGTGATGATGTTCGTCACGAGCCCGGGACTTTCCGCCATCATTTTGGGTGCCATCCCGCTCGTCGTCGCGCCGCTTGTCCTATTCGGCCGCTCGGTTCGCAAAAAATCGCGTGCAGCCCAGGACGCTCTTGCGATCGCGTCCGCCTTTGCCAGCGAGATGATCGCCGGAAGTCGGACGGTGCAGGCCTTCAACGGGGAGGCGGCGGCCAGCGAGAGATATGCTGATGACGTCGAGGCGTCCTATCGCAGTGCCGTCTTTGCCGCCCGATCGCGCGCGCTCCTGACCGCTGTTGCCATTGCGCTGATTTTCGGAAGCGTCGTCGGGGTTCTCTGGATCGGTGCTCACAATCTGCTATCCGGAACGCTGTCGGCGGGCAGCCTGAGCCAATTCCTGCTCTATTCCGTCATTGCTGCCGGATCGCTCGGATCGCTATCTGAGGTCTGGGGTGAACTGGCGCAGGCGGCAGGTTCCGCCGAACGTCTTTTCGAACTGCTCGATGAAGATGCCGGCGAGCGCGACCCGGTGTCACGCGCTCCGCTCGGCCAACCCGCAAAAGGCGCGATCGAAATCCGGGATCTGCATTTTGCCTATCCGGGAGCTCCGGACAGGCAAGTCCTCGCGGGCCTGTCGATGAGCGTCCGGCCCGGCGAGACAGTCGCGCTTGTGGGTGCCTCCGGCTCGGGCAAGAGCACGGTCTTTTCGCTGCTGCTCGGTTTCTACAAGGATTATTCCGGCGACATTTCGCTCRATGGCTGCGATGTGCGCACAACCGCCACCGCTGCAGTTCGAGGGGAAATTGCCATCGTGCCGCAAGATGTGACCATCTTCGCGACGACCGTCGCAGAAAATATCAGTCTCGGAAGACCTGACGCGTCAGAGGACGAGATCGCGGCTGCAGCGACCACGGCAAGGGCGCACGGATTTATTTCCGAGTTGGCGGACGGCTATCGCACCGTGGTCGGCGAGCGCGGTCTCACCCTGTCGGGCGGTCAGCGGCAAAGGCTTGCGATCGCCCGTGCCGTTCTGAAGAACGCGCCGATCCTTTTGCTGGATGAGGCCACGGCATCTCTCGACGCCGAAAACGAAATGCTGGTGCAAAGGGGGCTCGACGAATTGATGTGCAACCGCACGACGATTGTCATCGCGCATCGGCTTGCCACGGTTCTCAAGGCGGATCGAATCCTGGTGATCGACGGCGGCCGGGTGATCGAGGAGGGGACGCACGCCACGTTGATCCGTAAGGGCGGAGCATATTCCAAGCTTGCCGAATTGCAGTTCGATCTCTCGGGGTCGGCAGCCTTGGAGCATGATGCGGCGTGAGCGTTGCCTAGTCGACCGCCCCATCAGGGACCGGCGTCGTGGGTGAGATCATTCATTCTCGGCCCGGTCGCCGCCCGCTACGGAAGCCGTCTATCCGAATGACTGGAGGGGTCTCGTGACGCCTCCGACCGATTCGAAATCGAACATCTTCTGCGTTACCAACGCTGCGGCGCCGCGTGCCCATGAATTGTCCTCCCAATCGGGAAGAATGGGGGGTGGCATCCTGAAGGTTCTAAGTGCCAAGGCCTCCTGCAGAGGCGCCAGAAAGTGTTCGCCGAGTGAAACAGCTTCTCCGCCCGCCACGACCACTTCCGGATCCGTCACGTTGACGAGATTGGCGAGAGCCGTTCCGATACTGCGCCCTGAATCCTCGACGATCCGGACAGCCGTCGGATCCTCTGCAGCAAGCGCCTGGCGCAACTCGGGCGTGCCCAGATCCTGGCCCCCACCCGTCGCCTCACGCCAGCGCCGCAACATCGAGGCCTCGGAATGGTAGGCCATCAGGCAGCCGCGCTTGCCGCATTCGCAGAGGCGGCCGTTCTCCTCGTAGAGCGTATGTCCGAACTTGCCGGCTGCGCCATTGGCGCCGCGATAGAGCTTGCCCTCGATGACGAGGGCGCAGCTGATGCCGACGCCGACCGCCAGCACCGCCATGTTGCGATGCTGCCGGCCGAGGCCGAACAGCTGCTGTGCGATGGCGTAGGCGTTAGTATCGTCCTCGAGCCAGACGGGAACATTCGCACGATTGGCGAGAAGGGATGCCAGCGGAACGTTGTCCCAAGCGAAGCGGTGGCTTCTGATGCACATCGTCTGCTCGTTGTTGATGACGCCCGGCATCGATATGCCGATGCCTGTAAGCTTGGCATGCGTGCGTCCCGCAAGCCTGATGAGCCTCGGCACCGTTGCGGCCAGCAGGTCTGCGACATCATCCGGTGCGCGGCTGGGCATCGGGATCCTGATGGCGGCGAGAGGGCTCGTCGCCAGGTCGGTCGCGACGCATTCCACCGTATCGGCCATGAGCTTGAAGCCGATCGCCAGCCCGTGCCCGTAATTGATCTCCACGGGGATGGGACGACGACCGGTGAAGCTGGAAACCGCCTCTCCCTCGGCGACGATGCCTTCCTCCACGAGATCACCGACGACGAAGGTGACGGCTGSCGGACTGAGCTGAGTGATCGTTGCCAACTCGGCACGGCTTTTGGGCCCTTCCTGCCTGAGCAGGTTCAAGATCAGACGGCGGTTCATGGCCCTGGCAGTCGTCTGGTCACCTTTGAGCTTCACGGCCGAGTTCCTTTATTTTGTAAATAAACTATTGCGACGCTTCCTGATCTATGCATAACTTTGCCTCGTCGATCAACTCGGAATGTGGAGATCGACACGTTGAATGCCCGGCGTCCCCGTTGTGGAGGACGGCCGCCGGGACGTGTTGATCTGCTCAACTGGGAGGAATTCAATGGCATTTTCCAAGCATTTTTCGTCGACCACTCGCCGCACCTTTCTGAAGGGCGCAGGCATGGTATCTGCGGCCGCGGTCGCAGGCGGCTTTCCGATCCCGGCAATTGCTCAGGCACAGGAAGTCAACGTGATCTCAGCTGAAAGCAACGGCAAAGGGCTCGAAGCGCTGAAGAAGATCGCCGAGGATTTCGGCAAGCAGGCTGGTACGAAGGTCGTCATCAACAATATGGACCACGAGGCCCACAAGACGGCGATCCGCAATTATCTGACGGCAGGTGCGCCGGATGTCTGCTTTTGGTTCTCGGGCAATCGCATGCGGGCCTTCGTCAAGCGAGGCCTGTTCGATGACATCTCGGATCTGTTCGAAAAGGAAAAATACAAGGACGTTCTCGGCGCAAGCACGGGCGCGGTTACGGTCGACAACAAGCAGTACGGTCTGCCCACCGGCGGCACGCTCTGGGGCATGTTCTACCGGAAGGATGTCTTCGATCAGAACGGGCTGACAGTACCGACGACGGCAGACGAATTCTCGGCCTATTGCGACAAGGCCAAGGCCGCCGGGCTGACACCGGTCGCCATGGGCACGAAGGAGCTCTGGCCGGCTGCCGGCTGGTTCGATCAGATGAATCTTCGCATCAACGGTCTCGACAAGCACATGGCGTTGATGGACGGGCAGATGAGCTATCTCGATCCCGCCCTKACGCCGGTCTTCGATCAGTGGGAAGCCATGATCAAGAAAGAGGTCTTCACGCAGAACCACACGTCTTTCGGCTGGCAGGAAGCCGCAGCCTTGCTCGCGCAGAAAAAGGCAGGGATGATGAACCTCGGTGCCTTCCTGCGCTCCGCCTTCACGGACGCGGATCTGCCGCAATTGACCTTTGCTCCTTTTGCCACCCTCGATGCCAAGGTCCCCCGGTTCGAGGAATTCTCGCTGAACTCGGTCCATATTCCGACGAACGGCAAGAACAAGCAGGGTGCGCGCGAATTTCTGGCCTATTTCTACAAGCCGGAAAATCTCGCAGCCTATCTGGAGCCTGGTGGTAACGTGCCGCCACGCAGCGACCTGCCGCCAAGCAAGGATCCACTGGTCAATGCCGCGGTTGAGTCCTTGAAACAGGTCAAGGGAACCTCACAATATTACGACCGCGACAGCGACCCGGATATGGCGCAGGCAGGTCTGGTGGGCTTCCAGGAGTTCATGGCCAAACCCGACCGCCGTCAGGCGATCCTGCAGCGCCTCGAAGGTACCCGCAAGCGTATCTACAAGATCTAGTTCTCCTCCCGGCGACCAGGAGCGGAACCGCGGTTCCGCTCCTTCTATCCTCCATGAGGTTCTGGACAATGTTGATGTTATGGCGCCGCCAGCGTTGGTGGCTCACCCCGACTATGCTTATCGCTCCGGCCATGATCCTGTTCTTCACGGTCATCCTGCTGTCGGCCGTCCGCAGCCTCTGGATCAGTCTCCACGACTGGGATGGAATGGGTCCGATGACGTGGATCGGTTTCGGCAATTATGTCGAACTCTACAACGATCCGCAGTTCTACACCTCCTTGAAGAACAATCTGATCTGGCTGGTGATGTTCATGGCCGCGCCGCCGCTCGGGCTGGCGATCGCGCTGCTCGTCAACCAGAAGATCCGCGGCATGCGTTTTTTGAAGTCGCTCTTCTTCATTCCGCTCGTGCTCGCCTCCGTCACTGTCGGCGTGGTCTTTACCTGGGTCTACACACCGGAGTTCGGGCTTCTTGCACTGATCTTCAGGGCATTTGGGGCAACCGCGCCTGCCGTGCTTTCGGACGAACATTTCGTCACCTTCGCGATCGTCATCGCAGCCCTCTGGCCGCAGATCACCTTCTGCATGGTGCTCTATCTCGCCGGCCTCAACAACTTGAGCGAGGAGCTTATCGGCGCCGGGCGTGTCGATGGCGCGAAGGGATGGAACATGCTCCGGCACATTGTTCTTCCGCAACTGACGCAGGTCACGTTCATCGCGATCGCGGTCACCGTCGTCGGCGCTCTTCGATCCTTCGACATGGTGTCGGTGATGACGCGAGGCGGACCTTTCGGCTCCTCGTCAGTGCTCGCCTACCAGATGTTCGAGCAGTCCATCTTCTCCTACCGCTTCGGATATGGCGCGGCGATCGCATCGGTCCTGTTCGTGATCATGGCGGTATTCATCGTCTGGTATCTGTCGCGGATCGTCCGCACCGAAGAAAGGGGCGGCTGATGTATCCTCGTCCAATTCCCGAGACGGCCGTCTGGCATCGCCGCTTCTATTTCCTGGCCGTACTGGCCGTCCTTCTCCTGTGGCTCTGCCCGCTCTTCGCCATCATCCTGACGTCGTTTCGATCGACCGCGGACGTGATGGGCGGCAATCTCTGGGGATGGCCGACCGAGTTCGGCCTCCTCGACAACTACACCGCCGTCTTCACCCAGACGCCGATGGCGCAATATTTCCTGAACAGCCTGACGATCACGATACCCTCGGTGATCGGCGTCCTGGTCCTGAGCACGCTCTCCGGCTTCGTGCTTTCGCGATACCGCTTTCCAGGAAACATGCTCATCTTCGCGCTCTTCGTCGGCGGCAACTTCCTTCCTCACCAGATCATGATGATCCCGGTGCGCGACCTGATGGTACGGCTCGACTTGATCGATACGACGACGGCGCTGGTCATCTTCCATGTCGCGTTCCAGACCGGCTTTGCGACGCTCTTCATGCGCAACTTCATCGCCGCACTGCCCGATGAACTGTTTCRGGCGGCAAGAGCCGAGGGAGCCTCGCCTTTCCAGACGCTCATCCATGTTGCGGTTCCTCTCGTCCGGCCGGCGCTGGCAGCACTCACCATCCTCCTCTTCACCTTCATCTGGAACGATTATTTCTGGGCGGTCGTGCTGACGGTGAGCGATTCCGTCAAACCGGTGACCGCCGGCCTTGCCAACCTGCGCGGCGAATGGGTCTCGGCCTGGAACCTCATTTCGGCCGGAACGATCGTCGTCGCCGTCCCGCCCGTGGTGATGTTCTTCCTGATGCAGCGACACTTCATCGCCGGCCTGACGATGGGAGCGGTCAAAGGATGAACGCACTCAGGAATCCGGAAATCAGATCTTCAAAAGCAGAGAGCCAGGAAGCATGACCAGCCTCGAACTGCGACAGATAAACAAGAACTATGGTGCCTACCACGCATTGCGAGGGATCGATCTCTCGGTGGAAGAGGGCGAGTTCATCGTCATGGTCGGTCCGTCCGGCTGTGGCAAGTCGACCCTGCTCAAGACGATCGCGGGTCTCGAAGGCATCACCTCTGGTCAGATCCTCATCAACGGGCGCGACGTCAGCCGCGAGGAGCCGGGTGACCGTGGCATCGCGATGGTTTTCCAGTCCTATGCCCTTTATCCACATATGACAGTCGCCGAAAACATGGGCTTCGGCCTTCGCATGGCGAAAAGACCGAAGGCGGAGATCGATGCGGCGGTAGCGCGCGCGGCGAAGATCCTTCGGATTACCGATCAGCTCGAGAAGCGGCCGAAGCAATTGTCGGGCGGACAACGCCAGCGCGTCGCGATCGGTMGTGCAATCACCCGTTCGCCGGATGTCTTCCTGTTCGACGAACCGCTGTCGAACCTCGATGCGGCGCTGCGCACGCAGATGCGGGTCGAACTGTCCAGCCTGCATTCCGAACTCGGCGCGACCATGGTCTACGTGACCCACGACCAGGTCGAAGCCATGACCATGGCAAGCCGCATCGTAGTCTTGAACCATGGCGTGATCGAGCAGGTCGGATCGCCGCTCGAACTCTATCGCAATCCCGACAACCTGTTCGTGGCGGGTTTCCTTGGCGCTCCGAGAATGAACTTCCTATCCGTCACGGTGGACGAGGTCTCGGGCCGGCAGGTCAGGGTTTCCGCCCCGGGGCTGGCGCCTACGACGGTCGAACTCTCAGACCCTGCTGCGCTCCATAAGGGTACGAGCCTGACGCTCGGCGTGCGGCCGGAAAACATTTCTGTGGTCACGGATGGAGCAGAGAATGGCGCGGTGTCCGGCATCGTTCGCCTGGTCGAGCATCTCGGCCGTGAAACGATCCTCTATGTCGACGCCGGCGACCTGAGCACCGTCGCATCGGAGAGCGGAACCGGAAACATCACCATTCAGCTCAGTTATGTCGCGCCGTTCAAGGCCGACCAGCCGGTGACGCTGAAACTCGACGCTGCCGAACTCTATCTCTTCGCGCCTGACGGTCGCACGATCAGCGCCCGCAAGGCAATCATCGACAAATAAGTATCAGGATAGACGCCCGTGTCTGAAAACAAGTCAGCAAAAATCTCMGCCTGGAATCCGGTCAAGACCAACCGCTTTCTCGTTGGCGCTCCGCACTATCCCGAACATGTCGACGAGAGCTATTGGGAGCGCGACGCCGAGCGCATGGCTAAAGCCGGCTTCAATATCGTCAGGATGGCGGAATTTGCCTGGCATATTCTCGAACCTGAACTCGGACGTTTCGATTTCGATCTGTTCGACAGGGCAATCGCCGTCCTCGCAAAGCATGGCATCGATACGATCATGTGCACGCCGACGGCCACACCGCCGCGCTGGCTGACCGTCGCGCATCCCGAGATCCTGAGGGTGGATGGCAAGGGCCGGCCGATGAGCCACGGGTCGCGCCAGCACTGCGACACTGCAAGTCCGGTGTTTCGCGAGCACAGCCGGCGCATCACGAAAGCGATGGCCGAGCACTATCGTGACAATCCACGTGTCGTCGGCTGGCAGACCGACAACGAACTCAACACCAGCATGCCGGAAAGCTTTTCAAAGGCGACGCTCAGCGAGTTTCAGGTCTTTCTCGCCMGGAAGTACGGCGAGATTAACAAGCTCAATCACGCCTGGGGAGGGGATTTCTGGGCGACCGCTTACCAGAGCTTCGACCAGGTGGTGCTGCCGATCGATTTCGGGCCGACGTTCCCGAGCCCCGGCCATATGCAGGACTACCATCGCTTCCTGGCCTTCGCGACGGCGCGTTTCCAGCATGATCAGGTCGAAATCCTGCGTGCCGTCAAACCGTCCTGGTTCGTCTTCCACAATCTGGGCGGCCTGCGGGATATCGACTTCCGTGGACAGTTCACGACCGATCTCGATTTCGTCGGCTACGACATCTATCCGATGCTCTACGACGAGTTTCAGCGTATCGGCAATCACGCCAAAGTGCAGGCGCTCCATCTCGACATCTGCCGGGGCTTTTCCGGCAACTATATTGTCCCCGAACAGCAATCCAGTTTCGGCAGCCAGCCGGGATTTTGCACCTTGACGCCGGAGCCCGGAGAAATGCGCCGCATGGCGATGTCCTCCGTTGCGCGCGGCGCCGACGGGCTGATGTTCTTCCGTTGGCGGCCTGCCCATTTCGGCGCCGAGATCTACTGGATGGGGATCATCGATCACGACGACGTCCCGCGCCATCGCTATGACGAAGCACAGCGCTTCGCCACCGAGATGACGGCGCTGCAGGATAGGATCCTCGGCACCTATGTGCGCATGGACGTCGGCATTGCCGGATCGGATTTCGACAATCAGGAGGCGCACAAGACCTATCCGATCGGTCTGCCGAGCCCTCAGGACGACGCCGTTCTGCTGCATCAATATTGCTACGATCGGGGTATCGCCTGCGGGTTCATTCATCCCGAAGACGATCTCTCGAAGCTGAAACTCCTCTACGTACCGCACTGGGTCATGTGGAAGGACGAATGGACGGAGCGCCTGAAGTCGTTCGCTGAGCAGGGTGGCACGGTGGTGTTCGGCGCCCGGACGGGAACGCGCGATGAGAACAATCACGTGATCAGGCAGACGGCGCCCGGAACGTCACTTTCGGAGCTGACGGGTGTGCGGGTGGAAGATTTCGGCCGGCTTGCGGCCCCTGGCGCCAAGGGCCTGTTCGAGGTCATGGAGCGATCCGGCGGCCTGGTCGTGCCGCCGAACAGGCCCGCTGAATCCCATAGGCGCGAGCGCCGCTTCAAGATCGGCAATCGTGAGCTGACGGCCGGATATTTCTACGAAAACCTGAGCGTCGATGATGATGTCGATGCGATCGCCGTCTGGTCCAACCGCTACGCCGACGGAACGCCGATGGCCACATCCAGGAAGGTCGGTAAGGGCCGCGTCGTCTATCTCGGCACCTATCTGACGCCCGATCTGACGGAGGCGTTGTCGGAACGCTTGTTTGGGGATGCCGGGATCGAGCCGCTGATCGCCGACTTGCCCGAGGGTGTCGAGGTGACGATGCGCATGAACGAGGATCGCCGTCTTCTCTTCATCCAGAACTACACGGACAAGCCCGCCACGATCGCTCGAGTTCCCGCTGGCGCCGATCTTCTTGACGCAGGCAAGCCGGTGGACGGCACGCTCGCGCTCGACGGTTACGGCTGCGCCGTGGTGCAGCTCTCCTGAAACACACCGCGGCCGGAAACGCCGTCGGCCCGACAGGCTAGGAAAACGATATGACCGATACGGATAGAATTCGCTGGGGCATCCTTGGCCCCGGCCGGATCGCGGGCGACTTCTTTGCGGGCGTTGCTCAATCAAGAACGAGCCGCGTGGATGCGATCGCCACCCGCGACCCGGATCGGCCGGAGCTGGTCGAGCGCTTTCCGGGTGCACGGATCCTTCGCGGCTACGACGCTCTTCTGGCGGACGAGGAGATCGACGCCGTCTACATCTCGACTCCGCACCCGACCCACGCGGAATGGGCGATCAAGGCGACGAGGGCCGGAAAGCATGTGTTGTGCGAGAAGCCGATCGGCCTTTCGGCAGCCGAGGCCGAAGCCATGCAGACCGCTGCACGTGCAGCCGGGACCTTCCTTGGCGAAGCCTACATGTACCGACTGCATCCTCTGACGCTGAGACTGATCGAGCTTCTGAAGGAAAAGGCGATCGGCGACGTCCGCATGGTCAAGTCGAGCTTCGGTTTTGCCAAACCGTTCGAAGAAGATCACAGGCTGTTTGCAAACGATCTCGCCGGCGGCGGCATCCTCGACGTCGGTGGATATCCGGTTTCGATGGTGCGCCTGATCGCCGGCATCGGCCAGCCGAACGGCCTCATCGAGCCTGACCAGGTGTTCGGCGTCGGACATCTCGGTTCGACGGGCGTCGACGAATGGAGCGCTGCCATCCTGCGCTTCCCGAATGGCATCGTCGCCGAAGTGGCCTGCTCGGTGTCACTTGCGCAGGACAACGTCCTTCGCATCTTCGGCACGGCTGGTTCGATCGAGATCGATCATTTCTGGTTCGCCGCGGGCAAGCAGGGCGGCACCGCCGTCATCAGGCTGTTTAACGCCGCCGGAAAGCGGAAAGACATCACCGTCGAAGAGCCCCGTCATGTCTACAGCTTCGAGGTCGACGCGGCAGGAGAGGCGATCAAGGCTGGGCGGGGCGAATTTGCCTACCCCGGCATGACGGCCCTCGACACACTTGGCAATCTCAAGGTGATGGACAAGTGGCGCGCCGGCATCGGGCTGGAATACGCCCTTGAGACACCCGCCGTTCGGACGAGGACGCTGACCGGCGAGATCCTCCGGCGCCAGGATGTGATCGTACCGCGCGGCCACATTCCCGGCATCGAGAAGGAAAGCTCGATGCTGGCACTCGGCATGATGCTGTTTTCAACCTTCCCGGCCGCCGCGATTGTCGTTGACGAATTCTTCGAAGTCGGCGGCAATCTCATCGACTCCGCCTTCCAGTATGGGGGAGGGACGCAGGACCGGCTCATCGGCGAATGGGTCCGCAGCCGTGGCGTCAGGAGCGATGTGGTGATCATCGAGAAGGGCGCACATTCGCCGCTCTGCTATCCCGACGTCATCGCTAAGCAACTGACTGTAAGCCTTGAACGCATGCAGACCGACTATGTCGATGTCTACTTCATGCATCGCGACAATCCCGACATACCGGTTGGCGAGTTCGTCGACGCCATGGATGCGGAAGTCAGGGCAGGTCGCATCCGTGGACCGATCGGCGGATCGAACTGGACCCGCGAGCGCGTGGATCAAGCGATCGACTATGCCGAACGCACGGGCAAGACGAGACCCAGCGTCCTTTCCAACAACTTTTCGCTCGCCGAAATGGTCGATCCGGTCTGGCCAGGATGCATCGCCTCGTCGGACGCTACCTGGAAGAACTGGCTGAGGGAGCGGCAGGTGGTCAACTTTGCCTGGTCCAGTCAGGCGCGCGGCTTCTTCACCAACAGGGCGGGGCGGGAGAAACTTTCGGATCACGATCTGGTCCGTGCCTGGTATTCCGAGCTGAATTTCCAGCAGAGGGGGCGGGCGGAGGAGCTTGGTCGTCGCCTCGGCAAGGATCCGATCCAGATCGCGCTCGCCTATGTCCTGCACCAGCCCTGGCCGGTCGTTCCCCTGATCGGTCCGGCGAGCCTTGCGGAGCTTCGCCATAGTCTGGCGGCCTCCGCCATCAGGCTTTCGCCAGGAGAGGTGCGGTGGCTCGAGAATGGCGAACTGGCTTGATCGAAAACAGATCTGGAAGCCTTGCATGATGCCAGACACGTTGATCGTCTGAGGCGGCTGGTCTGGGCACGCGCCGTAACAATGTGCTGCTCTCGTCAGGGAGCTTCGGGAAGGAGAGAACTTCTGGCTGTTCGGAAGGAAGCCAGTTGACAAGTACGCTTTTCAATGAGAACAAAAAGCGAACCAATGGGAAGATGAGCATTCATGATCCGTTTCGCGCCGAAGATGCAGCAGGACGCTGCCCCAGCAATCAAAATTGCAAAGTCGAACGCCAACACACGATCCGACATCGAGCTATCGGACATTTCCACCGCAGCCGTTGAGAACGAACCCGACAAGATGAAAGGGCAGGCTGCCACGACGATGTCAGGACCTGCGGGACCTGCCGCAAAACTCCTTGAATTGTCAGGGGAGCTCCCTCCGAAAGGCAGGAAGACGGGTTCCAGGAAGCGCAAAGAGGTAACAGGCCCCAAGCAGCTCGAAATCAGCAGTCAGGGTCACAATCAAAGCGCTGGCGATTTGGTGCTCGACCTCTGACGATGGGCTTCCAGTACCGGTGCCGAAGGCTTCGGCGTTTATGATCCTTCCCGGGTTTTCAGGGCTTACGCCGCTTTCGCGGCAGGCCCCGCACTCAATTCCATTTGGCAAAGCTCGTCGATAGTCTGGCGCCGACGGATAAGCCGGGAGTTTACCCCGTCCAGGAGATATTCGGCAGCGTGAAGCCGGCTGTTGTAGTTCGACGACATGGAGGCGCCGTAGGCGCCAGCTCCATGGAAAACGAGCAGATCGCCGACCTGAGCAGGGGGGAGCGACCGCGTCTCGACCACACCATCTGGCCCTTGCGTGAATACGTCTCCCGATTCGCAGAGCGGGCCTGCTATGACAGTGGGACGTAGCTCGGATGGGCTGAGGCTTCGGCCATCGTGCGGGAGAACCGAGATTTCGTGATAGCTGCCATAGAGGGCGGGGCGCATGAGGTCATTGAAACCTGCGTCGACGAGGGTGAAGTGATTTCGGCCAACCTGTTTGGTGGCGCGGACCTCGGCCAGCAACAGACCGGCTTCTGCCACGAGGAAGCGTCCCGGCTCGATCTCCAGGCGTACGGCATGGCCGAGCTTGCTTTCTGCCTGCTTGCGCACGCTATCCCACAAGCTGAAATAATGCGCGGTATCGATCGCCTTGTCCCCGTGACGATAGGGAGCCGATAGGCCGCCACCGGCGGAGATCGCCTCGAAATCGTGATCCAGATCGATTAGCAAGCCGGTCATCGCATGGCAGACCCGCTCGAGATGGCGGTAGTCGACGCCGGAGCCGATATGCAGATGAAGCCCGACGAGATTCAGCCGATATCGCCGAACCAGTTCGACGGCTTGGGTAAGCTCTGCATGCCAGATGCCGTGCTTGCTGTTTTCGCCTCCCGTATTCGTTTTGTTGCTGTGACCGTGGCCGAAGCCTGGGTTCACGCGAAGCCAGACACGGTGACCTGGCGACAGTTCCCCCAGCTGGTGCAGCATGTCGATGGAGCCGATATTCACCTCGACCTTGTCGTTGACGACGCGGCGCAAAGTCGGGCGGTCGAAAATATCGGCGGTGTAGACGATGCCTGCGGCGCCAGCAGCGGTCGCGCTGGTGGAAAATCCGGCCCGCTCCGCGCGATCGATTTCGCCGAGGGAGACAGAATCCACATGCACCCCCGCCTCACGCATGAGGGAGAGGATGTGCATGTTGGAACACGCCTTCTGTGCATAGCGGATCACATCGAATCCGCCGAGCTGCCTTATCCGATTGCGGATCGTCGGAGMGTCGTACACCCATAAGGGCGTCCCATGCTCATGAGCGAGAGGGATGAGATGATCGGCAGAGATGAAGGTCATGACACTGGTTGTCCAAAGATGGCGGGCCGCGCACGCAGCCAATGCGGTTTTCACTTGCTGGGTTGACCACAAAAGCGGGCATATGAAAAATATCAGTTTTTGGAAATCCTATTCAATTCTGATATGAGGTCTGCATGGCCGTCACCCTTCGGCATATCGAGGTTTTCAGGGCTATCATGACGACCGGCAGCGTCACCGGTGCGGCCGGCATGTTGGCCACCTCCCAACCCACGATCAGTCGGGAGCTGGCGCGGTTCGAGTATCTTATCCAGATCCAGCTATTCGAGCGTGTGCGCGGCCGACTTCGCCCGACGGCGCACGCTCTGCAATTGTTCGAGGAAGTGCAGCGCGCCTATTTCGGGTTGGACCGGATCATCAGCACGGCGACGTCGCTGCGCCAGTTCGAACAGGGGCAGCTCTCCATCCTATGCCTGCCGGTTTTTTCTCAATCGCTTTTGCCGCAGACCTGCCGGCATTTTGTCGAGCGGTTCCCGAACGTGGGCATCAGTATCGTTCCGCAGGAGTCGCCGCTGCTGGAGGAATGGTTGTCGGCACAACGCTACGACTTCGGCCTGACGGAGGTCGGCCATCCACCTCAAGGTACGGCGGTAAGCCCGCTCATGACGCTCGACGAGATCTGCGTGCTGCCGGACGCTCACCCGCTTCTTGAAAAGGCTGTTCTCTCACCGGACGATTTCGAAGGACAATCCTTTGTCAGCCTGTCGGCGACGGATAGTTACCGACAACAGATCGATCGGGCTTTTCGAAACGCCGGCATCATGCGGCACATGGTCATCGAGACCCATAGCGCAGTATCCGTCTGCTCCATGGTGCGGGAGGGAATTGGCCTGGCCATCGTCAACCCTCTGACGGCCCTGGATTATGCCGGCAACGGCATTCATCTTCGCCGGTTGTCGTTCTCGATCCCGTTTTCCGTCAACATCGTGAGGCCGATCCATCGGCCGCCGTCGCAACTGGTCGAGGTTTTCGGAGCCGAATTGGCCCGGCAAGCCAGACAGATCGAAGCCCGGCTTGCCACCCTCGCTAATCCTCGATGACAGACGAAATCAGGGCTTGTTGTCTATGTTTTGTCGGCTGCAATTAGTTCAGCACCGGTTCGCCTGCGGTGATGCGTTGCTCGCCTTCGTCAAACAGGTGGACGGCATCGTGGAGTGGAGCGATCCGCAGTATATCGCCGGGGGCTGCTCTGATCCGCTCCCGGAAGACGCAGCTGATCGTCTGCGTGCCGAGACGGGCAATCACCAATGTCTCGGACCCTGTGGGCTCGACGACGGCGGTTGTTACCTCGATGCCGTTGGGGTCGAGTGCGATGTGCTCGGGGCGAATGCCGTAGGTGACGGCGCCTGATGGGMGTCGCTCGCTCGGCAGGACGAGCCCGTCTTCGGTCCGGAAACCATCGTTCGTCATGCTCCCCCTAATGAAGTTCATGGCGGGAGAGCCGATGAAACCGGCGACGAAGAGGTTGTTCGGCCGGTCGTAGAGTTCGAGCGGCGAGCCCGACTGCTCGATCACGCCGTCCTTCATCACGACGATCTTGTCCGCCATCGTCATCGCCTCGATCTGATCGTGTGTCACATAGATCGTCGTCGTTTTCAGGCGCTGATGCAGCTCCTTGATCTCGGATCGCATCTGGACGCGAAGCTTGGCATCGAGGTTCGACAGAGGTTCGTCGAAAAGGAAGACGGCAGGGTCTCGAACGATCGCGCGGCCCATGGCAACACGCTGGCGCTGGCCGCCCGATAACTGCTTCGGAAACCGTTCGAGAAGCGCTTCCAGGCCGAGGATCTTTGCGGCATTGCCGACACGCTGATCGATTTCCGTCTTTGGCATGCGCTTCAGCCGCAACGAGAAGCCCATATTCTTGGCGACCGTCATATGTGGATAAAGGGCATAGTTCTGGAACACCATTGCGATATCGCGATCCTTTGGCGCCAGCTCGTTGACAATATGTTTGCCGATCTGGATCTCGCCCGAACTGATGTCTTCCAAACCAGCGATCATTCTGAGCAGGGTGGATTTGCCGCAGCCCGAGGGGCCGACGAGAACGACGAACTCGCCGTCGCGGATATCGACCGACACGCCTTTGATGGCTTTGAACGCACCATAGTCCTTGCGCGCATTGTTCACTCTAACATGGGCCATTTTTTCCCTCCCAGGTCGCTATCAAAGCTTGTCCAAGACGTTTCTGAGGTAGGCAAGGCCGAGGCGTTCGCCCTCTTTTCGTGCATCGAGATCCTTGCCCGGCCATCCGTAGGCGGCGTCCTCGTGCTCGATCGACAGGCTGCCGTCGAAGCCGTTGGTCCGGGCCTGGCGCAGGAAGCGTGGCCAGTCGAGCAGGCCTTTGCCCGGCAGTTTGTATTGCCACCAGCCTTTGCCGTGATAGCCGACTGCCTGCTGTGCGGCCGCATCGATTGCAGTATCCTTGGCGTGGAGGATGGCGATGCGATCCTTGACCGCGTCCATCGCGGCATAGGGGTCGACGCCGATGCGGATGAGGTGTGAAGGATCGAATTCGAGACCGAAGCGTCGGTCGGGTATCCGTTGGAAGAGCTCCTGCCAGCCCTTCGGCGTGGTTCCGATGAAGTTGTCCTTGGGGCCTGGCCAGTTTTCGATCGCGAAGACAAGACCGCTTGACGTCGTCCTGGCGATCAGCCCGTTGGCGAATTCGGCAAAATCATCGTAGTTGGCTTCGTCGTCGACATCCTCGTCGCGTCCGGGAAAGATCACGAAGATCGGCACGCCTGCTTCGCCGATCGCCTGGGCAAATTCCTCCGTACGGGCGCGAAGCTCGCCGCGCTTGCCGGTGTTCGCATCGAGTTGGTTGCCGAAATAGGTGATCGAGGAGACGAAGAGATTATGGTCGCGAGCAAGTGCCACGGCGGCCCGCACCCTCTCCGGCGTCTTGATATGGCCGCCGACATCGATTTCGATCGCATCGAAACCGGCAGAAGCTGCGAAATCCACCACTTCCTCAAGCGGCCGGTCGTTGAATGTCGACGTGTAAAAACCAATCCTCATCAAAATCCTCCGAGCGGCCTTGCCGGCTGTTTCAATTGTTCAGGCGATCCATGAATTTGAGGGGCGAACGGGTGCGTTGYACTGCGTCGGCAGATGCYAGCATCAGGGCTGCCCCCATCGGCATCGCTGCCGCACCGAGCGCCGAAGCATCCTCGCCGATCGAGGCACGATGCAGTGAGGGCAACGTGGTGTCTCCGGCCGTCAGATGTTCGTGAACGTAACGCAGCAACTCGTCGATCATGCGGATCGGCAGTCGGCCGCCGATGATGATGGCGTCGGGATCGACGATCATGCCGATATGCTTGACCGCAACTGCAAGATGCGCGCTCATTTCCTTCAGCCACGTCGACACCAGAGCTTTGCCGCGTGCATCAAGTGCCAGGAGGTCTTGAGGCAGGCTTGCATGGACGCCGTGCTCGCCAAGAAACTTGTAGAGGAAAAACATCGTCACCATCTCGCCGAGAAGATCGACTTTCGGCGCTTCCTTGTCCCGATCATCGGCAATCGGCAGCCAGCCGATTTCGCCGCTCAGCGCCATGGCGCCACGATGGCCGTTGCCATCGAGCACAAGGCCTCCGCCCAGGCAGGCATTGATGGCGATATAAAAGAAGCTGCGGCTTTCCGCCCCGAGGCCGTAGTCGAGTTCTGCAAGCGCTGCGGCATTGGTCTCATTTTCGATGAAGACCGGATGCTGCGTCAGGCTTTCGAGTGCTGCGCGCACGTCGAATTCCATCCATTCCGAATAGTCGTCGGGCATGCCAAGGAAGGGGATCTCTCCGAGCCAGTCCGGCATGGCAAGACCGATGCCGGCCAGATGCGCGTCGTCGATCAGGCGGCTTCGCTGGAAATGCGATATCGCGTCAGCCGTTAGTTGCATGAATTCGGCCGGGCGCACATAGCGTTTTTCGTGGTGCACGCGGGCGCGTACGTTGCCGACGGCATCGACGGCGACAATCGTCAGGTGATCGCGATCGATGTTGATGCCGATCGCGAAGAAGGCGTCGGGATTGATCTCGAGCTCGATTGCCGGTTGGCCCCGTAGTCCATGCCGACGGCGGGCTTCGATGATCAGGCCCTCGTCGAGCAGGCGATCAACGATCCGGGCGATCGCCGGTTTCGTAAAACCGGTCTGTCGGGCGATCTCGGCGCGCGAAATTGGTGCCTGCCGATGGATGCAACGCAGCACGACGGCTCTGTTGTGCTCGCCCGCGTCCTCGACATTGGCCCCCGTCAGGTCGGGAGACAGCCTGGCGCCGGTCGTTTGGTTCATGGGTCGAAATCCTCTGTCAGCCACGGATACGCAAACCGGTCTTACCCCTTCACCGCGCCGCTGGTCATGGCGCCGAGGATCAGCCGCTGGAGCGACAGGAACGCCACGATCGCCGGCACGACGGAGATCAGGCAGGCGGCCGCGAGCAGCTGGATGGACGAGTCGGTCTGCATGCCACGGAAGTTAAAGATCCCGACGCCGATCGGCATCAGATTGTTTTGCGTGAGCAGAAGAAAAGGCACGAGGAATTGCGACCACCCCGCAATTACGGTGATGATGAAGACGGAAGCGATGCCAGGCGCCGAAAGTGGCAAGACGATCCGCCAAAACACCGAAAACCGGTTGCATCCGTCGATCATTGCCGCCTCGTCGAGACTGCGCGGAATGCTGTCTACTGTGCTTTTCAACAGCCACGTCGCGAGCGGTACGCCGAGAGCGATGTAGACCATCGTGACCGCAAAATGCGTGTCGAGCAGGCCGAGACGGTTCATGTAGCGGTAGAGCGGCACCATGATGACCAACGGTGAGATCATCTGGAACAGAAGAAGCCCCATCATCGACAGGCCCTTGCCCCTGAATTGGAAGCGGGAAAATGCGTAAGCTGCGGGCAAGGCGACGATCAGGACGCCGAAACCGCTGAAGGCTGCGAGCTTCAGGCCGTTCCACAGATAGATCGGGAAGTAGCTGTTGTTGAGGACGGTAACGAAATTGTCGATGGTCGGATTGTGCGGGATGTAGCGCGCTACGCCGCGATAGATTTCGCGTCTGTCACGCAAGGCCATCGACAGGAGATAGGAGAGGGGACCGGCGAAGAAGACGAACATCGCCAGCATGAAGAGGTAGCTCAGGAAGTCGCCGAAGCGTGTGCCGGTGCGCCTGCTCATTGCTCTTCCTCCTTCGGCAGGAACGATGCGTAAACAAAGGCAAGTCCGAGGCTGATTATCAGCATCAGTACGGAAAGCACACTCCCGCCGGAAAGGTCGTAATTGCGGAAGACAATATTGAACACATAGAGCGAGATGACCTCGGTGGCGCGCCCGGGTCCGCCGCCCGTCAGCGTGATGATCGCGTCGAAGGTGTTGAGCGTCATGATGGTTATGAGGATCATGTTGACGAGCATGGCCGCGCGCAACTGGGGAAGGGTGATGAAGAGGAATTGTTGTGAGCCCGTTGCGCCGTCGACATCGGCCGCTTCATAGAGCGAGGGGTCGATCGCTTTGAGGGCGGCGTACATGACGACCATCGAGAAGGCCGTGCCGCGCCAGATATTTGAGATCAGCGCCGACCATGGGGCGATCGCGGGATCGGAAAGCCACGCGACAACAGGCAGGTGCATGAGCCGCAAGATGCTGTTCAGCGCGCCATAGGGGGCTTCGGAAAACAGCATCTGCCAGATGATGCCGCCCGCAATGCCTGGCACGACCCAGGCGATGAGTGCGGTGGTGCGCAGGATGGTCGTGCCGAACAGGCCGCGCTTTTCGCCTCTGATGACGACGACGGCAACGGCAAGACCCAGTATCTGCTGGCCGATGACGCTGCCGCCGACGAAGATCAGGGTTGCCCACATGATGTCGGGCAGCTGTGGCGAAGTCAGCGCGTTCGTAATCGTGCCAAGCGTATAGACCGGATTGTCACCGATCAGCGTTGCGTTGGTGAACGACAGACGGAACACGTCGATGACAGGGTAGAGATAGAAGATGCCGATGACGATGATCACGGGCATGATCCAGGGCAATGGTGCCCCGGCAAAACGGCGCATGAACGATCTGCTGTGAGGCGGGCTGGCAACCTCGATGGCAATGGGGCTCATTGGGCTTCTCTGTCCGGGTTTGACACGACCGGCGACGCCCGTCACGGGCGTCGCCGCGATCTCAATCGTTAGAGACGCTTGTAAGCCTCCATCGTCGCGTTGAACGCGGCGTCCAGAGCCTCATCCGGCTTCTTGGTCCCGGAGAGCACGTCGCCCATCATGATCTGGATCTGGTTGGAGATTTCCGGATAGATCGGGGCGCCTGGACGGGCCTGACCGTTGACGAGAGCCCCGGCAAAAGTCTTGTTGGCTTCGGTCGCGAAGACATCATATTTGTCGAAGAGCGACTTGCGCGTCGGCAGCTGCTGCTGCAGCGCGTTTGCCGGTCCCATATAGACTTCGCGGGCAAGGTTGGCGCACATCTCCACCTTGTCCTTGTCCTTGCTGAACGAGGCGATCGTCCATCCGCCGGTACCCGTGGAGCGCTGATCGGCGGTCGGGCCGGGGATCGGCGAGAAGGTCCAGTTCTTGAACTCTTCCTCGTCGAGCGTGACCTTCAGCTGGGCATATTGCCAGTTGCCGCCGATGAAGAGCGCGGTGGTTCCGGCCGCCGCGGCGGCGTTCAGGTCGTCATAGTTGCCGATGGTTGTCACGCGCTTCGGCGCTGCACCGGAATCGACGAGGTCCTTGTAGTAGTTCAGGGCTTTGAGGAATTTCTCCTTGTTTTCGCCCTCACCGAAGACCGGCTTGCCGGAATCGTCGACGAGCTTGCCGCCGAGCGCCCAGTAGTTCGCCAGCCAGTCGAAGGTGGACCCCTCGTAGCGGCCGGCGTTGAAGAGGATACCTTCCATGCCCTGCTCGACGGAGGAAAGCCCGGCCTTCTTCAGGTCATCCCAGGTCTGCGGTGCATCGGCAACGATGGATTTGTTGCGGTAGAGCACGCGAAGGTCGGTATCCCACCACCACGCACGGACCGTCTGATCCTTGTCGGTAATGCCGCTGCGGATGAAGGGGAACAGGTCGGCGACCTCTTCCTTGGAGAAGTAAGGCGTGAAGTCGGCGAGCACATGGTTGACCATGAACTGCGAGAGCACGAAGGAATCGACTGCGGCGCAATCCGGAGCATTGCCGGCCTTGGCCTGCTCCAGCATCTTGGCCTGTTCGGTGCCAATGTCGGCCGACATGAACTGCATTTGCAGTTTCCAGTCGGGATGCTTCTTGATGAAATCGACGAAGAGTTTCTGATAGCCGTCGGCAATTGCCGGATCGGCGTTGTTGGGACTGTCGTTCGTGAGCCGGACGACCAGGGTTTTCGGCGCATCGGCAGCGCCGATCCTGTCCTTTATCGCGAGCTCCTGGGCAAATACCGTAGGCACTGAAAATAACATTGTGCTCAGCGCTAATGCGCTGATGAACGCTCTCTTCATGATGGGTCTCCTCCCCATTTTAAACGGATACAGCCTGGTGGTCGGTTGACCTCTCCTCATTTCCATGCTGCATTAATTAGATTAAGTTACTTTGATTTGATGTCAAGCCGCAGCTTGGGAGGATTAAGATGCCGGCGACATTCAATACCAGTTAGCGGACCRCAGCCGCATTTCCACATCAGAGAACTCCGAGCCGTTGCGGCCGTCCGCGATGGCGCAGGCAAGGTTTTGTCTCGGCTACGTGAGGTGGCTGACCCCGATATCTATGGAGGAGAAGATGCGCTTACTCATTCTCGGCACTGGTGGAATGGCCAACCAGCACGCTGCAAATTTCAAGGCGATCGACGGCGTCAGCGTCGTGGGCGGCGTCGATGTCGTGCCCGAGCGGCTGGCGGCCTTTTGTTCGGAACACGGCATTTCCAACCATTTCAGCACTCTGGAGGAGGCCCTTGCCTGGGGCGAGTTCGATGCCGTTGCCAACGTCACGCCCGACCGCATCCACCACCCGACAACGCTTCAAGCGATTGCGGCGGGCAAGCATGTGTTTTGCGAAAAACCGCTAGCGACCGACGCCATCAAGGCGATGGAAATGACCGATGCCATCGAGAAAGCCGGCAAGGTCGGCATGGTCAACTTCACCTATCGCAATTCGCCCGCCTTGCAGACGGGCCGGCAGATGGTGCTTGCCGGTGAGATCGGCGAGGTCAGGCATGTCGAGGCATCGCATCTGCAGAGCTGGCTTGTCGGGCGCCATTGGGGCGACTGGAAGAGCGAGAGCAAATGGCTGTGGCGCCTCAGCAAGAAGCACGGGTCGAACGGCGCGCTCGGCGATATCGGCATCCATATTGTAGATTTCGCGTCCTACGGTTCGGGTCTCGACGTCGCCCACGTCTTCGCGCGGCTGAAAACCTTCAACAAGGCGCCGGACGACAGGATCGGCGAATATGATCTCGATGCGAATGACAGTTTTACCATGAACGTCGACTTCACGACCGGTGCAATCGGCACCATCCAGGCGACCCGAACCGCTGCTGGTCAGATGGATCAGTTGCGTCTCAGGGTCTATGGCGAGACCGGTTCGATCGAGATGATCTACGATACCGGAAAGTCGACGCTTCGCGCCTGCCTCGGCGAAGATGTTCACACCGCAACATGGCGCGACATTCCCTTCGATCCGGTGGAGACAAATTACCAGCGGTTCGTGCAGGCCGTCCGGTCGGGTAGAACCCAGGAACCTTCGTTCCGTAGAGCGGCGAATATCCAGAAGGTGCTCGACAAGGCGCTAGCTTCGGATATCAGCCACACGGACGAGGCACTTGCCTGATCCGACAAACCGGACGTCAGGCGGAAATCGGAGGCAGCAAGGCGTGGAGGAAAGGCAATAATGCCGCCCCCAGCGCCACGCCGCCGCCGCTGAAGCTTGCCGGCTTCATCGGCGAAATCCAAGGCGTCAGGAAGGGCCGTTTGGATGTGTCGCGGCGTTCGACGGAGAGCTGGTGGATCAGTGCCTCGATAACGCTTCGTGGCAGATCGCTGCCAATCATGATGACGCCGGGAGCAATGAAGCCGGCCATCGCTATAATCGGGTCGAGCAGGTGGCTTGCGGCATCGCGGATCCACTGCGTCAACTGAGGGGACGAGGGTTCCTCACCCGCAATAAGGCGCTCGAATTCGTCATCGCTGACCAGCGCACGCAGGGCAGCGAAGCCGACTACGGTGTTCAGGCGGACATTGTCGGGGCCGGTCAGCATCTCGCCGATACTGCCCGCGCGTCCATGCATGCCTGAATAAGGAATGCCGCGAACGAGGAAGCCGGCCTGGACATCATCGTCGATGATGATCATTGCCAGTCCGCCTTCGGGGGCAGGAGCGCCGATGGTGCGCTCGGCTAGCAGGCTTGCAGTGCACTCGTTCTCCACATGGCTACGGGCAAGCGTCGATGCTGCGTCGAGCTCATCGCTTTCCTCTGCGCTCCAGTCGTTTGCCCCGATCCCCAAGCCGATAATCGGCAGGCCCGCATGTCTGCCGATGATGGCTTGGGTGGCGGAAAGGATTGAGGGGACTCTCGTCGTTGAGGTGAGGGGAAAGTATTCGCGATCATGAACTTGGCCACTGAGATCTATAAGGACGGCTTCGCCCCGGTTACGGCGAACCCTGACACCGATCGAAAACGCACCATCCGGCCGCAGGGCGAATTCGGTAGCGGTTGCGCTATTGCCGGCGCCATTGCGACGGTGCGACGTCACCAATCCTCCATCACTTAGGCGGCGCAGAATGTTGGTAATTCCTGGCCCGGTGAGGCCGGAATGCTGGCCGAGTTCCATACGGGTCAACGGACCGTGCCGGCGGATCGCCTCCAGAATGACGCGGATATTTCTGTCGGCGATTTCCCCTGATCGCAGACCAATTGTTTTTCTCCGCGAAACGGCCGTTTCTTCTGTCTGACGTCGCCGCGGCCCGGATCGAAGATACCGCATAACCGTCTTCCCTAAGCACCTGAATGCTTCTGTATCACAGCTAAATGGGAAATAATGGATCGTTCTTCCCAGCCAGGCACACAAGCTATTGATTTTGTATAATCGATAATGGAATCGAATTCCCAATGTAAGGCATCGTTTTTCCCCAGCGCTTAGATCAAAAAAAATGCCGGGCAATCCCGGCACAAATTCTGCTGCATCTTGGTCAGATCGCAGACCGCAAAAAGAAGCGTTTCGAAATTTCACCGGGGGGGAAGACCGGCTCAACGCCCTTCGCGCGAAGGCGGCGAAGAACGAGCCCCTTTGACCTGGGACCCTTGTCCAATCTTGCGAGTTCATCGAGCGATACGTACTTGCGGCAAAACTTTTCGAAGGCCGACACAGGGACAACTTTTTGCCATTGGCCGAACGACGCCGTCTCGCGCATCTCTGTGGGAAGATGTCCTTTTACTGACAACGCCTTCGCGTCCTTGAGACTGATACCCAATCGATGTTTGACTTCCTCGAAGGGGAGCGCGCCGTCGGCAGGCATGTTTGTGAGTGCTGAGAGTTCCGAGGCACGCAACCGGATCGCGGAGTATCCCGGCCTCGATCGAATGACCTGAGCGGTCTTCAGCCGTCGCTCCATGAGCAATCTCAGTGCTTGTTCGGGAGAGCATTTTGCCAGGTGGACGGCTGTCTCCAAAGTAACCCTTGTGCTCTTATTGACCTCGTGTCCCGCGTGCTCTTTCAGCAATTTTAGAAGTCCGCGCAGATGCTCCTGCTTAAACGTCGTCTTCCGTCGGCTGGAGCCATCGCATGCAGCGGGTGCAATCCTCCCCAACTTAACCAACGCCTGCAGATGGGCCAAAGGCATATCGAGAAAGTCCGCCGCTCCGCCCAGCGACAATGTGTCGAACTGGTCGCGGTTCAATTCCGTTTCAATCGGTTTGGCGCGCATTGCGATCAATCGATTTCGGTCAAACGGGAGGGTCTCGTTCCCAACCTCTCGCAGAATCTCCCGAAGCGGGTCTAATTCGGGATCATAGTAAGTCCTGCGAGCGGTCTGATACAATTGACCAAACAGCGCGGCCTCCCTGTTCTGTTTCCTGCTTGGGAAAACCKAGATTAACCTCTCCACATGCTCGACGACCGMGGTCCTTCCTTCGCTCAGAAGCAGAAAACCTTCCTCGCGCGCTGCCTCGCTTTCCTCGTCGTTCAAGAGGTGATACCTCGCACCGCTGCCGTGACGAAGCGTCGTTCCGATAGCTTCGCTCATCCAGAGGACGGCGTTGAGCGAAAGGGTATCCACCCATTCCGGGCTTGGGTGTTGTCCGTAAAGACGCGCGATGATCTTTTCTCCCAGGACATCCTTGCGCCGATCAGCAGGAACACAACGCGACATCCACAAATCGGGCCATTCTCGCAGCGCTGCGCAAAGATCGAAGCGACGGTGGCTTTCGACCTTACGGGCGATGCTCACCAGTCGTCGTCCATGGACTTCACAACAAGCGACGGCCCGGATTGCCCATTCGGCCCTCTGATACTGCTTGAACTCGGGGTGTCGGCCGCTTGCGGCTTCTTGAATGCACTCGGGGCAGAA
This sequence comes from Rhizobium sp. 05L429, assembly GCF_056397645.1. Lineage (NCBI taxonomy): Bacteria > Pseudomonadati > Pseudomonadota > Alphaproteobacteria > Hyphomicrobiales > Rhizobiaceae > Rhizobium > Rhizobium sp. 05L429. Next base: position 49,869 of record NZ_JBFTNV010000036.1, on the reverse strand, counting down.
CCTGACAGTGTTGACCACGTCCTGCTTTCTCAAAACATGACCTCTCCACTTCAGTGCACCGTCATGGACTCTGGGCATCGTGGAGAGGGTGTCGTGCAGAATTCCTGTAAGGTCCGCGAACCGCGTGAGGTCCGGCTCCATTCCTCCTCGGAACCTCACAAAACTAAACGCCATGTCTTTTGCGAAGAGATGAGCGCTCTCGATGCCGTTCGTAGCCGCGGTCCGCGAGCAGAGGCTGCCGAGAATCTCGTTTTCATACGCGGGAACGGTAAGATGGAGAAGGCTCAAGGGCGCTCTCCGTACTTGCGCTGCGTTTTCTTGGCACCTACGCGCGCCCATGTGGGGACCGTGGCGTTGACGTCGTACGATTTGATGACAAGCTCCGCCCAGTTTGGCGCCGTGAACACGTTCTCGTGCGGTGGCTTGCCTGCGTGAACATCATACGCCCGCACGAAATGGTCCTTCGTTACGACGTCCGTACGATCCAGAAGTGCGAGCTCCACAACGCTGCGGATCGTTTTCACGACAGATCCGAACTCCTTGTCGGACCCGTGCGAAAGKCGAAGCCGAAAATCGTCATAGTGCTCCGCGCCCGCCTTAAGTTCCGCGCTGCGGCGAAGCCCGGCGTGGTCCTCAATGATCATCTCCATGGCGGTGTMGATCGTGTCGCCGTTCAGGACGGGATCGATCTGGTCGAAATGCACGATCGTCACGCGAGATTTGAGTTGCGGGCGTTCGAGGAAGGTCCGGAGTGGCTGAACCCCACTCACGATCAGCCGCACGGGCCAGTCCGGCATTTGAACCAGATTCTTCCAGGCATTTCCGATAACTTTCGCCTCCGGGATAGTTGCCGTCTCGACCGCGTCCTGCGCTTCGTCGATCCAGATGCATCCGACCCTATGACGGGGCAGCATCTCACGCGCCTGTTGCCAGGCTCCCTTTGGTTTCGCGTCTCGACGCACAGGGTACCCGACGCCTCGCATCATCTCTCCTCCGATGAGGTCGAGCGAGGACGGAGATGGCGCCAGCATCTGCAGGAAAGGGTTGAACGTGATCCCGCCAGAATCGAAAGACTGCAGGGCGCGTATTTCGGCAGTGTGCCGCTTCAAAGCCGTCGTCTTGCCCGCGTCGGATTCGCCGACCACGGCCACGATCCGCCGTTTGTCCTGTTGATCGGGCTCCGGGGTGGACATGCTGGCTATCAGTCCATCCAGGGCGGCCGCCAGATGAGCGTCGCGGGTCAGCCCGATATATCTGCCGTTGATCTCGGCCATCCGGTCCGCGACCCTGAGGCGGTGCGGGTCCATCGAAGCACGAATATGATCCTGAAGCTCGCGTCTGTATTCGTCTGTCATTGTACTCACCTACTTGTTGAATCGGTCGTCGATGGCTGCAGGCCGGAATCTAGTCGTTTCGGCGGACGTGGCCGGCTGCGGCTGCTTTGGAGCTTGCTCGCGAGGCGGCTGCGCTTTGCGGTTCTCGTCGGTTCCGGGCGGGTTCCTGAACTCGACCGCGGTGATGCCCGACAGCTCGAGGAACCTGCTGTTTGGCACCCAGCGGTCGGCCAGGAGAACTTCCATCGGCGTTGTTGAATTGAATTCGAAGTCGCGGTCCATGCGGGCTTCGAGACGCTCGATGCGGTCTTCCATGAAGAGCGAGTGGCCGAGACCTGCGTCCAGCCGCTGGAGCTCGCCCTGTTCCCGCAGGTATTCCATGGTCCGCAATCGGACCTCGCGGTTCACGCTAGAGTTCTGCGCATTGTAGAGTTCGAGCTTTTCGATGAGGGCGACCCAGTTGAGGAGTGAAAAGCCTTCCAGGCCGTCGACGTCGGCCTTCAGGGGATACCACGCGTCGCCGACGAGCACAGATGCCGATGCAAGATTGCCAGCGTCGATCCGGAACAGGAACTTCTCGTTCTTCTCTTCCTTGGTGCGGTTTCTCCACGCGTGATGAAGCGGCTTGCAGGAGTAATAGATCCCAAGGAACCGGAGACCCTTTCCGCGCATCAAGCGCTCGGTATGAATTCCCAGCACGTGCGCGAGTTCGCCAGTAGGCCATGCGGTGACGCCGTGTTCTTGGCATAGCCTATAATACTCGTCGCGAGGCGCCGCGGTGAACATCCCCGCACCCTGGTGGGGGCGTCGGTGATAGATGTCCAAGGCCCATCGGAACAGGCATTCGATGGCTTTGTCATATAGGACGCTGGCGTCCGTGAACGGGTCATAGTCGCCCTTCTCCTCGATCGACGAAAACGTCTGTCCGGAGAAGGAGTCGAAGGCGCCCTTCGACGTGGCCTTGAAGAGGCCCTCGATGTTCGGTCTCGCCTCAGGGTGTTCAGTAGGTCCCCATGTCAGCTCGGCGCCCAAATCCATTACGAACTGGTGGAAGGCCTCGGTGTGATACCACGACCCATTGTCGGTCGTGATCTCGTCKAACAAGCCGAAAATATCCCACGGGGTCTCGCAACCGAGGGCGACCGCCATCTCCGTCTTGTCCTGAAGCACCATGGCAAGAGTGGAAATGACCGCCTTCGTCGAGGGTTTTTCCTTGAAGACCTTCATGGCGACGATGGCTCGGCTGGCAACGTCAATCACGGCGACCACCGTCAGGCGGATCTTTTTGAGCGCCCGCTGCTGCTGTCGGGTGAGAGTCACCTTTGCCGACGACAACTTCAGCAGCGTCGCCAGATGCATCGTCCATTCGTCCATCTGAAGAAGTTCGAATGGCAGGATGACATCGAAGCCGCCACGACCAGGCTTCCACTCGTTGAGCGCTTCCTCGCCGAATTCGCGAATGTCATGACGGAAAGCCGGTAGCTTCCGGATACGCGAGCAGAAGGCAACGTAGGAGATCGGAGGGTTATCGCCAAACGGCGCAACCATCAGTTCCCACTGGGTCCTTCGGCTTCCGCGGGGTTTCTGACGCTCCCATTTGGATATATGTTCTTCGACGAGCGCCTCGATCTCTTCAGGCAGTTTGCTGCGTGACGAGTGGTCGTACTTGTCGATAAGCCCGACGATGCTGTTTCCCGCTTCGCGATAACGCTTGATCCAGGTGGACACGCTACGGCTGCTTGGTGAGAAAAATTCTATCTTTGTTTCCGTCTGCGGCTTTAATTTTGCCTTATGTCCTCCTTTGGGTCGTGGTTCTCCTTTCCAGGTCAATGTCTTCTCACTGCGTTCCTCGTAGAGCTGGAAAGCAATCAAATCGATAGCCCGTTGGAAGACTTCGTCGTCCTGGGTCAGGCGCTGGGGCGGTTCGCGTCCTGCAGCAATCGCCGCCCTGCATTCTTCCCGGTTCTTAAATTGCATCCTCAGGAAACGGCTGACGAACTCGAAGCGTCTCATTGCGTGCACGCGCTCGATGGCTGTGCAGGTCCGTAGCAGCTCCAGGCCGGTCGCACGCCGCCGGACCTGGTCCCTCGCGTAGAATTTTTTGTATTCCACGAGCGGAGACTCTGGTCGAGAGAGCATTTCGCGGACTAACGAGTGACGCCACAAGGTTTCAACTCCGGAGCCGTCCTGAAGTTGGACGATCACGCCGTCCTTCCTGAACTCCACGCAGCGCCATTCCTGCCCGTCGAGAACGAGCTTGCTCAGGGGGTGGAATCTGATCGGAAGTTTTTCGACCTCCTTGGCGCGGGGCAACTTCCCGAGACTCATGGAAGCTCCTCCAGCTTCTGCAAGAGGATCGGCGTAGTTTTCAGATAGCCGCTATCGGCCAGCCTTTGGTCGTCGAATGCAATCTCTAAGCTGCCTTCGTAGATCAACCGCCAGACCGCGGCCCGCGCCGCCGCTCTGTCGTTGAAGAAACGGAGCAGGTCCATGAGCGAGAAGACGCCAGCGAACTGGCTGGCAACCTGCCGTGTCCGGCGATCGTCGAACTCGTTTCTGGACCGCAAGTGGCGCAGCACCATCTTCGCGTTCCAAGCGCGCGCATCGCTCGCTTCCAGTTCGGTGACGATCACCGGCTCGTCCGCGATCTCCCGCAGGGGGCCGGCCATGAGCGCGCGCGCGACGTCCCAGAGCCTCGTCTTCTTGACGAACTTCAACGGTTTGACGAGATGGGCAATGCGATAACCGTCGTCATAGGTCGCCAGGAAATCGAGCCTGTGGCTGCCGGCGCCGGGAAGCTCGTATACGATGGCGGCGGGCTGCTCCTCGATACTGACGACCCTCCTGTTCGCACAAAGGCAGCGCGCCCAATTGCGCTCGAGGAGGGAATTGTACGCGATCGCCCGATTGCGGATGGGATCCGGCCGATATCCGCGGAAATGGCGCTTCGAGTTTCTGGCCGGCTTCACCGTGGCGACGGAGGAGCCCATCGGGGCGTACCCCATCCAACCCTCGATCTCGTCCTCGGCGAGCGTTGACGGGTCGATGCCCGGATACAGCCTCCTCCTGAACGGCGACTTGTCGGGTTTGAGGAAGTGGGGTTGCGTAGCGATCGGGAGCTGTGTCCTGTCCCAACCACACTCGAGTTCCCGCGCGAAACGAACGACTTCAGCCATGGACATGACGATCGCCTCCTCGGATCCGAATTCGACGAATTCGTCGCGAGGCGTCGATGGCGACCAACAGGATGCCATGATTGCCCGAAACATACTTTGCTACGAGATCGCACGCGAAGGACCTGCCTTCGTCAGCGACGGTTGCGGGATCTCTGCCGCTTTCCTTGGCGAGGGCGGCGAGGCCGCGGACGAGGGACGAGATTTCGGCTCTCGTCGGGGAGGGGTGGCGTAATTTCATCTTGTTCTCCTGAAATCGGCATGGCTTCGCCATCCGCGCTCGCGACGCGTCTGAGGGCCATCCTGTTGGGGAGCCGCCTCGCCTTCATGGCGAGAGGCGACGACTGAAGCGGGGGCTCTAAGCCTTGCTGTTTCGTGTCCGCGATCGACGCTGGACGATCATTCCTGCGGCCATGTTGTCACCTTGACCGCTTGATGCGAACCTGTTCCACGCCGGGATCCTTGGGCAGAGGAAGGTTGCGGATCCGCCGCCAGGGGACGTTGAAAATCATTGGCAAGTAGAGCTTCACCGTTTCCGCGAACTCATCCCGCTGCGGCATCGGCATGCGCTGGACGCCATTCAGAGCCGCATACAATTCGGCTTCATCATGAAGCCGCGCATACAAGACGTCGACGTCCCGTTCGGGCCGCCAGCGATCGATGACCGCGAACTGAAAAGCGAGGGTGATCGGGTCGTTCGTCAGGCCCATGGCCCACACACCGAAACCGGGATGCTTCTTGGCGAAGCTGATGAAGATGTCGTCCATTTTTGTTGCCCTCCAGGCACGAGTGATCGATCACGACGGCGACGCCGTCGTGTGAGAATTGAAATCAGAACACAGATTTCCGGTCGCGCCATCTATGGACGGTGCGCTTGAAATCTCTGCGGGATCATAGGGTTGGCTAGATGCGGATGCGGTTGTTCATGTGCGGCTCCGGTTTTTGCATTCTATAGCCGAAGTGGAAGGGATCCGCAGGATCCCAAATGAAAAAAGTTTACGCGGAAGGTTTTGGCCGGTTTGAGAGCAGCACAAGGGCTGGGACAAATGCCGACGGATTTCATCTGCGCGTATGCTGGCGCGACCGGGCTTTAGCCTATTCGGTGACCTATTCGCAGGAGCATGGGTTTCTCCATCCGTCGCATGAAATCGGCTGAAAGGTTAACCTCAGCTTGGAAAAAGTCCACAGATTTATTTGAAGCATCAAGTATTGACGCCGCTCGTGAAGGTGGCGTCACATCACGCGTACGCGTGGACGCCGGCGCCTAGCGCGTAGCGAAGTGCACAGTGACAATGTTCTTTCTTCATAATCTCGACATTTGTCAACAATTACGTATGTTCTCTCCGTTGTTGCTTGCGGCGACACAGATAATCCTTCCGTACATAGTAACGGAGGCTTTTATGGCATTATACATCAACGGCCGGATGAACGAGATCAGGGCGCAGTTCGGGCCGCTTCTCAAAGAACTAGGCGTTCGCCCCCGCGTACGCAAAATCGATGACTCTGTGGTCGTCGAATTCTTGCCATTGAAGTCGACCGGCAACTTCTCCCCGGTCGCGATCGTTTTCGACAATCAGGCGACGACAGGATTCGAAGAGGCGTCTTGGAAGCATGCTCACCTGCATGTCCTCGACTACCGCCGCAGGGATGTGGGCGACACTGGCTGGATTGCGATAGACAAGACCGACGAGCGGAAACTCGAAATCCGGCACGACGGACAGCGCATGTTCGACTGGATTGCCTTCGTGTTGGAATATGAGGCCCCAGTCCCCTACAAAGTGGGCGGGCCAATGCACCTCGCGAGCTCGCACGTAGCGGACGCATACGCCACGGTGACCGACTGGTTTCCCAAAGTCCGGATCGAGAGGGAACTGGAAGATGAGGTTCCTGTCGAGACACTCGCCTTCAAGGGCAAGGACGACCGCGAAATCAGGATCGAGTACCGGCATCACTCGACCGAGGCCCACCTCGTGATCGACGGAGAGCTAACGGAGACATTCGGGCAGCATAACTTTCACTATCTCAATGCCGTGGCCCGCGAGCTTGCTGACGAATTCTATGCCGACCGAAATTTCTGGCGCGCGCGGATGTGATCGGCCAACATGCGATTGCTCGGAGTGTAGCCTGGCTCCCCTTCTGCTTCTGCTTGGCGCGATGCGACAATCAGTTCAGCGAGCGCCACCAAGCGCTTGCGACGTTTGGGGTTTGGTTCGACGGTTTCGATCCGCTCGCCGTCTGCAACTCGTGAAGCGGCCCGGTAATCTTCGGGAACGTCGCGAAGCGGGCGTCTCTTCCTTCCGATCCGGGCCTGGACGATAAGGGGCGTAACGAGGGCGTCGTGAAGGTCGAATCCTTCCCCCGTCAGGGCGGATCGGATTGCGAATCCGACAGCCATCGCCATGACCGGGGGGAGGGCGTCGCCGATCATGGCGATCTGTCCAGTCTTTTTGGCGAGAAATTGCCAGCCGGCTGGGAATCCTTGCGATAGGGCGAGCGCCTCGATCGTGATCTTGGGCTTCCAATCTATGGACTCGATGTCATCGATCGTCGGAGGATCGACGACGACCTCCGAAAAGTCGAATCCTGCGAGATGCCATGGGTCCTTGCGCTTGCTGCGCTTCTCTTCCTTGAAGGTGGTGACCGTGGGGATTCGGCTCTTCGCATGGGATTCGCGCCATTTCTCCGCCCAGCGGTCATACGTCCACTGGCGCGAGTTCTCGGTCACCTCGTTCTTCAAATGCTCTGGGGTCTCGTACCTGATCATGGCCGGTCCAAGTACCTCGGCAACGAAACGTTCGACGGGCGGCGAGGGCTTGGGAATCTGGAACAGGCTCGGCACGTCGTCGCGGAGCCCGACGATGAAGATGCGCTTCCGCGACTGCGGCAATCCGAAACTGGCACCGTCGAGAACATGTTCTCGCGCTCTGTATCCAAGCCCTTTGAATTCTTGGCGGAGTTTGGCGAGKAACTCGGCGTTCGGTTCGTGCGCGAGCCCCAACACATTCTCAAAAACGAAAGCTCTGGGTTTTGCAAGCCGAACGGCCCGCACTGCTTCGGGGAACAGATTGTGCCTCGAGGTCGCGCCCTCCTTGAGTCCGGTCTGGGAGAACGCCTTGCAGGGCGGCCCGCCGGCTACAAGGTCGACGCCTTCGTAGGATCTCCAGACCTCGTCGGGAATCCTTGCGAGATCCTGTTCGAAAACCTGCCAATCCGGCCAGTTGCGCTTCAAGGTGTCGACGCGGACTCCGCTCTTTTCATAAAGGGCGGCGTGTTCGAATCCTGCCGCCATCAATCCGATGGCCATTCCCCCAGCTCCTGCGCATAGCTCCAGGACTTTGAGCGGGGGAGCTGCTGTCGGGCGGGTTATGTCGGCTGAGTCACGCGCACTCTTTGCAGGAATGAGATAGGTGAGCGCGGAGACGATTTCGTAGGAATGGACGTCGGCCTTTCCCTGGTCCAGAGCGAATCCTCCGTTGTGGGCAAACCTTCCCGTGGCGAAACGTCCGAGGGCGCGGCGAGCCTCCAGGAACGCCCGTTCGTGTTCTTCATGAGAATTTCCGAAGGATTCGCCATGGGGAAACCATCGGTCAATCTCGATGAGCAGGTCACCAGCCTGGGCTGAGATCTGCTTGTGGGAGTCGAAGTATCCGGCTTTGTCGATGGACATCTCGTCGCCGTCCTCACGATACGGGACGTAGTCGAAGACGAACTCGTCGATCAACCTTACGAGGGCGTCGCACCTCTCTTCAATGCTCGATATTGCGAATGAGGCCTGCCTGCCAATCAAGGATTGAAGATAAGTCGCGCGAACGCGTTCCTGCCTCTCCCATTCACTTGTCGCTTCGCGGTCGTTGTGGTCGGCTATCTTTGCGATGTCCTCGACCTCGACTATCTGCCCCTTCGAGAGCAACCCGAACACCTGCTCCCGAACGTCTTCTGGTGCATCGACAAATGCCTTGATCGCAGCAATGGAAAGAGGCTTTCGATGAAGTACATCGCGATTGCCTTCAAGAATTCGATCCAGTTCGTAAAGGGTGCTGGCGTCTTCCGCGCTCACCCCGCCTCTCGACACCAGGATCGACTCCACGAGCGAACGATCGGCAAGCGGCTTCATCGCGCCGACAAGTTCCGAGGCCTTCACATAGAGAGCAGCAATCCCCGTGGCGATCTTTTTCATGTCGCTCGCGGCGACGACGAGCGACCTCTGCTCAGCTATCTCGTCGGTCATGGACCTTCCTCCTGCGTGGCATATCGCTAGCAGCAGTGGGTTGAGGATGTGCCTAGAGAAAAGGTAAAGGAAATTTGCAATTGCTGATCTCGGGAGCGAATTAGACGGTCGATCCCCTGGCGCGACGCTCAGGGCGCCGCAGCGGCAGCTCGATCGACTCCTTCGGCTCGATCAGCCACTTTTCCTTCCGCGGATTGTAGACGCCGGGCAGTTCGAAATGCTTGTGTATTTCCGTGAAGTCGGCGTCCGCAGTGATGATTGGACTGTCGTAGGTGATTGCCATGGCGGCAATGAGCAGGTCGTGGCTGACGCGTTGATGTTTCGCCTTAGGGTCCGGAACCCAGAACTGTTTCAACGCCGGCGTTGCCATCATGGCCGCAAATATGTCTTCCGTATTTCGTCCGAGGGCGAGGTAGAGGAAGTCGGACTGCTCTACGTCTTCTATCGCCTTGCGAACGCGCGCTGCAGTAGCGGCATCCGTGGCCATAAGAAGACCGCGCTTTATCTCTATAAGCACGGGGAAGCAAACGCATATATGCGCGACCTCCGAGACATCGGACAGCCACCGCCGGAGACCTGGGAGAGGTTTTATTTTCGCCCTCTCGCTCAGGACACTTGTGTCCAGGAGCAGCAGCCGTCGCGCAACGTCCTTAGTGACTTCGCTCTGGATTGGCATCCGATACTCGAAAGATGGATTTGCCCTCGTGAGAAGAAAACAGTAGATTGATACCGGCGTCAAAAGATTAATTCGCCCGCAGGTTGGCGACGAGGAATACGGAACCATGAATAACTTGTGGACCCGGCAACAAGTGGATGCGGATCCTAATGCTATTTTCGACGCCGCGAAAAACACCCCACAAATCGTCGAGGACAAGGACGGGCACTTCATCCTTCAGTTTGAACGCGGTTCCAAGCGTTCCGTTAAGGAATGGGCGATGCTTCCTGGAACTCTTGAAGAAGGCGACGAACTCTGAGGACTGGGTCGCTCGCATTTATGTATCCTCCGGAATAGAAATCGCGTCCTAAGAGTTCTGCGCGTCGTCTTTTTTCGCTTTTAGCGTCGGTCAGCAAGTAATCGTCGCCATCGTATCTCACTGACAACTATCTTTGAATAAATGTCGCGGCAGATCCAGTTGCGCAAAATGGAATGCAACCTATTATTGCTTCCCGCTTCTTTTTCATCAGAGGGGAGTGGTTGCGATGAAATGGATTTTCACTGTGGCTACCGTGGTATCAGTGGCACTTTGCGTCGGATGTGCGGGGGAGTCTTTCGGCAAACTTAATGCGATACCGCAGTCCGATATTTACAAAGTGATTTCTGAAGTAAAGCGGCAGATCAGTGTCTACACCGCCTATCAAGCGTCCGAGTATGGATATAAGCGGATCGTGGCTGAGTCCAAGTCGAAGGTCTGCGGCAACGGAATGATCGGGTTCGATATCTCGTCGGTTAAAATGGAACTGGTTTCCACGTCAGTGGGAAGCCAGAGCGTCGGGATCAGTCTATCGCCTGTTCCTTCTGGTGCACCCAACACCACAGGAGGGAAGGTCGGCGCCTCCAGAGATGTCGCAGACACCCAAAGCTTCGCGATATCCGAAGACGTCGTGCCTAGTCCCTATCCATATCCGTTCGAGAAGAAGATGCTTGATTCCGCGCCCTTGGCGCGGGCGATGATCAATCTCTGGTCCGCTGCGATCCAGAGTGGCGACGATGCGAGCGACATCTGCCTTAGGATCCGGCGGGCTGAATCCGACGGCAATACGTACCAGATGGGTATTACCGTCACGAAGGATGCGGGTGGTGAGGTGAACGTCGGCCTGTCGAGTCTGGGGTTGACTGCTGGAGGTGAACTGAAGGCTACGACCGGAAATACGATCACGGTGAAGTTCGTTGCCCACGACTTCTCGCAACCACTTCCGCCGCGTCCGAAGCCGTGCAAACCCGCAGACCCTCGTCCGGAATGCAGAAACAATCACATTTTACAACCTCTTTGAGGGGCGTCGAAACGAATGTACTGGCACGCGAACATGCCACGATGAGCAAGGTCGGTGCGATTTCGCCCCCGCCTTTTCTATTTGCATTGCGCTCGTGCCCGCTCGACTTTCCAGGCGATGACGGGCCAGGTGCCGATGTCCGGAACCGTTCGCGTCTCTGCAGACTTGTATGGTGGTGATCCATTGTTTCCCTGGGAGATTTCACATGGCTCAAAACGACGACCTCCGCGACGAAGTCCACCGTCTTGCCGCCGTCGCGGAAGCGGCCCCGGAAACGACGTTCGACTTGAAGGCGCTCGCAGTCCAACTCTGGGCGAACTTCGACGAGTTCTCGGTCGAAGATCTCGAAGACATCCTTCGCGACGAATGGCGGAGCCGCGGGCTGCCTTTCAACGACAATTCGGAACCATAGTCAGCGGCCAGAAGACGCAGCACGCCTCTTTCAAAAACTACAGCGGCCCTTACTAATCACTTCTCTAGCTGTAGGTTTCGTTGCTATAAAGTTGCAGACCGGGGGAGTAAATGAACAACATAGATCGCTTCGATGCGGCCTTGCGCGAGTATCATTTTTCAATAGTGCGATTTCGTCGCGACTTCTCTGCAGAACAACTTGCCGCAATTCGCCGGATCGACGACCACGCGCGTCAGCTTGTTGTCTATGTCCTTCAATTTTTAGATTTCGCGGACGAAACGCACGTGCCCACCTTGAAGAGATGGCGCGAGAATTTTGGGGCGGGTTCTGCTTTTGAGATTCCTTGGCCACTATGGATCAATGACTACGAATCGGACGTTACGCAGCAAGAAGGCGAATATGCCGAAACGTCGATCCGCCTGAGCGAGCAACTTGCATGGCGCCTGGTTCAAGCAACTGTCGTTCTCGACTACGTCGAGGAATTCTTAATGACCCTGGACAAAAGGGCTGCCCGCCGCGCCGAGACCGTTGAAGCGGCGGTTGTCGATGGCAACACGGTCAGAAAACCTTCTGGCAAATCTCTTTCCTCGAGCCGAAGAGGTACACCCGATCCGTTCCTGCTTGTCGATCAATTCCACGAATGCAAAAAAAGGAACCGGAGTGACTGGGTTGCCTACATAACCTGCCACGCAGTTCTTGGGTGCGAACTCCTTTCGCGCTTGGCAAGCGCATTATCGAAACTGACCACTTTCGTTAAAATCATCTCGAAATGAGTTCGTAGCCCACGGAAGATGGCGCATCGGAGCCGATGACGGCGAAAGTTTTCGCCCTTCGCTGCAGGGGTTTTATTGAGCCATCGGAGTCAACGAGTCCAAGTCTGATCTCGAGTTCTTTGGCGAGTTTCTCGATTTCACGGATTACCAAAGGCAAAACATCTGACAGTGCTGCCGCCTGAGCGAAAATAATGCTCTTCTCGTCGAGAAATTTGTCATGCATATACTGAGTGTAATCCATGAACAGATCCTCGCTCTCGTGGGGGTCGGTAACTATCCCTTTGTGATAAGTAAGCCTCGACGCCAGAGCYTTCACTGCCTCATTCAAGACGAGCAGTCGAGCTGATAGGACGCCTCCAAAAAGGAATTCTCCATCGCGAAGCTGTTTTCTGTCGATGATCCCGATAATTTCCTGGACATGAGGCAAAATCTCTTCCGAGAGCCAGGTTGCCCGCCGTTCGTCCGCATGCTTTCCCTCGAAGTCAGGTGCCGCCAACCGTTTTTCGTCTAGTGCCCACGAGATACGAACCAAATCGGAATATTGAGGATTGAGGGCTCGCTCGAGGCGCATTCGATCGCTACGATGGGAAAGGGCAAGTAATTCCTGATGGCGCCTTTCACTGCTTTCGTCGGTCCGGGTCATCTGTCGGATCGTCAGAAAGGCTGCTGCAACCGCTGCCACGCCAGTAATCAATGTTTGATAGTTGTAAACGAAATCGTGCCATGGGTCGCCGAGGCGCTTGAACCCGTCGGCAGCCTCGGGCGCAGTTCCAAAAATCGCTGGAAGAACGGTGGCAACAATTGCGCCTACCAGGCAGGTTGCGGCGACATAATAGCCATTACTGGATCGTTTCACGCCTGATTACTCCATTGGATGCGGTAAATGTCCCGCGCTAATTCCAAAACTTAAATTCGTATCGGCATTCCTCGCGGCGCCTTATTTATCACGTCGACTCTGCTTCGGACTGCCAAATGGTGTCAGGCTTCAAATCTGAAACGAGCGGTGGTGGCGAGATCTGGATCAGAGCCGCTCTGGCATTGGAACTTCCCACAGGCCGACCAAGGGACATCACCTCCCAGTCGATCTCCAACCCCTTCAGAGCCGAATAGATCGCCAACCCCATCGCTCGCCCGACCGGCGGCGCGACTGCGTTGCCGATCTGATCGGCGACCGGTCCCAGCCCCCCAATGAATTCCCAAGCATCCGGGAATCCCTGCAGCCGGGCGCGCATCCTGTTTGTAAGACCGGGGACAAATCCCTTCTTCGAAGCTTCATCGTCCGTCGGGGCGGACTTCGCCGGCGGCGCATACGAGACGCCGTTCTGCAGCGCACGGCGAGCTTCACCCTTCCAAGCGCTGCCCTGATATCCGCGGATCGTATCGGACAACGCACCGATTCCGATCTGCTTTCCAGCCCGGTCGAACTCCGGCCGCTCGCGCATCGTCCGGACCCAATCGCTGACGCCGCTCCAACCGTTCGAGYCCATGAGCTCGGCAAGGACGTCGCCCATGTTCTTCGCCATCGCCGGAAACTTCGGTGGCATTCGAAAGGCGCCCTTGAGGTTCTTGCGGAAACCAACGATCATGATGCGAGACCGATCCTGTGCGACGCCGTAGTCCCTCGAGTTGACGCGATGGATTTCCGTCTGGTACCCGGCCTTGGAAAGCTTTCTCAGAAGCGTCGCGACGTAGTCAGCATGCCGCGCATGCAAGAGTCCTTCTACGTTCTCGAAGAGGAAAGCCTTGGGTTCGGCCTCTCGCACGGCTCGTACGCCTTCCATCAGCAGATCGTTCGCGTCGTCCTTCCCTTTTTTCTGGCCGACGGTCGAGAACGGCGTGCAGGGAAGGCCGCCGCACAGAACGTCTATCCGGTGTCGTCGGTATTGAGTGAAGTCGACCTTCCGGACGTCCGCTTGGACAACATTCCACTCGGGACGGTTCTTCCGCAGCGTCGCGACGGCATTCTTGTTGTATTCGATCAGTGCAACATGACGGAAACCGGCCTGCTCGAATCCCAGGGCCATTCCACCGCCGCCGGCGCAAAGTTCCAGGACACGCGGGCGGAGACCTTCCACCACGTCGAGMGGCTGCTTCCGCTCTTTGACCTTGCCCCACTCGACGGCAACCTTTCCAGTGTAGGGCTGCAGCGCGTCGATCGCCTTTGTGGTGCCGTCGCCCGCGATAATGCCGTAACCGAATTCTCGGCCGAACAGCCCGTCGCGGAACTGACGGAGAGCGTGATGAGCGATGGCTACCGGGTACTCCCGATACGTTTGAGTGAGTTCGTCGACCGGGCGATGCTCGGCGCCATATAGGGATTCGAACGTCGTGAGCAGTTGTCCCGCCCGGTGGCGAAGTCCTGCGCGAAGCTCGTCGCTCTCGGGAACGAGCTCTAGCCAAAGCCGACGCAGGACGTCGACGAATGTCGTGACCTCGGCCTTAAACGCAGAAAGGGAATCCTTCGACCGCTTCCGTGCGGCCGCGGTAAGAACTTTCCTCTGATAGGCCGCCAGGGCCTCCTTGGGCGTCAACTTCGCCGCCGCGAGCTTTCGGCCGATCGAGACGATGTCCTTTGTATCGACCTGGGCCCCGATCTCCATGCGCTCCAGGATCTCCGTCCGAACGATCTCGTCCGTGGCCACGAGAGCCTTCACCACGGGAAAGGATGCGCGCGCCTCCCGAAGTACTATCTCCGATCCCTTCAAAGTCTTGGCGAATCCTATGTAGGTCGACAGTTCGGTCGAAGGCAGATTGCATCGCGCTTTGAGGAAGGCTTTCGCCTCAGGCAACGGTACGACTTCCATCAACTTCTCGACCTCGGCCGCCATCTGGAGGACCTTGTCGGTCATCTGCTCCTGGAGCTGAAGGATCCGGTTGCGAGCTGCAGAAAGTGCCAGCGCCTTTGCGTCGATGTCAGCCATTTGAAGTGTCCCTGTTCGGGACGTCCATACGACATCGGATCTTTCATTGCCGGTAAGCGGATTGGTAAAATGTGAGCGATCTCAAAGGATTCGAGGCGGTTATCTTCGTTAACGCTCCGGAAGTATTCCGATCGCTATGGAGGAGCGCAACAGGGGACCATACCATGACGCCTCCTATCATTCGCGCTGTCAAAGACAGCGAAGCATTCACAGTCTACCTTCAGAACCTGGACAGGCCGTGTGGCTTGCCGCACGACGACAGTTTCCCAGCTTTCGAAGGCGACGGCTACGATGAGGAAACCAAGTTCGACGAGCCTGAAGAATGGGACGTGGTCGAGCTTGTTTTGACGGCTGCCCTGATGGCTATGTGATCGTCGTCTTCAAGCTGAAAGGACGGCCTGTCCTTTGCCTGCTCTATGGGCCTTCCGGCTTCGTCGATTCATTCGAAACAGTCGCCGAGGCCAGGAATGCCGCCCGAGCTCATGCCGAGAGCAATCCAACCTCAGGCAATTCCGGTCGCAAGAGCTGATGAATCAACTGCCTGGCCGGCGTCTCGACGATGCCTTTCGCGGCGAGCTCGCGATTGAAGGGATGGTCGATCTTCAGAAGCGAGTACCGGCCGTAAACATTTTCGTACGCGGTCCCCTCGTCGCTCGCGACCTGAAGAGCGGAGAAGCGTTCTCGTATGCTCGTGGACGGGTTATCGAGGAAATCGCGTCCGTAGTCGTCTATGAACGAGCGGAGACATGGAAATGCTCCCCGGTCCAAAGCGAGCTCCATTGCATCCAGCACGGATTCCTGTTGGGTCTGCGGCGGCTTTCTCATCGATCGTCTCCTGTTCGATATCAGCATCAAGGCGATCCGACACCGGCGCAATCAGGTGGGCCGCATGACGATCGCGGCGTCGCCTCTCGAGGGATTCATCGTTGTCGTTCAGCATAGGCCGGCCGTGGTCCGTCGACTGGAATCCGCTCTCGGAAATGCCGGGGCGGCCGTCTTCACCGCAAGCTCGGCCACCGAAACCATCGAAATCATGAACCGGTATCAGGCTCATCTCGTCGTCGTCGACACCTCCGACGCCGACGGCGTCTTCAACGAGCAAGTCGTCTTCGCGGCGTTTCATCGAGGAAGCGGCCGCATCTGCTACAGCCAGAGCTTTCCGGAAACGGGATTGATCACCTGGGCAAAGTGGGTCGACATTCGGGAGCCTGCGGCGACGGTCGTTGGAGAGGCGATCGAATGGCGCAAGCGATTGGGAGTTTGAAACCAGGCGAAAACTCTCCTCTTCACCCGGCTCCGGCGCCCCGTATAAATCCGTTGAAAACCTAAGCTGAAGTGACCCCGAATCCTTAGCAGGCTGGAAGAGGACCTGACCATCTGTCATGGATTCAATGGGTATCCGGGGATCCGACATGACATTCGCTTCCACGACTATGAAAGTGCTCATCGCATCGCCTTCCGATCTTAAAGAGGAGCGCGACGCCGCCGAAGCCGCCATCGGCGAATGGAACGCGATCCATGCGGAAGCAGAAGGCGTCGTCCTTCTTCCGGTTCGATGGGAGACGAGCGTCTTTCCGGTCGCCAATCAACGTCCACAGGCCGTCATCAATCAGCAGATAGTCGACGGCGGCGACATCCTCGTCGGCCTCTTCTGGACCCGGCTTGGCACGAACACCGGAGTTGCCGTATCCGGCACGGTCGAGGAGATCGACCGCTTCGTCGCTGCGGGCAAGCCTGCGATGATCTACTTCTCCGAACGCCCGATCAGCCCGTCGGCCATCGACGTCACCCAACTCGGCAATCTGAAGGACTTTCAGACAGCCACCTACAAGGGGTCGCTGACAGGTTCGTTCGCCACGCCGGGTGACCTAAACCATCAGCTCTTCAAGCACCTCACCAGCTTGGTGAGGACAGTGCACCAGCCCCCGCCGACGCCGCGTAGAGCGTCGAAAGCGCGTGAGATGACGGAGATGATGATCGCTCTGAAGGCTGCGGGCATCGATCCCGCCGAAGCCGATCAGTTTCGACAGACCATATCCGGGATCACCCGGACGAAGGCACAGACTCACGACCCGGTGCGGGCTGGCGAGAAGGGACCCAACGGACACGCGATCGGCTATACGGACGAGGGCGACAAGGTTGAGTGGATACCCTCTGATGAAGTCGAAGGGGAGTTCTGGCCGATCGTCCTTCGCCGGAACGACGCCGCGATCCTTGCGGCCTACAATGAGTTCTGGGACAAGGTCTGGTGGAACCGCCACCAGAACCGGCTCTTCCGGATTGCCAACGGCACCGAACCCCTAAAGCCAGGGCAGGAGACGATACTGGCGACGGCGAAGAAAGCTGCTCGCCGCATCGAGCGAAAGTATGGAAAGAAGAACCTGGGATGGGACGATTTCGAATGGGGCCTGTTAAGCGGGCGCATGTCAGCGCTCTCCTGGGTCATGGGGGCGGAATGGGAAGAATCTTTGGATACCTGACATGACCAGATTTGTGTTGCCACCCGTCATCGCCGAACTTCTCCTCGCCCGTGACCGCGTGCGGGGTCACTATAACGTCCCTGGGCTGTCATTCACCCTCGACGGAAAGCTCGTCGGCGACATAGGCGAGGCCGTAGCCGCTGAGCTTTTCGGGCTGACGCTCAGGCCGGGTGGTGGCACCGGGATCGACGGCCACGCTCCCGACGGTCGCTCGGTCCAGGTCAAGGCGACAGGAACTGGACGAGGTCCGGTCTTCAGAAAGGTCGACGCGCGGGCCGACCACCTGATTTTCATCGAGTTCGACTTTGAAAAGCTCGCGGGCGAGATCGTCTTCAATGGGCCGGAGCACGTCGCGCTCCAGGGAATGCCGGACACTTGGACGAACCAGCGCCCTGTCTCGCCGCGAAAGATTCGCTTGTTGAACAGGACGGTGACCGAGGGGGACCGGCTCGCGATAATCGAACGGAATCCAACTGGAGACATTCCGGATCCTRAGCGCCAGAGCATCCCAAATCAAGCTTGCAACTCGTGACCGGCGAGCGACGACACGCGGCGAAGGCGCGCGGTCTCCGAGGGTGGAGGTGCTTCAACATTCGACATGGAAAGCGGGAGCTGCCTGCGCGCCCAGTTAGTCGAAGTCCCCGATCCGCCCGATCTGGAAAATTATGATCGGGTCACCTTCCTCTCCTACTGCCGGTCGCCCCTCGCGCTTGGTCACGATCGCGCCCGCATGTCCTTTGGCGAGCTCCTTCGCTTCTTCAATCGCTTCCGCTTCTGTCCCGTCGACGACGGTCTCCCAGACTTGAAGAGGCTGCCCCCTTTCGTTGAGATCGAAAGCGAAAATGCTGATAGACGTGAATGGTCCTGGCATTTGTCGGTTCACTCCGAGACTGCGGGGCGAGGTGGCTTATTGTCGTCACCTTCCTCGTCAGGAGTTCTAACCGTCCGGTCGTCGCGGGCCGGTCGCGGCGACATCTCATCGTCGGCTTGCAACTCGTCGGTACTAAGGTGGTCCTTATCTCGGTCCACGTTCGTCATTCCCGGTTGGCGGTCTGGGGGACAGGGATGTGACCCCTCGCGTCGGCGCGGCCGGTCTTCGGATCGAAGTCCGTCACGCCTTCGCCGGATTGGCGGGAGTTGCCCATATTTACCGGCGGAGCGCGGCGGTCGTCCACGTTGGTTTCGGGAAGCTCGTCGTTTTGCGTGCCTTCGTTCAGGGAAATGGGCGGCAATTTGTCGGAGCTGGGGATCGAATTCGTCGTCATTGCGGTTCTCCTTCCAGAGGAAGAACTCCGGCAGCAGGTCCGAGTTCCGCTTAGTGGCGAGCGTCGCTAACCTGCGGCCGTCCCGCCGAGGCATCCTACCTGAAGCCGTCCGACACCACTGGGAGATAGGCGATTGATGGCGACTGGTCGGTCCTCCGCGGAGACCTATTTTAGAAACTCCACACGGAGAACGGCATGTTCCACACGACCTCGAACTTGAAGACCCTGCGCGACGCCCTTTCAGAACATATGGAGCTACCCGAATATTTCCTTGGAATGCACGCCTTCTACGATGGGGAAGTCATCTTCGCGCGGGACGTCGTGCAGGTGAATATGGAACTCCCGCCGTTTCCCGTCGATTTCGATAATGCCTGGGACTGGTTTCGCGAGCAGATCAAAGGATCCCCGACGCAGGAAACGTTCGCCTATGAGACCACCTTCGTGGTCGATGACGAAGACGATCCAGTGATGGAGAAACTGATTGAAATCACTGAAGGGTCGGCGAACACGATCTGGATGATCGACCTCGCACATCAGGAGACGGCGGCAGGCAGTCGCCGCTTCGTCATCGTCACTTCGCCCGACAAGAAGCGGGCGACGGAGTTCCGGGATAAGTTCCACGGCAAGGAGGTCGCGGTCGCTTAACTAGCGGAACCCCTGTTGGAAGAGGCATGTTCCTGGTCGCGAGACAGCTCACTGGACACACTCCTTCGCACCCATTAATGGTGCGTTCGAACCAGCATTAGGTGCGTCATGTCTCTGGTCGATTTCCTACTTTCACGGCGCCAACAGAAGATGCTGGCTGCGCTTCTGCTCAATCCTGAGCGCCAGTACGGCTCGAATGAACTCATTGCGGTGGGCGGCTCAGGAAACGGCGCCGGCAAACGAGTTCTCGATCAGTTCGAACTCTCGGGCATCGTCTTGAAGACTGCACGAGGCAATCAACGCCTCTATTCGATCAATGTTCGGCATCCGGTATTTCCGGAACTCCGATCAATCTGCATCAAGACATTCGGACTGGGCGAAACTATTGCCCACGAGCTCGTCCCCTTCCGTGACCGGATTAGTCTAGCTTTCGTGTTCGGCTCGATCGCGCGGGGGACCGATCGGGCCGACAGCGACGTGGATTTAATGGTCGTCGGGCGCCTCGACGCCTTCGAACTTGGCGAAACCATCGAGCATGTCGAGGATAGGTTGGGTCGTAAGCTCGATCTCAATCTGTATTCGCCTGCGGAGTGGGTGGTGTTGAAGACAGATCGTGTCGTCGAAGCAATCCTGGGCCAGCCGAAAATCATGCTCATTGGGGAAGTGCCTTTGCAGTCTGGAGCGGAACCCAGCACGGGTTCGGTAGAGTAGGTACTCGGATCGAAGACTCCCGCAAGAAGGCGTTTGAGTTTCCCGGTTCGGCATCGGACGCCGGAATCATTTCCTACACGTCGCGTCTCTTTGGTGGCCACCTCTGCAACGCCCTATGCGACGTCGGTCAGGTTCAGAAAGACCTGACTAAAAGGCCCTCGTGCGTCCCTCGCCAGGGCCTTTTCCACGTCGCGCTCCGCGGTTCAGGCAACCTGGCGATCTGACCAACCCAGTCATGCGATCGAGCGCAGAGAAGGTGGTGCCCCCGGCGCGATCGATTGGTCGACATCGGCTACCATCACTAGATTTCGACCATTTCCTTTCGCGGAGTAAAGAGCCTGGTCCGCGCGGTCGATGGAGAGCTTCATTTGGTCACGGATCCCACCGACCGTCGCGACTCCGAAGCTCGCCGTTATCTGGCCGTCGATAGCCGCGGTCGTCTTCCACTGACATTCGCTCTCCCCTTTCATCCCAACGCCCAGCCTAGCGAATTGCTGGGATTCGGCAACGCAGGAGCTGACGAGAGTCAGTTTAAACCTGAGGGCCAGGAAGCAATTTCGCCCGGTTTCAAGACCGTGAATCCTGCCGTGGACAGGTGTTTCAAGCTGTTGCCAGCGCGCTAGATGCAACATAGGAATCAGTGCACGCTGTAGTCGAATCCTTTCCTGTAACTTGCCGCAGAGTCAAACCATGCCGCGTTTCGTAGTCAACGGCCCTCTCGTTMCGGATGAGCTTGTGCAGCAGCTTGAGGAGGACAGGGTTGTCTTGTTCTGTGGAGCAGGCATATCGGCAGGCGGAGGTCTTCCTGGATTTGGATCCCTAGTCGAATATTGCTACGAAGAACTTAGCGTGCCGGTTCCCGCAAAGAAGGACCCGATATGGGGGTGGCCGGACCGTATGCTTGGATCGCTGGAAAGCGATTTCCCCGATCAAATGCGGCAGAAGGTCGTCGACCGGCTCAATCGTCCTGCCACCGACCTCGCAATGCATCGGGCTCTATTGAAATTGGCAAAACTGCGGAACTCCACGGATGGCTACAGGCTTGTCACGACGAACTTCGATCTCTTTTTCGAACAGGCGGAAGCGAACATGGCGCTCGGCGTCGACTTTCATTCGGCGCCTATCCTTCCCATACCCCGCAACGACCATAGCGTCAGTTGGCGAAGCATAGTCTACCTCCACGGACGTCTGCAGCCAGGCGAGGGCAATCATCATCTGGTTCTAACAAGCGCGGACTTCGGACGGGCGTATCTGACCGACGCGTGGGCGGCGCGGTTCGTCGCACGCCTTTTCGCTGAATTCACCGTGCTCTTCATCGGGTATAGTTTGAACGATCCGGTTCTCCGGTATATGACCGATGCCTTCGCTGCCGAGGACGCCAGCACGAGGCGTGGGTTCAAAAGATCGCCCGCCTATATCTTCGTACCCCATAAAGGCGCGCAGCCGCCGGATCCGAAAAACTTCCGGCAGAGACAGCTCGAACCGATTTTCTACCGCGAAGCGTACAATCACCGGGCACTCAAGAACACGCTTCTCGAATGGGCGAAGGCGAGAACCGACTATCTGGCAAGCATTGGCAGCATCGTCAGACGCAACGGCGCACGACTTCCGAGCGCGTTGACGCCGAGCACGAGTTCGAACCTTGTGTGGGCGGTATGCTCCCAGCCGGGCCAGGGGATAGGCGCGCGTTTCTTCGCCGACCTCGCTCCGCCTGCGCCAGTTGAATGGTTGGCGCAGTTCGAGGAGCGAGATACGCAAGTACAGCAAGCGTACACACAAGACATCGGCTTGGCAGTCAAGGAAGCTCGAGTACCTCCGATGGCGCCACAGCTACACGTCGAAGCTTTGTTTCCGCATGAAACCGGTTCGATGAAATTGGAGCCGTTGGGCGACGTCAGCTTGCACCTAGCGCGCTGGTTTTGCCAGCATCTGCAAAGCGAGTGGCTTGTATCGTGGACCTTGAAGAAACTGGGCCTGAGGCGGCGACCTCATCCTCACTTGCGATACCTAATTCACGACACGCTCGCTGGGTCGGCGACAATCGCCCCAGGATTCGCGGCTTTTTGGCGTATTGTGTCCGGTGAAGGCGAATGGGCGCGAAACACACACGAGGCATTCGCCTGGTCATATCTGGCCGATGACGCTCAATCGTTCATGAACTCGAGTTGGTTCCTAGCGGAATTGAAAGCTGCCTTGCGACCATCCTTGCGGCTCCAAGCAAATTATCGGCTTGTGAATGGAGACCTCGTGGATGAAAACAACATAAAGACGATCGTCGACGCGGAAGTGGTTTATTCCTGCGACGAAGTCGGTCGCGTCCTAGATCAACTCGACGAGTCCCCGACCGCGCAGCAGTTCTGGAGCGAGGGGTTGGATTGGCTCACAGATCTCCTTCTGGAAGTGCTCACCCTGTACTCGATCGCCGGTAGCGCGGACGAGAACTCTGACCCAACAGTGCTCGGACGCCCTTCGATTGTTCCACACGCGCAGAACGGTCGACGACGCGGGTGGCAAAGAATTTACGACTTCATATGGAAAGGCTGGATGGCGGTGGACGCGGCGTCCGAAGACGACAGTCGGTACTGGATCCAAAGATGGCGCCGCATCCGGTATCCCGGTTTCCGAAGATTGGTGATCGCCGCTGTTGGACACAGCAGTCATTTCAGCGCGGTGGAAAAGCTGGAGGTGCTACGCGATGGCTAGCTTTCCCGCTCTCTGGCATTCGAGCTTCCGCAAGGAGGTCATGGACCTCCTGGTCAACCTCTGGAAAACTTCGGACGGAGATATGAGGAGCATCCTCGCAGACGAACTCCTCGCGGGGCCGCCGGAAGAACTGTTCAGCCAGATCGCTCCGGAGCAGCGAGAAGCCTCCAGGGACCGGYGGATTTTCGATCGCATTGCAGTCCTGGAGCGCATCCAGGACGTCGACCTTACCGACGGTCTGAAGCTGAAGATGGCGGATCTTCGCGACAAATACCCAAAATGGCAGGCTGCCCCAGGGGAGCAGGCGCACTTTGGGACCTGGTTTAGCGTGGGCTGGGGACGAGACAGCGAATACAGCGTCGACGGGTTGGCCGTGATGACCGACGAGGAATTGCTCGAACGCCTCGTCGAGCAACCGAAAAAAGACGATGGCTTCCTAGAAGCATGGCGCGCATTCGTCATCAAGGATCCTGGCCGCGCTCTCGACTTGTTGGCACTGCTCATAACGATACCCGAGCCGGGCACCGCGGACGTATGGGAGTATGCCAACTGGGGACTTAGGGACTCGTCAGCATCCCGGTCTCAGTTGAATAAGATGCTTGAGCTGTTAGTTAGCGCACCAGACAGCCTCTATCAAAAAGCGGAGTTCCAGCGCAGCGCCGCGGACATGTTGGAAGCGAGAAGCGGCACGTTCTTCGATACGCCGGTACCCTCCGGTTTTTGGAATCTTTTCGACCGCATTCTCCTTACGCTGGAAGATCTGCCGGATGGAGAGGAAGAGGCACCCGACGATTGGGTCGGCCAAGCTTTAAATCGTCCTATCGGCAGCCTTGCCACTGCTTTCATAAACGGGCTGTTCGCCAGGAAGCTCTATGTGGGTGATGGGATTCCGCCTGACTTGTTAGAACGAGCCGACCGACTGATGTCACCGGGTCGGGTCCGCAACCGCGCGGCGCGCGTTATTGGAGCGAGCAGGATCTCGTATCTGAACGCTATAGACCCCGTCTGGACTGCCAAGGTCTTGCTGCCTTCCTTCAACTGGTCCCAGGAGGAGGAATCCATCGCCGCCTGGCAGGGTTATGGTTGGCAGGCACGGCTCGATCCCCAACTTTGGTCAATCCTAAAATCGCCATTCCTGCAGCTCTTTCGACGAGATCGGTTGGAACGGATGGAGGACTATGGCCGGAACATCGCCCAGACGCTCATGCTTGCCGGGGTGGTATTCGGGCAAGACGATCTTAAGCGAGAGGACGTTCGCAAGGCGATCCGCGAGATGCAGCCGGAACTCCGACACAGCGCTGCGGCATGGGTAGCTGGTTACATGGTGGAGGACGACGCCGACGCCGCCGCGGAAGCGGACGAGGAGCCTTTCGAAGGCAACGCCGACGTCAAGTGGAGGGAAAGGATCGCGCCGTGGCTAAAGCGCGTCTGGCCAGAAGAGATGGCAATGAGGTCGACAGATATCGCCGAAGAGTTCGCGATTGCAGCGATCGCCACTTCGGATGCTTTTCCGGAGGCGGTGAAGCTCGTATGCGAGTTCGCCGTCGCGGGCGTTGCGAGTAGACTAATTCATGATCTCCAGAATTCGCCTCATCCTGATCGCCACCCCCATTCCGCCCTCGAGCTGATGGACAAGTTCGTTCAGCGGAATCAGCCCTCGTATGTCGAGCGCAAAGCGAAAGGRATCTTGGACCGTATCGTCGCTGCCACTCCCGACTTGGCAGACGACAATCGCTACAGGAATTGGGTACAGCATCTTGCGGCGCACGGAATAGCTTGATGGCTCGCGAGCAAATGCGGGCGGCAAAGCGCGGCTCGCTCCCACCTAGAACCGCATTCCAGCCGCCGCCAATATTTCATCGGTCTCGGCCGGACGCTCGAACAAGGCGATTCGGCCGCAGAATTCCCACCCTCGACGTTGGGGAATACTAAATCGGTGCCACCTCGTCATTGATCGCCCACTAGGCGGACGCCGCATCCTCGGCTTCGACCTGAAAGAGGCGTGCACTTGACGGTGACCGAGAGCGGCGTAGCTCCGAAGAGCTTCTGCGAAATCGTTTTGGTCCCCGGTTGCTCCGAGGGAACAATCGACGCCGATCAATTCTAAGTCATGACCCAGATCGAGTGCGGGAGCGGATGCTTCCTCGGCGCGTTTCGCGACGCCGACTCCAACGACACGGCGATGAGTTGGCCCGTCATCCTGTAAGTCGCATGTCGCCCGGCCCCTTCCATTGTCCGATGACGGATCTCGCACTCCCTACGGAGGGTACGTCGCCGGTTATCTTGAAGCTGAACGAAAACCACACATCATCGCCATAGGTGGGCCACACCTTCTTGACCGTCCGCAACTCGGCCCTCTGGCAGTGGTCCTCGCATTCCAGTCGTCGTCGCTGTCCTTCGTGACAATGTCGATGGCGGCGCCCCCGCATCGGCCAGGCTTGGTGAATTCGATCTGACGCGAAAGAACTTGTTGGGTCGTCCATTTCGAGGCGTCGACCTTCGCGCCATCGAAATGGTCGTCCATGCTGGCAGCGCAAGCTGACCCGCTGATCGAAGTCAGAACTGCAAGCAGAATCGACCTCATCTGTTTACCCAGGTAAATGAGACATAGGACTACTTTCACATTCACTATAAAGTTGAAGGAATGCGGATTTAAAGCTCCAACAGATGATGGGGAATCTAGGCGTTCTTCGCTGCCATGCATAGTCGGAGAAACGAGTGTCTTCCGACAGTTCGTTAGGTTTAAGCGTAGGCAATATCTACCGAATTCGAAAAGAGATTGGGTGGATTTTGACTTCTACTTGTCGATTCAATGTAAACAAAGCGTCGCATATTGTTGACAAAAACTCGGTTGTATTGTGAGTTGGTGCAATGGGGATCATCACGAACATTCGATCGATGCAAGGCATGGGAATCCATGCTGACCGCAACGCCCGATCTCCGTCGCTCAATCTCCGTCAATACAATCTGATTTACGGTTTCAACGGCTCGGGTAAGAGCACGCTATCGCGCTTGTTCTCAAGCCTGCAGGCCGGCGCGCAGCATCCGCGGCTTCCAGAAGGCTGCTCTTACGAGGTCTCGCTCGATGACGGCGCAGTCTATGGACATCCGTCGAACTCGTCAGGCCTCGAAAAACGCGTTTTGGTATTCAACGCGGACTACATCGAGCAGAACCTGCAATGGAGCGCCGGCCTCGCCAACCCGGTCTTCTACATTGGCGCCGAGCAAGCAGGAGCCGCTGCCGAGCTCACACGCATTGAAGACGAGATCACAAAGACCGAGACAGCGCGGACGCTGGCGCTTGCGACCGAAAAGGCCGCAGAAAAGAATTTCGCAACGTTCAAGCGAGAGCGAGCGAAGGCTGTTGCATCACATCTTCATCTAGGCAGCCGAAAATACGAGGCGCCCGCTCTTAGCAAAGATTATGAGTCCTGGAAGGACGATGCCGGCGTCGGCTTGACGGAGGAAGAACTGCGGGCGGCGGAAGATACCCGTCGACTTGAGGAGCCGATGCCGGCAATCGAGCCGATCGCATTCGACGAAGCAAGCATCGGTGTCGCTTATAGATTCATTTCGGAGATTTGCGCGCAGTCGCTCGCGAAAATCGCGCTTGATGAGGTGGAACGTTTCCCGGCCATGCTGATGTGGCTGAAGCAGGGCCACGAATTCCATAGGGCCAACGACATCGAGAAATGCTTGTACTGCGGTAACTTGGTCTCGAGCGACAGGCGGACTCAACTGGATGCAGCGCTCGATGACCGAGTAGACGAGTTCATCGCGCGCCTCGCCAGGACTTCGGATCGGCTAGAAGATCTGCTGTCAACGCTCTCGCGCATCGAAAGAGCCATCCCCTCCAGGGACGCCCTTGTCTCAGAAGTACGAGAAGGATTCGGTGACGCCCGGAAAGCTGTCGAGCAAGCAGTCGAGCAGACGATCAAGAATCTTATCGGCCTTMGGGAAGTGCTTGAGGCGAAGCAAGCCCGCCCCGCGTCCCCGGTAGACCTKGGAAGACTGTCCTCCGAAGCCGAGGTTGTCGAATCCGCCAAATTGTTGGCGCGAGCGTTGCAGGCGATAAATGAGCTGATTAAGTCCCACAACGACACGGTAGCCAACTTTAACAAGCACAAACATGACGCCGAGATAGCGATCCGGCGTCATTTTCTGCTGGAAGCACGCGGCGACTTTGAAAGGCACCTGAAGGACTTGTTGACTGCGACGCGTGACATCGAAGCCAAGGGTCAGGTCCTCGATCAACTAACCTTGGGCGCAGCCGAACTACGCCAAAAAATTCGCGCACATGGCCCAGCGGCCACCGTCATCAACAAGCTTGTCGCTTCCTATCTTGGGCACGGGGAACTGACGATCCACCCGATCGAGCAGGGATATAAGCTTCACCGGCACGGAACGCCAATTACGGGGACACCCAGCGAGGGCGAGAAGACGGCGATCGCGATCTCATACTTCATTTCCTCGATCGAGGCCGAAAATCGGAAGCTCAGGGATGTCATCGTGGTGGTCGACGATCCGGTCTCCAGTCTTGATACCAAGGCGCTAAACTTTGCGTGCTCGCTTGTCCGCGGGAGGCTGGAGAAGGCTGGTCAGGTTATTGTGATGACCCACAATCTCCAGTGCATGAACGAATTCCGAAAAGGGTGGAAGAGCAAAGCGCGACCGCCCGAAGGGAAGGATCCGACTGCGACATTCCTATTCATCGACGTCAGCATCCCTGAGGGTCAGACGAAGCGAACATCAACGATCGTGGAGATGTCAAAACTTCTTAGGGAATATGACTCTGAGTACCACTTCCTCTTTAGCCATGTTCTCCGCTTCATTGATAAGGCCGACGCCCACGACGATCACGGGTACATGCTACCTAACGTTATGCGGCGGGTCTTGGATGTGTTTCTTGCCTTCAAATGTCCTGGCAGCTCGGGATTGAGCGGGCAGATGGCCAAGCTCTATTCTGACTATCCAGAACTTGACCGCGACAAGCTGACCGCGCTCGAGCGTCTTGCTCAGATCGAGTCCCATTCGGACAATCTGGACGATCTCCTTTCATTTTCGTCGATGACCCTGGAGGAGACACGCGCCGCGGCCGCTGCGCTGATCGAGATGATGGAGCACGTCGATCCAAAGCATCTCGCGGGCGTAAGGAAGCTGTGTCGGTAAACGGCGCTGACATAGCCCAAAGATCGCAATCGAACAGCACCTGTAGGGAGTTGACTTTCTCTTAAATGTTCGTATTTTGTTCCCCATGATCAAGCTCCTTCGAATATTGCGAATAGGTTGAACGGCAGGCCGCTCCGAGGCGGCACGGTCATCGTTTGCATTTTTCGAGGGAGTTCATGATGAGCCATTCCCAAATCGAAATGCCCGCGGCTTTGTACGCCGCCTATACTGAAGCCTCCACGAGGAAGTTCTATCCCAGGAACACCGTCCGTTGCTCGGGCGACCCCATGTTCCGCACGCAACTCGCTCGAAACCTCTGCTGCCTTCTCGACGTCGATCGTCACGTGGTCGCCTGGCTTTGTCTTCCGGCCGAGCTCAAGGCCGAAATCGGACCGCACGTGCCCGATGTCATGGTCGACTTCGACGATGGGCGAAGGGTGTTCATGGACGCCGTCGAGCAAGAGGGAAGCCCGGACATCACCGAGGCCGCCGCGATCGCGCGCATCCACCACAAGTTCATCACCCGCAAGGAGATCGAGACGGGATTTCGCCTGCAGAACGCACGCGATCTCCTGCGATACGCGAACTACCGGACGCCGCTGAACGACAGAGTGAGGCTGCTCGCCGCGCTCGATGAAATGGGTTCTCTCTCCATCGCGGACACCTTTCCACTCTTCGGCGAGGTGAAGCCGATGACCGGGATCGCCTGGATGGTTCTTCGTCGGATGATCGCTATCGAGCTTGATGATGAAATCATCGGGCCGGAGACGGCAATCCGTCGATTCCAGCGGTGAGGGGCAGTCATGACAAACTTTCCTCAAGGTCGCCGGACGGTGACGCTGGAACGCGTGGTCTATGGCCTGGCCCTCAAGACCGCCGCGAGGCTCGGCGGCGCCTTTAAAAGTGCTGAGATCGGCCGTCAGATCGTCGTCGTCCTTCGGCTCCCAGTCGGCGCGGACTTCCACGAATATGTCGCTGCCGCCACTATCCTGGTTCGTGAAGTCGAGGCTTTGCATGCCTTCGCAATCGCGTCTCCGAACGTCGGCAACAGAGGGGGACTGGATCCGCAGACCATCTATGGCGACTTGAAGAGGAAGTCGTCGCTATTGGTCGTCTGGCCGTCGGGGCACGCTGTGCCGAGGGAGATCGCGCTTGCTGCCGATCGCGTCGTGGAGGTCGGGGCCCTCCGCCCGTTCCACCTCGTCGCCGCTGCCAAGCAGTTCGCTGGTCAGGTCATCGACCTCGCGGACGCGAAGAGGATGATGGCGCATCCGCTGCCCGAGGTCTTTGCGGCCTTCAGGACGGGAAGGCCAGCTTCGGCGGTGCTTGACCGTCTCTCCGACGTCGAGGAGGAGCCAATGTCGGCGGGGAGCGGAGTTCGCCTCGAAGACCTCGTCGGCTATAACGATGCGAAGACCTGGGGGCTGTCCCTCTCCAAGGATATCGGCGAATGGAAGGATGGGAAGCTGGCCTGGTCGGACGTCGACCGCGGCCTCCTTTTGAGCGGCCGGCCGGGTACGGGCAAGACAATGTTCGCAGGTGCGCTCGCCCGATCCTGTGGCGCGCACCTCGTAGCCACCTCCGTGGCCCGATGGCAAGCGGCGGGCCGTCTCGACGATACCTTGAAGTCCATGCGCCGGAGCTTCGACGAGGCTATTTCCCGCAAACCTAGCATCCTTTTCATCGACGAAATCGACGGGATCAGCGACCGGATCCGGCTCGTCGGAACACAGCACGAGACTTACTGGGTCCAGGTGATCAATTTCCTGCTTGAGTTAATCGATGGGCACGAAAGGCTCGAAGGTGTAGTCGTCGTCGGAGCGACGAACCATCCCGACGTCGTCGACGCGGCCCTGCGACGACCGGGACGCCTGGACCGCCATGTTCGAATCTCGTTGCCGGACGGAGAGGAGCGGAAGCACCTTTCGCGCATGTATTTCGGCCATCACCTCTCCGAAAGCGACGTCGAGACGATCGCCGCTGCGACTGCCGGATTTACGGGGGCACATTTCGAACAGGCTGGCCGCCAGGCTCGGCGCGAGGCTAGACAGAGCGGGGAGCGGGTCGACCTCGAAATGGTGATGCGAGGCTTGCCCCCGGCGAGGCGCCTGAACAGCTCGAACCGAAAAACGGTTGCGCTCCATGAAGCCGCCCATGCCGTGGTTGGCCTCCACCTAGGAGTCGGACAATTGGCGGCGGTCGTCGTCCCGTGGGAAACCCGCGATCCGCAGCCAGCCGGCTTCGCACAATTCACATATCTCGACGTCGAGTTGGATCGGCAGATCCATCTGGATCGCATCGCTCTCCTTCTCGCTGGACGGGCTGCGGAGGAGTTGTTCCTAGGAACTGCTCTCGATGGAGCAGGAGGCGTGGAGGGATCGGATCTGGCGCACGCGACCGACATCGCCACAGCTATGGAAATCTCATACGGCCTGGGCGAGAGCCTTTCATTTCTGGGCGCGACCACGCCAAATGCCCGAACGCGAGTTCTACGAACCAATCCTGCCGTCGCCCGACGCGTCGAGCGGATCCTTACGCGCCAGATGGATCGATGCCGCGAGATCGTGCGGAGCCGTCGGTCCGTGATCGAGGAGGTTGCTGGCCTCCTGGAGAAGAGGGGCCATCTCGACGGCAAGGAGGTCGTTGAGCTTCTCGCAGCGGACGCAGCGCAGGGAACGGGACGATGACAACAGACTGGAAGGTTATCGTACGAAGCCTGAAAACGAACCGACGTCCTGAGGATCGCGTGCTTGTCGAGAAGGTCATCCTCGAAACGGCGGGAATTCAATGGCGACTTCGCGAGGCGAGACGTCGTCTCTTCATCCTGACGAATTCGGCCGCGGCGGGGATGCCGGCCATCGTAGAGACGGAGGGTGGGCTGGTATGCCTGATTGCCCTTGATGATCTGTTGGACGTCGTGGTGGAACCGGGACCGACGCTGGGGGAGGTGATGGAGGCGGCAAAGAAGGGTCTCAGATGAGATCCAGCGACGTCGTGGATCGTTGAGATTTCCACTCGGCGAGACGGGAGCCTGCGTCTGGATTCCGGCATCCGCCCGCCTCGATTTAATGTCTTTTTTCGCGGCAACCACTTCGACGTCACCTTGAAGGATTCCAACACCTGCGGCGGATCTGGCCCTCTCCCCGCAGAATTGTTTTTCTGCCAAGGTCCAAAAAAAGGCCAGAATACGATCTCGACTTTTGGTTGATTTGTGAGCTACGAAATCAATCGCTGACGATGCAACGCAAGGCTGCGATTGCTCTGCGGTGGGGACCTTAAAAAATCAGAGAATGCGAATGCGGACAAAATTACTAGTCGCCGCGACGGCGGTGTGCGTCCTCCTGTGCGGCGCCGCCAACGCAGAGTGTTTCGGAGAAGGATCATATAGAACCTGCTCGGGTGGCTATCAGGATACGAACGGCGATTTTCACGTTCGATCCTCAGACACCGAAGGTAACAACTACTCAGTCGACTCCACCACACGCCAGCTCCCTGGCGGCGAAACGGAAATCAGGAGTAACGATAGTGAAGGGAACTCATATTCCATCAGAAGCTGGTCGGACTCTTCTGRGCTGCACTCGGTCGACAGCGAAGGCAACGAATGTACGATCACTAACAGCGGCGTCGTGATCGGCTGCGGGGAGTAGCGTTGCAATGATTATCGTCTTCACATGGCTCATCTGCGGTGTCGTGACTGGCATCATCGCGTCGTCCAAAGGCCGGACGGGCGTCGGGTGGTTCCTGATCGGATGCCTTCTAGGTATTTTTGGGTTGATCCTTATCGCGTGCCTCCCGTCGATCAAGTCGCCAGTCCGGTCTGTGCCGCAGGTCGCCGATGGAAGGCCGACGAAGTCGTGCCCCGATTGCGGCGAGACCGTCCTGCAGGTGGCCAACGTCTGCAAGCATTGCGGTCTCCGTTTCGATACAGCCAGGACGGTTTCGTGATGGCCTGGCTTAGAATCTTCTACGTCCTCGCTGGCATCGTAGCCCTGGCGTTGATCGGCGCCTGGATCGCCGGAGTGCGGATCATCGTCATCCAGCCGATCGGTGCGATCCCCAATGGAATAACCGTGCTGGTCACAGGTGTTCCGGGTCTGAACATCATTGATAGCCCGGACGCGATCTGCCAGCGAAAGCAAGGCGGCGTAAGCCTTCTGTGCCGGGGTATGACGGCGGGCGCGATTGCAGACAAGGGTCACATCATCGCTCGGCTTCCCTACAGCAGCCTGCTCTTCCGCCTCAGTGGCGCCCCCGATCTCGACCAATAATTACAGGTTTGATCCCATGAATTCGCCTATCGTCTTCATCAATGTAGGCTGGATGAAATTCTACAACGGGCCCTCGGACGCCGACCCGACGCTCGGTGGCCACGGCCATCTCAAGAAAAGCACCGTGGGTCACGAAGCTTGGAACTTCAGACCCTACAGAGGGCAGCTTCTGGGTTACGTTCCGCGTTCCGCCACCATCAATCTTACCCGCCTCGGCGGAAAGCGACGGTCGGAATGGGTGGACGGCGTTACCGTAGTCTGGATTGCGAAGAGCCCGCGTGACAGGAAAAACTATATCGTGGGCTGGTACATGAATGCGACGGTCTACCGGAACAACGAGCACCTCCGGGTAATGCGTAGTGGCGAGGTTTCGGTTGGATACCAAGTCGTTGCGAAGCCGGAAGCTGGGGCGAAACTTCTTCCAGTGGATGCCCGCGTCTTCCGCATCCCGACAGCAAAGGAAAAAGGAAATCTCGGGCAGAGCCCAGTGTGGTACGGGAAGGACGACGATTTCCGAGCCCACGTGCGGGCCTATATCGGAACAGATGGTGCAAAGCCCGCCTCCAGCAAAGCTGGAAAGTCTCCTCGTCAACCCGACGTCGAACTGCGGCGAAAGATCGAGCAGGCCGCCATCGACCACGCAATCGCGCATTATACTTCCGCTGCGGGCGGCAACCGCTCGGTGATTTCTGTTGAGCTGGATGGAAAGGGATGGGATCTCGAGGCGACCGCTGCGGACGGCAGCGTTCTGAACGTCGAGGTAAAGGGGCTGTCAGGCTCGCAAGTCGTCGTCGAGCTCACGCCGAATGAATATGCAAAAATGCAGTCCGAGCGCGGGCGCTACGTGATCTATATACTGTCGAATGCGCTCGAGAATGCGAGGCGAGCACACGTGTTCCGATTTGACGCCGAGCAGTCGTCCAAGAAGACCTTGATCTGGGAGGCTGACGACGGCCGCATCCTCGCCATAGAGGAGAAGATTGCTGCGCGCCKTTCCGCTATTGAACCTCCTGTTCTCGAATAGGTGTCACTATACGGCACCGCGCGGTGGATATTAACGGTCTCTAACCTTCAGGTCTTGCTTGCCGGTTGCGCCTATGGGACACGATTTCTAGTTTAAATTACAATTGGAATTGATTCCATGAACGGGCCCTTCAATCCTTCCGTTCGCGACTTTTCGAAGCTCGTCGCAGCCAAGATCGAAGACATCCGGCCGAGACTGCTCGACCTCACATCAAAAAATCCGCTCGTTAACATGAGCTTCGACGGGCGCTCGGCAAGCCAGATACGGGTTGTCGACGAGCTTCCTGACCGGCTGTTTTACAGCATCAACAACGATGGTTCATTGAAGTTTAGGCCGTTGCCTTCTCTTGAAGAGGACGCCAAGGACGAGCTGTCTCCGCAGTTCGTGGAAGCGGTCTCGATCGCTCTTCGAACGGACGAGGAGTATCTTGACGAAACGAAGGTGCTTGATCCCGAGGCGCTCGAATACGCGGATCGGCTCCGTAGAGCCGAGCGTGCACTAAAAGATCGCGTCCGAGAGACGCTGCGGATGCCTAAGCGGGTTACTCGCAAGGACGAGTCGCTGGCCCAGCACGCTAAGAACAACGGCATCAACCCGAGCTTCGAACTTCCGCCTCCGGATATGGACGTCGAGGACGATCGCCATGACGACGATCACGTCCAGACGCTGCTTCTAGGTCCAGACCTCGAGCGCAAGCTGAACGCGCTCATTACCAAGGCGCGGACGGCGCAGCAGGAAACAGGGCTCAATCWCCTGCGGGGAGCATTCGGATTTCTCGAATGGAAAGACCCTGCACGGGCCGATGACCGGACATATCTGTCGCCGCTAGTTCTTGCTCCAGTGGTCGTCGAACGGAAGAAAAGTCCGGGCGGCCCGATCTTCTCCGTCGAAGGTACGGGTGAGGAGGCGGAAACCAATCTCGTCCTGCGGGAGAAGTTCAAGCGCGAGTTCAACATAGAGCTGCCATCGTTCACGGGCGGTTCACTCGAAGAATACTTCGACGAAATCAGCCAGATCAAACATGCCAAGCTGCCCTGGCAGGTCCGCCGGCGGATAACATTCTCCGTGTTCCCGGCCGCTCGCATGGCGATGTACGAAGACCTGGATCCGGAAAGCTCCGATTTTTCTAAGAACGGAATTGTGGAGTCCATTCTGGTCGGCTCGGAGACTTCCGAGGCTGGAGCAATCGCTGAAGAATACGAGGTCGACGCCCCTGACGTCGAGGCAGAGGTTCCGCATCTCGTCAAGAAGGCGGACGCGAGCCAGTTCAGCGTTCTCGTGGACGTAGCCCGCGGCCGCAATCTCGCGGTCGAGGGCCCGCCCGGCACCGGCAAGTCAGACACCATCGTCAACGCCATCGCGACCGCTCTCGCCAAGGGCAAAAAGGTTCTGTTCGTCGCGGAAAAGTCGGCGGCCCTCGAGGTTGTGCACAGTCGCCTCGAGGCGGTCGGATTGGGCGAGTTCGTTCTCCCGCTGCTTGCAGGCAAGAGTTCCAAAGACGAGTTCATGCGCTCGATCCGAGACCGCATCGGGCTACGCGAACATCTCCCCAGGGAGCTCAAGGAAAACCGGGACCGGTTCGTCGACGTCCGTGAAAAGCTGTCACGCTATGTGGCGATCCTCGCAAGCGAATGGGAGAACACGGGAGAGACAGTGCACCGCGTTCTCGGACGCGCGATAGCAACCCAGCACCTGCTAGACGCCATGTCCCCAGTCGCGTTGTCCGAACATGCGATTCCTGCTCGAGAATTCAGGCATCATGAAATCCAAGAGCTGGTCGCTAGCGTGGGCTGGCTGTCCGAAGCGAGCGCGACGCCCATGTCGGCTCGCGCACATTGGGAAGGCACGAACAGCCTCGACACGAGTCAGTTCAAGAGTTCGGCGATCCTCGCGTTGGCTCACCGCACGTCGGAAGCATATCGGGAACTGGACGCAGCAGCCGAGCACCTACGCCGCGCCGGCGTCGACGGCGCTCTTTCCATCGAGGACATCGCAGCCATCGAAGGTTTGGCGGCTGCCATCCGAAACCTCCTCAAGGGAGAACTCACAGAAGACGATGCGAGAATAGCGACGTTCGACTCGCCGGTCGAGCTCGGGAAATTTTTCTCCGATTGCGAAGCCGCCCGCTTGCTCGCATCGACGCTTGCAACGACGCTGGTCGATCCTCTCGATGACGACGTGGCGTCGAAGCTGGAACGGATTTATGAGATCTGCCGGTCGGCGAAACAGTCGCTGGACGCTGCGGATCGGGCTGTCGAAATATCCGTCATCGAAGCGACGATCGCCGATTTTGCCAAATCCCTGGCTGCTGCGATGGACTTCGTCGCCGAATATCCTCCTGCCGGAAACTGGACGGTCGCGACGTTGCGGAGGATAGGCGATCTGGTACAAACCTCCCGAGCCGACGTGTTGCGGTTGAGGTCGTCGATGCTTGCGGACGCAGGAGCCGTCGCAACGTTGAAGACCATGGTCACCGCCGGACTCGAGCTCCGGGACAAGCGACGTGCCCTGGAAGCTGGCATCTCACTTCGGTCGGACATGCGTCCGTCGGATATCGACGGGCATCTCGCGGCGATCCGAAGCGCCGGCCCGCTCAGTTTTCTCTCGTCCAAATACAAAGACGCGAAGTCATTCTACGCCGCTATCTCGAAATCCGGAAAGTTTGAGAAGCAGGCAGCGATCCAACACCTCGACGCTGCTCGCAGCCAGCTCGACGAGGAGGCTCGTTTCAATGCTAGGGCCGCGAACAGCGGCGTCTTCGGAACGCATTTCGACGGGGTAGAGACGGATTTCAACGGCTTCGCTCAGCTAGCCGCTTACTACGACGGCGTCGACGCCGGCTTCAGCGGATATGGCAATCGCGAAGTGCGCGAATTCTTGAAGACGGAGAGGCTAGAAATCCTCTCGGGCACTCCCAGATTACAAGATCTGCCGCCGGAGACCGTCCTCAACGATCTGGAAGGGACCCGTGCGACGCTCGTCGCCAATCTCGAAGGGATCAAAGCGACAGATGCGGAGATGACCCGTCTCTGCAAAATATTCCGCCGTGCCGACGCTGTTCAGCCATCCCACCTCAAGCAGCTTGCCGATAGGGTGTCTAGTCTTCAACATTCGATAAGCAGCCTCGATGCCAGTTCTCTCGCTTCCGTTCTGGGCGGTCGGTTCTCCGGTTGGAAGACGGACGGCCAGGAACTAAGGCATCTTGTCGAAGTTGCGAACCTCCTGGAGCGATACGCGTTCGCCGATATCTTTGCCCAAGCGGCGCGACTGGGCAGACTTCAGAAGCTCCTGTCCGACTCCGCTGCGAGTTTCGAGACGGCGAAAACGACAAAGGAATTTCTGACCCGCGTTTCCGCTGAGGCCGCCGTCGACATGTCGAAAAAGATTGCCGGCATGACGTTCAGTGAGGCTTCCGAGTACCTCTCCCAAGCCGCATCCGATCCCGAGGCCCTGGGGCATTGGATAAATGTGGCCAAGACGAGGAGTGATATCGATAGGCTGGGATTGCTCGATACGGTAGACCTTCTGTCGGCGCAGACAGGCTCCACCGACGTAGCGGGACATGCGGAGGCACTCCTGCGGCGAGCCTCCGCATCACGAGTCTATGAAAGGTACGGCCGCGAGCTGGCCAACTATTCCGGTCGGCAGATCGAAGCTCTCCGGGAGCGTCTAAAGTCCTTGGACGACGACATCACGCTACTGTCGCGAAAGGCGCTGCGCCACCAATTGACGACGGGCTCGCGTCCTCCCAGCGGTAACTCGCGGGGGCGCGTTGCCGAATACACCGAAATGGGTCTGCTTGAACATCTGGTCGATCAAAAGAAGATAAGGGTCCCGGTGCGAGACATTACCAAGCGCGCAGGCCGGGCCTTGCTCAGCCTGAAGCCTTGCTGGATGATGTCGCCGTTGGCAGTGGCACAGTACATCCAGAAGAACACATTGGAATTCGACGTCTGCATCATCGACGAAGCTTCGCAGATGCCACCCGAGGATGCCATCGGCGCCCTGTTCAGAAGCCGCCAGGCGATGATCGTGGGTGACACGCAACAGCTTCCACCGACTAACTTCTTCCATAAGACCATCGCCGACACCGCTGACGACGAAGAGACCGACGCCGTGACGCAGGAGTCCGTGCTCGAGATGGCCAACAGCGCATTCCGTCCGCGCCGGATGCTCACCTGGCATTATCGCTCCAAGCATTCCGGCCTGATCAGATTCTCAAACAGCGTGATCTATCGCAACGACCTGACCGTGTTTCCCTCAGCGAACGAGGACGATCCAATGATGGGCGTCTCTCTCGTCCAAACCGGAGGCATCTACAAGGCAGGCGTAAATACGACCGAAGCTCACGCCGTTGTCGAAGCTGCCCTATCGTTCATGCGTCACGACGCGAAGCGGTCGCTTGGCATCGTGGCCGTCAACAAGGCGCAAGCCGAATACATCAACGAGCGACTCCAGTATGAAATCGCCCGCGATCGTGCTGCCGGGGATTTCGTTGACCGGTGGCTTCACGAGCGCGACGGTCTTGAGGAATTTTTCGTCAAGAATCTTGAAAATGTGCAAGGCGACGAACGCGACGTCGTATTCGTCTCGACGCTCTACGGTCCGCCGTCCGAAGGCGCGAAAGTCGCCCAGCACTTCGGACCGATAGCCGGCCCAACCGGCCGTCGGCGTCTCAACGTGCTATTCACACGGGCGAAAGAGCAGATCAAGACGTTCACGTCCATGACGCCGTCCGATATCACCGCCGAAGAGACGACGAACGCCGGGGCCTGGATGTTGAAGAGATGGCTCGAGTACAGTGCGGGCGCTCCCCTGGAAGCGGGTACGGGGACGCATGGTGCCTTCGACTCTCCACTAGAACAATTCGTGGCCGCCCAGATCGAGTCCATGGGATGCACGGCGATACCTCAGGTCGGGGCAGGGGGGTATTCGATCGATCTCGGCGTTCGCCACCCTCAGTGGCCGCATGGCTTCCTGATGGGCGTCGAATGCGATGGGGCGACTTACCATTCCTCCCGCTCGGCACGAGACCGTGACCGCCACCGGCAGGAAATTCTCGAAAGCCTGGGTTGGAATATTCACCGCGTCTGGTCGACCGACTGGTTCGACAATCCGAGACGCGAGGCCGAACGACTACGCTCGGCAATCGCCACGAGGCTCGAACAGTTGAAAACAAGACTCGCGGAACGGGCTGCCATTCCGGTTTCCCCGAGGAAATCTTCGGATCTATCCGCGCCCCCCGGCCGGACAGCCCCAGCACGTACCGAGGAAACGCAGCTCGTTCTTCCTGTCGAGCCTCTGGAGCAGCCGAAACCAGAACGACCGCCAGCGCCTCCGAAAAACGGGGTCGCGCGCCTGGGAAGCAAGGTCCGTCTTCGATACCTGGACAAGGGCCTTGAGACCTATCAGTTCACGATCGTCAAGGACCCGAGCGCGCCAGAGAAGGGATTGGTAAACCGAAACGCTCCGTTGGCGAAGGCGGTCCTGGATGCAGAGGCAGGAGACGAGCTGGAAATTCTCCTCGGCAGCCTCATTAGGAAGGCGGTCGTGGAAAGCGTAACTTGAGGTCAAACCGACAGCGTGGCGATGCCGGCGTTGAAACAAGCCACGGATACGTCGTCCAGATCAAAGATTTACAGAGGGGATTATCGTGCGTTTGATCTTAGTTCCACTTCTTCTTTGTCTGACGGCTGGCACCTCGCACGCCGATCTGGTGGGCGACGTCCGAGCATGCAAGACCGAGAGCGACTCACTGAAGCGACTGACATGCTTCGACGCGATCACAATGCCGAACTCAGGTGATGAGGCGACCGGTGCGACGACGCCCGCCAGCGCTGCCGCACCCGTCAGCCCGACTTCAAAGTCGACAGTCGAACTCACCTCGGCAAAGTTGCGAGTTCAAAACAAGAATTACCAGCGCCAGATCTTCACCGACCGCGTCGAGTTGGTGCCGACGTTCAAAAACAGTTCTAAGAAAACCGTTGTAGCGATAGCCCATACGCTCTCCATCACCGATGCGTTCGGCGACGAGATCGTTGAGGGCGAGAGCAAGCTGGACATCAAGATTCCCCCCGGTAAGACTGTCGAGAGCGAGAGCATATATTTCTGGGAAGACAATCAGTTCATCCAGGGAGAGCCCTACGACAAGCTTACCGGGCCGGTCTCCACAGGCACGGCGAAAGCTACCCTCAATGTCACGAAGGTCGTCTACGGCGATGGGACGTCGGAAAACTTTTAGGCGAAACATAGAAAGATCACATCGCGAAGGGCGCGGCAAAGGCATCGGCGTTCGCCTCCAAACGTCCACAAGAAACCCGCTGGTCGCTAATAGGAGCCGCGGCGGGCTTCGTTGTAGGCCTGCTCGCAGGTGGAGTTGGCATAGCCGCGATGGGGGGAGCGATTGGCGTCCCTGCCGCGGTGATCCTTGCACTGTTGGGAGGCGCCATTGGAAATCGTTATGGGATTTCGAAGGATCGTCCGCTGTCGTAGGAACGATAAATGTTATTTCGTTTAGAAGCTTTAGTCTTCTGGACTCTTCATCACGCGTTATCGGCGAACTCACAGTGGAGTTGAAGCCGTTTACCGTGCCTTCGTAAGTAATCGGAGACTACTTGCGGCGGCTCGACGGCCGTGCATCTATTGCCGCCTCTGGGGTAGGTGTCATGAACTCGCTTGGATATTTGATTTTTGGTGCGGCCCTACTGGGTCTTGTAGGTGTTCGCCCTGCCGAAGCACAGCTCGCGTATGAGATGCACAGCACGGACACCGGCAGCCGTTTCGTCACCGTCAGCGGCTCGTTCGATGACGAAGATGATCTGTCGAAATTCAAGGATTTGGTGGCAACCGAACATCCGACTGTCGTCGGCTTCGATAGTCCGGGAGGCAACGTCGTAAAGGCGATCGAGCTTGGACGTCTTATCCGGTCGCTTGGTCTCTCCACCCTCCAGGTTCGTCAATCCGAATGCGCTTCGGCGTGCTCACTGGCGTTCATGGGAGGCGTCGGGCGGTTCGCCGAGCCTGGCTCGATCGGCGTGCACAAGTCATCGTTCAGCAATTCCGAAGGTGTGCCTGTCGCCGACGCCGTGTCACAGATCCAGCAGCTCACTGCCGAGATCATCGGATACATGACGGAGATGGGCGTCGACCCCGGCCTGCTGCAGCTCGCATTCAGCTATAACAGCGACGATATTCGATATCTCTCGGGCAGCGAGATGTCACGGTACAGGCTCACGACGTCGTCAACMACCGACCGTTCCACAGTTCGTGTCGAACCACCAAAGAGCGATCCCTCTCCGACTTCTCGCGATCGCGGTGGGGTCGTCGCGTCTCTCGACGTGCCGGTCGCGCGCTCCGGTACTGTAAGATATCCGAAAGGCGAAGCGGCATTGAAGAAGGCTGCCGATCCGGATTCGAAGTCCATCGCCCTTGTTCGAAACGGCACCCCTGTCAGTGTCGACCAGGTTGTCGGAGATTGGTACGCGGTAACGGTTGGTCGGCAGAGCGGATACATGCATTACACCTGGGTTCGTGTAGACCAGTTCGACGAGGATGCGGGCGACAGGCGCTACGTCCAGGTGAAAAGCCTAAGTTCCCTCCCGGCTGCCGAATCCTTCATCAAGAGTTCGCCGGTTCCCCTCGTCGCGCACCTGACCGCAAAGAACTGGTTCGCGATCACGTTGAAAGATACCTACGCAGAGCAGGAGGCGAAGGACGTCGCGAATGCGCTCAAGGCCCACGGACTGATCGCCAAGGATTCAATCGTCACCTTGGGAAATACCTATGTCCGCAGGGTTTGTTGCGAGTAGTCCTGTGCCAAGCGCGTTCGTGATGCCGGACCGCACAGAAGACGTCAGCCGTGCAATTGCGCGAACCTCGCGGTTGTATGAAAGTTTTCTACCGTAGTGTCGCTCGATTTTGTTCGTTTTCGGATCCATGTCCGGAAAGGTCAATCCTTTCTAATATCTGGCTTGGCACCTACGGCAAGAAGCCATTGTGGACCGGAATGAGCGGTTGACTACCACATCTCAGCGACTTAGTGCCGAAGCGAACACCATCAAAAATGGCTGTGCAAAACACTTGGCGCTCTTCCAGCGCGCCTCGACTTTCGATTGAACTGCGCGGCACCATCGCCTTGTCTTCTGAGGAGAAAGGCTATGAAACCATATATCATGCTGCTGTCGGTACTGCTGGCAGGTTGTGCTGAAGCGGTCAGTCTGCAAGGCGCGAAGCGTTATCAAAGCAGTGTGGAGTCGGCTTCATACGATCAAATCAAGCACCAGCTTTCACGATCGATCGATGATCCATATTCGATCCCCGCCTTTGCAAACATTTCCGGCGCTACTCTCAACTACAACGGTTCGCTCAGTGCTTCGCCCAAGAGAACGTTCGCACCGACCGGCGTCACAAGCGAGGTTGCCCTAAGTGTTGGTTCGTTTTCCAGTTCGTCGAACCTGACGGTGACGCCTGTTAACAGCGCCAAGGCGGTTCAGGTTATGCGCGACCTCTACGCCAACGCCGTGGTTGGAACACCGATGCAGCAGGCTGACCTCGCCGCGCTGACTACCAAGCCTCCGGCGCCTGGTTGGTTGCACCACAGCACATCGCCCGCACGCCCGCGCGACTGCGCGACGTCCTCGAAAGACTGCATAGCTCTGGGCAAGTACGGGAAATACTACCTATTTTCTCAGGATGGCCGGGCTTACAGCGACTTCGCTTTGGCAGTTCTTCAAGCGATGACTTTCGTTGAGGCGACGGTGTCATTGCCGTCAGAGCCCGTAAAGGGGAAGAAACCGGCACGCTCCTCCAGGCGGATCCAAAGCGACGGCCTCATAACACCTACATACAATCCACCAGTTCTCCTTCAATCGCAGTGATGCGATCTGCTTTCGGTATCTGTTCAGCCTGCTAAGGGACATCGTCGTCGGTGCTGTTGGAAACCGCTATGGCATATCTTTGAAGTGTCATCCCTACATCATGTCAGCGTCGAGCCATATGCTGATAGCAAATCATTCGCTGATCTAAAAACTATCTCCGGAAATGAGGCAAGAGCGGCGAACCGCCTGTCTGAAAGGCGAACAGGGCCTTGAGTTGTAACGAATTCGCGAAAACGTTATAACGCGGTCCTTCGCGAGCGCTCGCCACTCGTCGGGGGTATGAAGGTTGAGATCGATTCGGCGGCCCTGACGGCTAG
The DNA here is from genome assembly GCF_056397645.1 of Rhizobium sp. 05L429. Taxonomy (NCBI): domain Bacteria; kingdom Pseudomonadati; phylum Pseudomonadota; class Alphaproteobacteria; order Hyphomicrobiales; family Rhizobiaceae; genus Rhizobium; species Rhizobium sp. 05L429. Next base: position 7,578 of record NZ_JBFTNV010000036.1, on the reverse strand, counting down.
TCGATCATCGGCCGTGGCGAGCCATCTCCACGCGCGAACCTTGCCTCGGCGCCTCTCCCACAATCCGGGCAGGCCGGATCCTTCCTCGGATTGACGAAGCTGAGCCTTCTTTCCAACGGTCGTCCTCGTATGGTGCCTTGGAACGCATCGTCGCTGGTCATGCCGGTAATGTAGAACAGGAAGTCGTTCGCCGCCTGAGACGCGCTAAGTGCATTCAGGGTGATGACGCTCGGTGCGGCCGCATCGTGCCCGTCGACATAGCGTTGGCGTCTGGCAACTTCCGCTGGGGTGCTCTCTTCCCTCAGTTTTACACGGTCGATCGCCTGGTTGCAGAGAAGGCATCCGGCGTGGGGCGTCACGAGCCTTGCCGTGGTATGAATGTTCTCGATCGATCCGCTGGTTTCGTCGACTTGAATGCGGCTACCAAGCTGGACGCCAGGGATCAGATACTGGTGGACAAGAGCATTGAAGAGCCTTCGAGCCCTATGACCGTCCGCGGCAAGGAAGATGTAGTCGCAATCCTTGATGGCGTCGGCCACCGCTGCTTCCTCCATGGAGGTGTAATGGCGTTGCACGATCGCACTTCGATTTGCCTTTCGGATCACCCGCCGAGCAAGATCTATCTTCCGGGTCGCCAGCTTGCCGCCAATGGCTCGGAGCCATGCCGGACGACCATCGGCGGTCAGCCACGCCATCGCATCAAACCCGGTGGCGTCGACAAGTCGAGGAACGTTGCTGGGCTGTACCCGGTCCGGATCCACGAGAACGAAGGAACCTACGCCGAGGCGGCCGAGCAGTTCGGCAAGGAGCGAGCCGACCCCTCCCAATCCTATGATCGCCACGCGGGTTCTCGAAAGGATCGCCTGGCCGTTGCTTCCAAACATCCTGACCTGACGGTCGTAGCGCTGCTTGTAGGCAAAGGACTCGACCTTGGGCTCGGGTCGCAATTCCCGGCGCGTCGGTCCGACCACGACCATTCGATCAACGACGAGTCTCTGCTGGCCGGGAAGCCAGATGTCGCCCGCGACGGCGTCTTCGGCAAACACGAGCGAACCGACCGGCATGCCTTCGACCAGGTCGAGGAGTGCAGGGAAGCCCCGTTCGTGCGATTCCACGTCGACGTCGGAAAAAGCCACGCGCCCGCGTCCGCCATGATTGTGCACGGCAAGATAAACGAGCTTCTCGTCTCTGCAGATTCGGGCCTGTCTCATGATGAACGGTGCTACGAGCTTCCTGTAGCCGCGGGTGCCAGGGACCCAGTCGCGGCCCTCCTCTGCAAGGACCACCGAGCGGACCGTCAAAACGGGGCCGGCCGGAGTATGCAGAAGGCCCGCATGCAAGATCGCTCCGTGCTCGTCGTGATCACCGGGAAAGAGGTGGCCATGGAGCATCTGATACATCGGTGCAGTCATACGGATTTCACAGGTGGTCATTGGGTCAGCATCCATTGCAAGACGGTGAGAAGCTTTCGCAGAGGGGTTTCGTGCGAAAACGAACTTTGATTGCGTTGACGCCTCGACACCATGACGGCAACGCGAGCCTCATCGGGAGCTGCGGTCGGTGGGAACTGATTGCCCGAGTGCAGGGGAGCGGAGAGCGCCACTCCATCGATCCTGCTCAGTTCGCCCGTGACGTAGAAGGGATAGGTATCGTCGTCCGGGCACGCGTTCGACAACAGGAAGCCGATCCACGTGTTCTCCTGGCTGTAGGGTGCGCCCAGAGGCACGTTTTCCACGATGACGTTGGCGCCACCGTCGCCGGTGGGCATGACGATTACGTCATGCCCGACGAAATGGGCCCTGATTGCATTGATCGCGATTACGACCCCGGTCTTAAGCTCCATCATCTTAGYTGTCCTCGTGATGATCGACGGCTCCGAAGCGCTCGCCGCCCTTGACGTAAACGGGATCGTTGTCGCCGATGAGCTGGGTATCGCCGTTAGGGAGTTCCTGATCGAGAACGAAGTCCTCGCGGATATTCCCGCCCTGGGCGATGGCCGCCGACTTGATCTCGCGTCCGGTCGTCCAACCGCGACGCATGGTGACTTTGTTCTTGTTGACCGTGATCGTCGCCTGCGGGCGAGACACGATGCGGAGATGCTCAGTGCCGTCGCCCTGGAAGTCGATGTTCGTTCCGTCGTCGACGATCTCGTCGGCGCTCTCGCTACGTTCTAGCTTGAACACCTGATCGTCGCGCAGAACGCAGATCTGGCGAAGTTCCGTCTCATCGATTGCGGCAGCGCCCCATTCGAAGACTCGGTCTTCCACCGAGAAGCGGAAGATGCGGTCGCCTTTGAATGCCCTGAAGGCTCCGACGTCATCATCCTTCAGGTCGAATTTAGTTTCGCTGTCGACCGCCAAAGTGCGGCGGTCGAAGATGCGGATGAGAATGTGCTCGTTGGCGGGTCGATGTCCCGATTTTTCGAGAATTTCACGATCGTCGATCGTGCGGTCCGTGGATGGATATTGCGTGTAGTTTACGACGAAGTTGAAGGCCTTTTTGGACTTTGCATCGTCATTGATTTCAACCGTGCTCATGCGGCGGATCCCTGTTCCAGCTTGACACCATGTCGTGCTTTCACAAGGTTGATCGTTTCAGGTGCCATAACCCGGAAGGGGGCTTGTCAACTTTTTCTCAACTATTCTGATCCGGTGCGGGACACATGAAAAAGTAGCGGCAGCGAGGACATGAAAAATCGCTCGGGCTCGGTGGAAAATGGCCGGAATGGATGCTGCTAAGCGCCTTGGCAGTGGTTTCGAGGCGATTGCGCCTTTTCGCGTCGGTCTGATCGATCGGATTCTTTTCGCCCCCGATAAGGTGGAAGGTTTCAAGCCTGAAGCCATGTCCAATATGAAGGCGAGCGGCTTCTAACATGATGGTGTGGGATATCTTGTCGGCCTCGCTGCTGGAAATCTTGCCGCGACGAATAGTTGTGAGGACTTGTCCTCCAGCGGTGGTCACGATCGAATCCGKAGTGGCCGTCACTTTGCGGCCGCCGATGTCGATGCTCAGCCCTGACGGTTCTCCGCGAGCCGCGAGGATGGGCATCAGCGACTGCAGCATCCCTTCCACGAGCGATCGGTAGGCCGCTTCGAAGACGTGCCCCTCGATATTGCTCGCCTKCCATGCAGTTTCGAACACGTCGCGCATCTCAGTTTCCGAGAGCGGGCGCCCGGCCTCTCTCGCCGCCCTGATGACCGAAGAGAGACAGCTATGGGCACGCAGATAGGCACCGCGCTCGAGACTTCCACGCAGCTCGGCAATTTTGTCGTAGTAGAACTGGCGGCCACAGGATTCATAGGATTCGATGTCGTTCGCCGTAAGCTCGATGGGGGGCGGAGGGAAGTTGATCGGGCGAGGGGGTGTTCGGGGGATCGCTCGCTCGATGGTCTCGTTGAGCTGCGAACTGGCAATGCTGATCTTCTCGAGCAGAGTTGAAGGATTCGAATTCCTTCCGGAGTTCGTCGCCGGCCGATAGAGATGCAGGTGGGTCTTCGCCCGCGACAATGCCACGAAAAACAAACACTCTTCTTCGGCAAGATGCGCATCAACTTCGACGACGTCGGCAACGAGTCCTTCCGGCGGCGGACATGCGTCCGGCCGATTGGCAGCCGGGATCGTCCCGCGTTTCAAGTGCGGAAGATGTACGGCCTCGAATTCCAATCCCTTGCTTGCGTGGATGGTCATCAGATGCACGCCATCCGTCTGGGCCAGTTCCTCCGGTAATTTTCTCAGATCGCGGTCGTCGGATAGAAGCACCAGATGTCGGACGCGTTGTAGACCGCGGGCGATTGGAGACTTGCTGCCCGTAAGGGGCATCGTGCGCAGCGCGTCCACGAGCTGACGCACGGCCACCCGACGCGTTGCGTCGGCAGGACCTGAACCGTTAAGAAGCGACGTCATGTAGCCGCTGCGTTCGAAGAGATATTCCATCAATACGAGCCACGGCGTCGTACCGGCGTCGAATCCCTCGATATGAGAGGCTAGCGTGGCAAACGAGTCTCTGGCGGCTTCGCTTATGTCGCTTACCTCGTTCACACGCCGAAGAAGCTGGATGGGCTTGCAGTCCAAAGATCGAGCTGCCGCCAGGAACCGAACGAGGTCTGGGACAGGAATCTTGTATTCCGGAAAAGTGCCGACTCTGAAGAGTGTCGAGCCGTCGTGCACCAGAAGGGATAGCAATGACAGAAGGTCGCGGACTTCCGGTCTGTCGAACAGCGGCCCCAGGTAAAGGACCGGAATGCCTCGGGCCTCGAGCTCCTCGGCGACGTCGGCGAGAACTCCGTTGGTCCGTGCGATGACAGCCTGCTGGTTCAGACGGACGCCGTCTCGCTCCAGCTTTCTGATGCTGGCCGCGAGTCTTCCCATTTCGTCGTCCGGATCTCTGGCAACCACATAGGACGGCGGAACGCCTCCGGAGCGATCTGGCGCGAGATCGAGGGGCAGGGCATAGGAGGAGACAAGCATCTTGTTCCCGAAGGACTGGAAGAGCGACAAGATGGGTTTTGTCGAACGGTAGTTGGTTTCGAGCTTGTCTCGTACTCCTGCCGGGTAGTCCTGCCCGAAACGCGCCATGTTGCGGGTTGAGGCACCGCGAAAACGGTAGATCGATTGTCGGGAATCTCCGACAGCCCATAGACGCTCCCCGTCGCCTGCGATGCCTTTGACGAGCATCGCGCTCGCACGGTTGATATCCTGATATTCGTCGACGAGAACCCACTTGTAGCTGTTCGAAATCGTCTGGCGGAAGGACTCGTCTTTGGCCAGCATCAGCGCCGGCTTCATCACCAGGTCACCGTAGTCGACGGCTTTCTGTTCTGCCAGGATAGCCTCGTATTGCTCGTATACCAACGCGACTTCCTGGGCCTTCTTCGCGGCGATCAGCCGGTCCGTGTCATTCGGATCCGTCGACTGCAGCATGGACTGCGCAAGTGCCATATACTCCGCCGGGCCGACGAGTTCGTCCTTTGCTCGAGAAACCGCTCTCAAGATGTCGCGAAGTGCGAGGGCCGGTTCGAACAGATTTTGCATATGAACGATCGGCAGTGCCGGAAGCGTATCCTCGAGCAGGCTGATCGCCTCGCTGGTGTCGACCAGCCGTGGGTTCTGTCCACGCCTGAAAATGTCGTGGTGCTTCCGAAGCAGCTCCAGCCCGAATGCGTGGAAGGTTCCAGTCCAGATGTTGGTAGCGGCTGGCCCGGTCGCCGCTTCGACACGATCGGCGATTTCTTCCGCAGCCTTGTTCGAGAAGGTCAGCGCAAGGATCTCGTCGGGGCGGGCTAGCCCCTTCGAGATCAGTCGAACGATGCGCTCAACCAGCGTCTTTGTCTTTCCCGTTCCTGGACCGGCTTCCAGAAGAAATGGAGTGCCCAGATGATCGGCGGCCCTCTCTTGAGACGGGTTGAGACCGCGTGACGCCGATTGAGAAGATTCGATCTTCGGCGGTTGCTCGGGAAGCAGAAGGGCGTCTGCCAGTTGCTGGTAAACGAGTTCCCGGTTCAGGCCCAGCGAGCGCGCGATCGCATGAGCTCGTTTTCCCTCCTCGAACATCCGCCTTGCTAATCGGCGCGGAAAAAGCAGTTCGCGCGCAAACGCGTTGGCTTGGACTTCGCGACGCTCTCGCTTGCTGTAGGCGTCGACGCGCCGAAGGGGATCGCGAGACTCGTCATTCGCGTAGTTTTCATCTGTCCGCACTTCGCTTTCGAGATGGACGACGAAGTGACCGATTTCGTGCGCGATGATTTCGTTCTTCGTCTCCTGCGAAAGGGCGCTTGAGACGAAGATCGTGTTGAACTTCCTTTTTAKAACTCCGAGACCTCCGGCCAGGACCGGATCTGCGGGCTCGACGTCTTCCACGATCAGACGTCGCTCACCTAGTGCGAGCTCGATGACGCGCGGCGCGGGGAGATCGGAAAACTGTTCATCGATCTTGCGGCGGAGAAGAAGCGCTGCTTGGCGAACTGAACTGATGCTTTCCATTGCCCTATTCCGATAGGCTCAGCCATTTTTCCTTACGCTCGGCCGACATTGACGACGAGCGGACGGCGTCTGCGAATGTTTGCTTCTGACCAACGACGGGAGTTCCGTCGGAACGGAAGTCAGACGCACCTATCGCCTGTTGCTGGTCCAAATAGCCTAGGAGTGTGCCAGGCGACACTTTGAGTTCGTCAGCAAGACGGCGGATGAGCAACATCGGTATGCTGGTCGCTTTCAAGAGACGCTCCGCGAATTTGACCATTATGTTCATGGAAAGATCGCAACGAGCGGCGATGTCGCGCAGTTCTAACGGGTCTTTACCTTCGAACGGGTCGGTCTTTTCCGGTTGCAAATTCCACAGTCGCGACAGATCCGGCGCCGGGAGAGGCGCATAGACTTCCACATCCTCATCACGGTGGCTCTGCCAGGCCGCCGCAAAAGCCGTGATTGCGTCCGCGTGCTCCGGATACCTGGCTATTGCATCCGCGACGGCTTGAGCAGAAAACTGTCCGTCCTCCACCAGATCAAAGAGAATGTCTTCGATGTCGTCGTGTTGCGTCATGGGTTGCTCCCCTCGTCATCCGAGAGTTTTTTCTTGGCATTGGTAATCAACTGGCGAATCCGACGATCGCTTACATTCATTGCTTTTGCTGCAGTCATTTCGTCAGGGTCGTTCGAGGTTTCCTTGAGACCTTTTCCGTAGACGTTCATGATTGCTTCCTGTTCTCGCCCTGTGAGCTTTCCCATGGCGTTGTCCAGTTGCGCCGACGCTTCCGCCTTGGCGAGCACCGGCGGCTGATTGGCATGGTGGATATTGTCTATGGCGTCAGTTGAGGACATGTCGTTGGTCACAAATTCGGACTCATTTCGCTCAACTCGGACACGTCGTTCCGATTTCCGGATCTCATCTACAGTCTTTGCATCGACGGCGAGATTGAACATTGTCTCGAGCACGTCGAGCTTTTCGTCGTTGGTGTATAAAAGCTCGATCATCCATCCCTGGACTTCGTGTCGTATATGGTCGCGGCGGTTGTCGGCCATGCCTCGGCACTTTCGCGCAACTGCTGCGTCGAGACGCGCGAGCAGCTCCAGGACTGCATTGTTGTACCACGCGCTCTCCCTGTTCGGGCGGAGATGGCGACAGAAGTAAATGAGGCAGGAAACCGAGACGTGCTGAACATTCCTTTCAAACTCATCGATCGGTCGGTCCATCGCGCGAACAATTTCAGCGACCGCTTCCGGAGATCGCTGATACAAGGTTCCATCTCTTTTCCGCTTCGTCAGAGGAGCGAGATCGGCCTCAGTCGTCCCGAACGGTTGACTTTMCACCATGCTACAAGCTTTCAATCGTTTCTCGGATCGAAAGTCGGAACCCCCGAACGAAACTTTTTCGGGAAAAACGAATTCGACATCTCAACCAGAGAGGAAGCACTGATTCGCGTTTGGCGAAAAGAGAAGTTCGAGTTTTCAACGAAAGGTTCAATTAAAGTCAGTTGCGATCGCCTTTGCACGAGCATGGCTGTGGTGTCGAATGTCCGCCTACTGTCTATTATAGATCGCGAGCCGAGATCCAAGCGACGTTAGGCCGCAAGTGCCGTTGGC
>NZ_JBFTNV010000035.1:0-80553 GCF_056397645.1 Rhizobium sp. 05L429 | reverse complement strand
CATCTCTACTGGCTCGCCTATCACGGCGAACAGCGGCCGGTCGCTTCCAACCGCGTGCGGCTGAGCGCCCAGACGGACGAGACGGGCCTGAAGCGGCTGGCGATCGATTTCGCCTTCGCCAGCGAAGACCTGACCTMCCTCATCAAAACCCATCACGCGCTCGCCGAATGGATCGGCGGCCGCGACATCGGCAGCTTCGAATGGCTCTGCCCGCCGGAAGACCTGGAAGAGGCCGTCCGCCGCCAGGCACTCGACGGCTACCACCAGATCGGGCTCACCAGAATGGGCGCCTCGCCCCGCTCAAGCGTCGTCGACGGCAACTGCCGMTGCCACGACCTCGCAAACCTCTATGTCGCCGGCAGCTCGGTCTTTCCGGTGTCCGGACAGGCCAACCCGACATTGCCGGCGGTGGCGCTGGCACTGAGGCTGGCGGATCATCTGAAGGGGGAATTGCAGGGCTAGGCGAAATGGATGAGTGGTACACGACGCGGACAGCTCTTGACCTGTTATGAGGCAGAGGCCGGCCGCCTGCGCCACGCGTCCACTATCGCGGAAACAACGGCATCCTGAGGGTCGCTGGTGTCCACTTCGATGTCATACTCGCAGTAGCCATGGGTTTTGAGGTGGTACGCCGCTTCCCCGATGGAGCGATTTCCGCGGTCCCGTTCGCGTCGCTCGATCTCCTCGATCGGGGCATGCACGCCAACCCAGAAGGTGTCCAGGTGCGCAAGGAGCTGTCGCAACTGCAGCCACCAGCTTGCTTCCTCGACGATGTGTTCGACGAGCAGATCATTGCCAGCTTCGGCAAAACCAACGATCGAGCGATGGAAGCCATTGAAGAACCTGGCTCGTTCATCGTGCGCGCCAAAATCCCGATTTCTACGCTTTATCGTCCGAAAACCCGCATCGGCAAGTTGATCCGAGGCATAGTAGCAAAAGGGCTCCGGAAGAGCCGTCCGCAAAGCTTTTGCCAAGGTGGATTTTCCAGCACTCGATGTGCCGTTCAAAAAGATGATGCGACCGTTCTGCATCGTTTAGGCTTCTCACACTCAAGGCAAAAATCAAGAGTTTGCACCACGGCTCGGCGGTTTCCTTCCTGCATCCACGATCGCCCGGACGACAAGCGCGATGCGTTCGTCACGCATGGCGGGCCGAATGCGGCCCGACCGTTCGAGCTCGGCAAGTCCGTGAAGGGCTGCCCAGAAGGTTTCGGTCACGATCTCCGCATCGGCGCAGAACGGAGATACCACTGCCGCCAGCACCTCGAAACCGGCCCGAAGTTCCGCTCGCGTGTCGGCTTGCGCGAACCGCAATTGGGTCGGGAGGATAAACATGGCCTCATAGAGCGACGGGCGGCTGTGCGCGAAGGCGAAATAGGCCACGGCGACATCCATGAGGGCATCTTGTCGGCCGTTCGCCCCGTCCGCGGCACTCAGAAGAACGGCCGTGAGCTCCTTGAAGCCCTCGACTGCGACTGCTGCTACGATCGCGTCCCTGTTCTCGAAATGTGAATAGAGAACCGGCTGGCTATATTCGATCTCCTTGGCCAGCCGGCGGATCGTGACGGCATCCCATCCCTCGCTCTCTGCGATGGCACGGGCTGCCGCGACGATACKATCTTCGCGATCGGCGCGTTCCCGGCTTTTTCGCTCTGCGATACCCATTCGAAAACTCCCCTGCACGGACATGTGAACATCAGGACCATATCACGGCTTGAAAATCTAGCAACGCTAGCATAAATAACTAGCATCGATAGATTAACTTAACTCGCTAGAAGGATGGCATGATGGACTGGCTTCTGAATGGGATCGCATTGCTCGTGGCCCTCGCAATCATCGCGATCGGCACCGGTTATATCGCGAACCCGACGACAATGACGCGCAGCTTCGGCCTGCYGCTTCCGGCAGACGACCCTAACACCGTCCCGTGGCTTCGCCTCAAGGGCGTCCGTGACATCGCGGCGGGTCTGCTCGTGCTCGCCTTCATGCTGTGGAGTACTGAGCGTGAGCTCGGCCTCGTCCTGCTGGTCGCGGCGATCATCCCTGTCGGCGACATGCTGGTTATTCTCGCCGCTAAAGGATCCGCGAAAAGCGCCTTCGGCATCCACGGCCTGACGGCAGCCATCATGGCGCTCGCCGCCATCCCGATGATGACAGGGGCGCACTGAGATGGTCCACACTCTCTCCCTCTGGCTCCTTGGGGCAGCATTCCTCGGCGCGGGCATCGTCAACGCGATCGGCGCGGCGGGAACGCGAGACGATTTCGTCAAATGGGGCTATCCGCGCTGGTGGGGCATCCTGACCGGCGCCCTCGAGATATCGACCGCCGCCCTGCTCGCGCTTCCCGTCAGCCGCATTCTTGGCCTGGCGCTTGCGGCGGTCGTCATCGCAGCCGCGATTTTCACCGTTCTGCGCCACCGCGACTATCAGCATCTTCCGCCGCTGAGCGTCTTCGTGACCCTGATTGCTCTTGCCACGATCTCATCCTGAGCACCGTGAGCATATACCCTGACGGGATTCACAAGGCTGCACAATTCAGGATAGCGCAACATCTGTTAGAACATTTTCCGGGCATCAATGTTCTTTCATACCATAATCAGCAATGGCTAATTGTTGTTATCGACGCCAGGAGTGCATCATTTCCCCGGCAGGTTGGAAAGACGCAATCGAAGATCATCGACATCAAGGTGGAGGAAAGAACATGAACCGCATCGCAGCTTTCGCAGTGATCCTTGTTTTCGGCGCATTCCCCGCAATCGCCGCGACCGCGATGACAGGCAAGGAACTGACGGCCCTGTTGTCAAATGGCAAGGAACTCACCTTGGGCGGACCGAAGGAAGGGTATAGCGGCAGCCTGTCGATATCGAAGGACGGAACCGCCAAAGGTCAGGTCAAGCTCGAAAACGGTGACGTGATCCCGATCGAAGGCAAATGGCACATTGCCGGCAACAAGTTTTKCCGAACCTGGAAGGCCGGCCGAGACGCCGGAAAGCAGATCTGCGAGACCTGGAACAAGACCGGCCCGAACTCCGTGCGCGTCATGAGCGGCAAGCGCGATCTCGGCCTCAATTCATGGTGATCGCCGAACCGGTTGGATCGGCTATTCCCCCTTTTCGTCGGTCTCATCTGCCCCGGGCTTGGTGCTGAAGAGGCTCTTGAGCGCATTGGTCTTGGATTTCTGCGCCTTGCTCAATTTCAGCGCCCGATTGGCGGCCTTGGCCTGTTCCAGCATCATTTCGATCTGGATCTGCTGGATCTCGGTCAGCCGTTCCCACTGCCGGTTCAACAGGTGATCGACCTTTTCATGCAGGTGGCGGATTTCCAGCTCGGCCTTGAGATTGACCTTATAGTCGTTGAGCGCCCGCAACCGATCCTTTGCTTCCTGGCGGCGCTGGCTCATCATGATGATCGGCGCCTGCAGGGCGGCAATGGTCGAAAGGATAAGGTTCAGCAGGATGAAGGGATAGACGTCGAAGGCGGCTTTCTCGCCAAGCAACAGGTTGATACCCATCCAGACGGCGAGGAAGAAGCAGAAGGAGATGATGAAGGTCCAGCTTCCGCCGAAGGTCGCCACGACATCGGCGACACGATCGCCGAGCGAACGGTGTTCCTCGTAATCCTCTTCGATGTTTTCGGCGAGCGTGTCATGCGTCTTCAGGCTCTCGACGACCTCGTCCTCGAGGTTGGAGAGCTCGCCGCGTTCGTCGCGCAGCAATTCGGCAATGTACTGGCCGCGATAGTCATCGACCATCTTGCGGCTGATATAATCGTCCGAGCGGATGCCGGGGTGTTTCTGCCGCACGAAATCGGCGAGCGCGGGACGCAGATCGTCAAAATGGAAGGCGTCCTTCTTCTTCAGTGTGTGGCCGGTGATCGCGTCCACCAGCTTGACGGACTTTGCCTTCGCCTGCGCCAGGCTCTTGGAATAGTCGTCCATCTCGACGGTGGCGGCTTCTCCGTGCCCGGCATCGAAGTCGACGATTTCTCCTGTTAAATCCAGGGGTTTCTCTTCTGCCATCTGCTGATCCTCGCTGCCGATTTTTCGCCCGTCTAGCCATCAATTCCAACAGGATTGTGACATKGATTTCATTGTAAATTGAGGGGGCTGACGGGTGCGGCGGAATGCCGCCTCGCGCCGCAAGAGGGTATGCTCCGCCTCAAGGGCGTCCGCGACATCGCGGCGGGATTGCTCGTGCTTGCCTTCATGCGTTGGTGCACGCAGCGCGAGACCGGCCTCGTCCTGCTGGTCGTGGCGATCATCCCCGTCGGCGACATGCTGGTCATTCTCGCAGGCAAAGGCTCCGCAAAAAGCGCCTTCGGTATGCACAGCCTGACGGCAGCCGTCATGGCGCTATTGCCATGATGACAGGCGCGCGCTGAGATGGTCCGCACTCTCTCCGGCTGACCGATACCAGCGCAGACTGGGCACGGAAACAGGGGAGCCAGCTGATGGCATGCTTTCAGGAGGAAAGGCTGGCACGGGATGTCACAGGGGTCCAGCGCACCCAAGTCCTTGAGTGTGGGAGGGGCCGCGAGCGGATGGTCCGCATTGGATACTCATTTCCCTGTCGTCCACCTCGACGCCGTCGGTCACAAGGAACGATGACGGCTCGATGGAGGTGGAGATCGCCTGGACATTACCTCTTGCCACTTGTTGACTCACCGGTGGTTGAACAATAACTTGCTAATTCGGTCGTTAGGCTTGTCCTCACATGACGGATCAATCTCTTCAGCGTCGCCTTGCCGCCATCGTCGTTGCCGATGTGGTGGGATATTCACGCCTGATGGAGGCTGATGAAGTCGCAACGCTGGCGAACCTCAGGGAACTCCGTTCCGGCATTATCGAGCCGGCTGTGATGCGTCACAACGGTCGCGTCTTCAAGGTCGTGGGCGACGGCTTCCTGATCGAATTCGGCAGCGMCGTGGACGCGGTCGCAGCAGCGTTGGAAATGCAACGGGCCACCACTGCTGTTAAGGCTTCCGGAGACCGGCGCCTGCTTTTGCGTGTCGGCGTCAATCTGGGAGATGTCATTGACGATGGTTCAGACGTCCTCGGCGACGGGGTCAATGTCGCGGCGCGCCTCGAGACGCAGGCCGCGCCGGGAGGTATCTGCATTTCAGCCAGCGTTCACGGCGAGATCGTCGGCAAGATCGGCGACCGGTTCTTCGATGCAGGCGAACGCTACCTGAAGAACCTGACCCGCCCAGTCCACGTGTGGCATTGGCCGGATGCGCTGCAGAGCATATTGCCGCTGCCGGAAAATCCCTCGATCGCTGTATTGCCGTTCACGAATATGAGTGKGGATGAAGCGGACGCGCCTTTCGTCGACGGCTTGACCGAAGACCTGATCACCGACCTTTCCCGTACGGCTGGCCTGTTCGTCATCGCGCGCAATTCCGTCAACGGCTACAAGGGCAAGGCGGTCAACGTAAAGCTGGTCGCCCAGGAACTCGGCGTCCGCTACGTCCTGGAGGGGAGCGCCAGACGCGCAATGGGCCGTGTCCGCATCAATGCCCAATTGGTCGACACGCTTGCCGGCCAGCACTTGTGGGCCGAGAGGTTTGACAGGACGGTGGAAGATGTTTTCGAGTTACAGGATGAAGTTAACGCCAAGATTGTTGAAGCCCTCGTCGGCCGGCTGACCATCCCGACGCCGCGCAATCGGCCGAAGAACTTTGAAGCCTACGATCTGTGTGTGCGCGCCCGCCTCCTGACGGAAGAGTCGCCGCAAACCGAGCGTGAGGCCTATATGCTGCTCCAACGCGCGGTCAAGCTCGAGCCATCCTATGCCGAGGCGCTCGGTCTGCTCGCCTATAACCGTTGGCTTGCCTGGACTCATTTCGGCGAGCCCGAAGATCCCAACCGCCAGATGGCGGTGACATCAGCGCAGAAGGCGGTCGACCTGGATCCCAACGATGCCGGCTGCCGTTACGTTCTGGGGACCATTCTGGCTTATGAGCGGCGATGGGAGGAATCGGAGGCCGCCTTCGCCAAAGCCCTGGAGCTGGACCCCAACCACGCCGACACCTGGGCCGCCATGTCGGACTTGTCCGTGCTGGACGGCAGGGTTGCCGACGGACTGGCGCAGATCGAAAAAGCTCTGCGGCTCAATCCCTACCCAGCCTGCTGGTATCTTTGTCATCTTGGGCAGGCGCAATACGCCGCGCGTGACTATGAGGCGGCAACCGCTACGCTCCGCAGGAAAGACACGTATCGTACCAACTCACGCAAATTCCTGGCTGCTACGCTTGCGCAGTTGGGCCACCGCGAGGAGGCGCGGCGAGAAGCAGACTTGTTCCTGATCGCCCACCCTCATTTCACCATCGCCCATTGGCTCAGCTCCCAGCCGCTGCGCGATGCATCTGTACGAGACCACTTTGTCGACGGCTTCCGAAAGGCCGGCCTGCCGGAGTGACAGGGGAACCGGAGTCCCCTTCTAGCAGCCTGAATCCCAGAACCTGTCAGTCTGTTTTCGGCCCTGAAGCGGACGAACAGCCGCAACGATCGACTAGACAACCGCCGTCCTTTCACGCACTCTCGCGCGATGATTGCAATTCTAGAGACTCTCCCGGCCGAGCCAACTGCAGATGAGCTTGACCACCTCCTTAAACCGCTGGTGGACTTCAATAGCCACCACACCGCGACCATAGCGGAATGGCCTCATCTTGGTATAGTTTTGAGGCAACCGGAGACTGCGGAGATCGTCGGCGGCCTGTATGCGTTCGATGAACTCAATTGGCTATTCGTCAAGTATTTAGTTGTGCCTGAGGCACTCCGAGGAAAGGGTCTTGGCCGTCAATTAATGGGAGAAGCGGAGCGCATTGCCCGCGAACGGGGCTACCTGGGCATCTTCCTGGACACCTACGACTTCCAAGCAAAACCGTTCTACCTGAAGCTTGGTTATGAGCAGTTTGGGGAACTCGAAGGGGACGACCGAACGCCCCGACGGTTTTTCCTAAGAAAGGTGCTTTCTACGGAAAACCGGAGACTGGGGACCTAACGCTTTGCCAACAGTCGGAACATGGCCACTTCTGGCGTAAAGCGGTCAAGACCGCCGTCGGCCGTTTTGCTGCCGTTCGAGGTCGATCCGAGGAACGTGCGGTATGTGCTAGAATGCGGCCCGTAGGCGGCCCTAAGGCCGAATGGGACAGACGCGCAGCGAGGGGCGGTGTGATCGTACCGGAATTCGCGCGACCGAGAGCCGACGTTGTGCTCTTCAAAGGGGAAGACGAGGAAGATGCCGACACCACAGCAACCCGGTCTGATAGTTCGACAGAAATCCCCTGAGAATATCGAGTTTCCGTTTGCGTCGCTCTCCGATTGGCTGATCCCAACCGAACTGTTCTTCGTGCGAAACCATTTCCCGTCGCCGGACCTCGATGCGCGAGACTGGAGATTGCGCGTTGGCGGGGCGGTGGAGCGGCCTATCGAACTTGACCTCGACAGCATCAAGGCGATGCGGAGCACGACTTTGACCGCGGTCGTCGAGTGCGCAGGCAACGGGCGCGTCTACTATGAGCCGCCGAGGGAAGGGTTGCAGTGGCAGAACGGAGCCGTCGGCAATGCCGCGTGGACAGGTGTTCTTCTGCGCGACATTTTGGAAATGGCGGGCGTCAAGCGAACCGCATGTGAGGTTCTGCTCACAGGCGCCGACAGCGGCGTCGTCGACTCGAACAAGAAAACGGCTTCTCCCGGCCCCATCGCGTTTGCGCGCAGTTTGCCACTTGATAAGGCCATCGCCGACAGCACGATCCTTGCCTATTCGATGAACGACAAGCCGTTGACGCGCGATCACGGCTACCCGCTACGCGCGGTCGTGGGCGGCTGGTTCGGCATGGCCTGGGTCAAGTGGATCACGCATATCACGGTTGTGGAAAAACCGTTCCTTGGCTACTGGCAGGCGCGCGACTATTTCCGTTGGGAGCGCAGCCTCGGGGAACCCACGCTGGTCCCCCTTGCGCAGATGGAGGTCAAAGCGCAGATCGCGCGTCCCGTACAGGGGGCGCGTCTCGTCGCCGGCCAACCGTACCGGATTTTCGGAGCCGCCTGGAGCGGAGAGGCTCCTGTCCGGCAGGTGCAGGTCTGCACCGGAGATGGCAGGGGCTGGCGCGAGGCAAGGCTCCTCGAAACGGAACGTCCCTTTGCATGGCGCTTGTGGGAGTACATCTGGACCCCTGAAGACGTGGGGCGATATACACTGCGATGTCGCGCGATCGATGGCGCGGGGTGCGTGCAGCCCGACCACCAGCGTTCCGACTGCGAGAGCTACGTGGCCAATTGGATCATTCCGGTGGAGGTTACCGTCGTTCCCGAGCCGAAGACGTACGAAGAGGAATTCGTGATCTAATCACCCGCCTGGGGCGGAATGGCGGCTTTTGGCGCAACTGCGACCCCACCAAGCCAGAACATCACCGGGCACCGCATCACCAATGGCAGTTGCTCGCCTCAAGTCGTCGCAACGGCGTTGATTGCGGTCGTGCAAACTTACTTTGTGAGCCAAGCAGTCATCTCGCCTTAGGCGGCTGCCCCCACCCGAAAAACCGGCAAATCATGTTGCACACCTCGAAGATGCGCAGTTCTCGGCTCGACCACAAAAGCCGCCAGTCCGTCGCGAACCCCAATCGCTTCGTAAACATCCTGACTGACGAAAATCTCGTCAGCGTCGGCAAGGTCTTGGACGCGCGCAGCGATGTTCACAGTCTGGCCGAAATAGTCGAGGCGCTCGTTCAGCGTAACAGCAATTGCCGCGCCTTTGTGGACGCCGATTTTGAGGATCAGAGCGTTATCTGGCTGCCGCTTGTTGAACGAGGCGATTTCGCTGCGCATATCGAGCGCCGCCCGCACGGCATCGGCAGGCCGCAGGAACGCCGCCATCACCGCATCGCCGATTGTCTTGATGATCGCGCCGTTGTGGCGAACTGTTACGTCCTGCAGCCGGTCAAAATGCTGTTGCACAAGCGCAAAGGCATTCAGATCTCCGATCCGGTCATAGAGCGCAGTCGAGCCCTTCAGGTCGGTGAATAGGAGAGCGATGTCCTTGACGCTGAGCCCTTCGTGGCTGCGGATCACCTCGGAGCGGAAAAGGTCGCGGAACGTCTGGGTCGTGAGCAGCCTCTTTCCTGAGAGGAACGGCGCGAAGTGGAGCGGCGGCGGCCTATCGACGCCGGGCGGCAATTGAAGGATTCCGAACTCGATGCGTTTGTCCGCGACATTCGACATCTCGAAAATCACCTTGCCGGCCGCGATTGTGCCTGCATCCGGCGTGCTGGACTCGAGGTCAAGACGGATTGCAACGCGCTGTTCGCCAGTCGGGAGTGTGGGATCGACAATGAATGTGATACCTGCGTCGCTGTCGGAGCTGCTGCCATGTAATACGCCAGCTTCTGCGATTATCTCAAAAACGGTCGTCTCGCCCGGCTCGATATAGGCTAATCCGCGGCTCAGCATCTCCCTCAGGTGGACAAAAGGCGTTCCGTCAGGGATCAAGCCCTCATTCGTCGAGCTATAGCGGAAAAGATAATCTTCCACCGTCAGCGTCTGCGGATCGTGATAGGCGATGCGGCGAATGGCGGGGTTCACGGTGAACGTTATCGCGATCATGTCGTCGAGAGCCGCCACGAAATCCAGATGGCAGTGGGTGCACCGGCAGCGACTGCCGAGATTCTTGAGAGCCCGGAAGCTATCGATGACACAGGAGCAGACCGGACAGATCAGAATCCAGGTCATGTCGAAGAGACCTAGCGCGGTGGCGTGCAGGAAGAGAGCAATTGTTTCCTCCTCGTTGAGGCTCTTGTCGGTGGCAAATTTGATCGGATTGATGCGGAAGAGCTCGGCGTCGCTTGCCGAACGGATGTTGCCCTCGAGCTTGGATACGATCCGCGCACTCCAGCTCCGGGCAGATTCTAGCGCCGTTAGCTTCTCTTCGAGGTTCTTCTCGTCGATCGATGCCATGGCGGCCTCCTCCCCGGACTGCCGTATTGTCAACCGAACGAGTCAGATGATTGTCCAACATCAGCGGTTTCACAAGTTGGCACCGTTCTAGGTTTACCATAGTAAAAGGCTTCATTGTAGTGGCAAGCCCCCAGGGTCCCAAGACGTGAGGAGTTGGTGCCGACGAGCCTTTCCGCCGCATCCTCCTGGCKGAAGCGGTCCTGAACAAGATTAGCGTCCGATTTCGCGCTTTCGCCGAAGGGTCGGCCACCGCCACTATTTCTCGACTGTCAATTCCGTCCGATCTGGGGCCGATATCGGCGCATCGCCGACCGGCTTTATTGGGGCCGTCTTCGGACTGTCCGCTTCGGGAGCGTAGAAAATGAAAGCGGTCACGCAACCGTCATGCGCTGAATCGGTCCAAAACAGACTCTATGCCAGTCTGACCGAACGAACATTTTTTCAACCTTCGCGACCGACTGGCCATTGCGCGTGTTGGTGATCCGCTAGCATGGCACCGAAGATTTCCGGGATCGATGCTCAGTGCCGCAGATCTGTTTCCCCGATTTTTCCTGCTTTCAGCCGGGCGGCGGCAGGCCAAGCAACGCCCGCGCCTCCGCAGCGGTCGCCGCGCGGCGCCCGTACTTTTCGATTGTTTCGACGCATTGCCTGACCAGCGCCGCGTTCGAGGGCGCCAACGCATCCCTGCCGATGCGGATGTTATCCTCAAGGCCTGTGCGGCAGTGTCCACCCAATTCGGCGCACCAATTGTTCAGCGTCACTTGGTGCCGGCCGATCCCAGCAGCGCACCAGGTCGCATCTGGCATGAGCCTCTTGGTAGTCTTTACCATGAACTCGAACGCCTCGCGGTCGACCGGCATGGCGTTCTTCACTCCCATCACGAACTGGACGTGAAGCGGCCCTTTGAGGCGCCCGTCCTTGACCATGCTCGCAGCTTGGAAGATGTGACTGAGATCGAACGCTTCGATTTCGGGTTTTACGCTGTGCTTACGCATCTCCGAAGCCAGCCAGTCGACGAGGTCGGGACTGTTCTCGTAGACGCGGGTTGGGAAGTTGTTTGAGCCGACTGCCAGCGAGGCCATGTCCGGCCGCAGCGGCAACATGCCGCCGCGCTCCGGGCCGCCCATTGCCACGTCCGTAATTCTGACGGGTCGGCGACCTCCGAATCTCTTTGAAATCGTTACGTAATTTCGACGTGCGGGTCTGCCCCGCCGCACGGCATTTCGAGCCGCGTACAATCCGATCTCCTTTCAACTTTTGGCTACCGACACATCGTGTCGGCCTGTGTTATAGTCGCTCTGTCAGGTGCAGGATTTGGCAGACACGCAAGGGGCGGCGATGGCGAGCGAAAGTCCTATCAACTCACCGAAGCACCCACGAAAATCGCCGGGCGGGGGCGCGCGGCCGGCGGAGCATGGCAGCGAGCGGCGCCTCATCACGGCGCTCTGCTACGATCTTGTCGGATCGACAAATCTTTTCCATCAACTCGATATCGAGGACTTCCAGGAGCTGATTTCCGCCTTTCAGCAGGCGGTGCGGTCGGCGATCGTCGCGCGTTCCGGCGTGATGCGGGTCGAGGCCGGTGACGGCGGTGTTGCCCTTTTCCCGACGGAACTTGGCTCGCGCGATGCCGCGTCACTGGCGATTCGCGCTGGCTTCGACGTTATCGAGGCCTGCCGGCGCGTCGGCCGCGAGGCGCGGCGCAGCGACATGCATGTCCGCGTCGGCATCGCCACCTCCATCGCGCTGGTCCAGGAACCGCGCGAGGAAGTCCCTTCGCAGGTGCCGGTGACGGGGGCGGCGCTCGCCATGGCGACGCGGCTGGAAGCGCTCGCGGCCCCTGACAGCATTCTCGTCTCGGAGGAAACGAAGACCCTAGCTGGACGCGCCTACGCCTTCATCTTCGAGGGCAGCCGGTCGCTAAAGGGATTTGCCGAGCCCGAAAGGGTTTGGCGCGCGCTCGAACATCGTACCGAAGTCACCCGCTTCTACGCCTTCGGACGGCTTGGCGGTTCCTTCATCGGCCGTGCCGCCGAGCTTGAGACAATTGGCCGTTGCTGGCGAGAGGTCTTGGCCGGGAAAGGCCAGATCCTGGCGATCGAAGGCGACGCCGGCATCGGCAAATCACGGCTTTTGCGGGAGATCCGCAAGCTTACCCGCAAGGAGCGATCGAGGACCTTCCTGTTTCAGTGCGCGCTCGGCGGCGCGCGCTCCACGCTTCACCCACTCATGCATGGCTTTCCCGGCACGGCGTCCAAGGCGGTTGGCCCCTCACGCCTGACGGCGACAACCGTCGCCGCCGCGTTCGCGCACCACGGCATAGAAGAGCCAGACGTCGCCGAACTGTTTTCGTATCTGCTCGGCGCTGCGGGCCGAAACGAGTCCCTCTCCGGCAGCGATCCCAAGGCAATCCGCGACAGGGCGCGGCGGGCGACCATCCATGCGCTGGAGACCGTCGGCGCCCGCGGTCCGCTGATCATGGCGGTCGAGGATATTCACTGGATCGATCCGACGTCGCAGGACCTCCTTGGGGAAATCGCCCGCACGGTTTCACGGCTTCCCATCCTTCTCGTCGTCACCTTGCGCCCCGGCGCCGCGATGGATTGGGCCGGCGGTGCCGACGTGGTGCACTTGTCGTTGAAACCCCTCAATCGCGACGAGACGAAGCAGGCGATCGAAGCGAGTTGGCCGGCACACAAGCGCACGGCGCTTCCGGAACTTCTGGAGGCGACGGAGCGGATTTCCGGCGGCGTTCCGCTGTTMATCGAGGAGATCTGCCAGTGGATCACGGAGATCGCGCCTGCGGATGCGGCGAATATTCCTGAGGCAATCGCGCATGACGGCGAGGCCAAGGTCTCTCACACGCACGCGCTTGCCTTCGAAGGGATTCTCGACGAACGGCTCGCGCGCCTCGGACCGGCGCGGGACGTGGCGCGAGCCGCGGCGATCGCCGGCGGCCGTACCACGCTGCCGCTGCTTCACGCGCTTTTGCCGGATCTCGCCAGGCGGTCGCTGGCGAGTGCGGCGGATGTGCTGTGCGAGACCGGCTTTCTGA
This sequence comes from Rhizobium sp. 05L429, assembly GCF_056397645.1. Taxonomy (NCBI): domain Bacteria; kingdom Pseudomonadati; phylum Pseudomonadota; class Alphaproteobacteria; order Hyphomicrobiales; family Rhizobiaceae; genus Rhizobium; species Rhizobium sp. 05L429. The sequence continues at coordinate 67,547 of NZ_JBFTNV010000035.1, read as the reverse complement.
CGCGTGGCCGAACCGGCGGAACCGTGATCTACCGCTTCCGACACGCCCTGATCCAGGAAACGATCTACGAAGCACTGCTGCGCAAGCAACGGCAGGTTCTGCACCGGCGGCTGTTCGACGCCGTCAGCGACGACCGTGGGCTGGCGGAATGGATCGACACCGGCGGGCTCGCCGACCAGGCGGAACGCGCCGGGCTCACGGAGGAGGCAATTCGGCTGTTCATCGCCGCCGGCTCCGAGAGTGCCGGCCGCTCGGCGATGATCGAGGCGCGCCACCATCTGGAGCACGCGCTGGCCCTTTGCGCCGAGATGGACGAAAGCGAGGCGGTCGACGCCTTGCGGCTTTCCGCCTTCACCAGGCTCGGCCCGATCCTCACTGGCCTCGTCGGCGCCAATTCTCCGCCCGCCCGCAAGCTGTACGAAGACGGCGTCGCCATCGCCCGCCGCCAGCCGAAGGAAGACCAGCCAAAGTGGTTTCCGATCTATTGGGGCTGGTGGCTGACCGGGCCTGACTTTCTCGTCATGCACGACCGCGCACTCGAAGTGCAGATGATGATGCTTGGCACCGAAGATCGCGAAATCGCCCTGCAGGTCAAGCATTGCATCTGGGCGATCGACTTCAATCTCGGCTGGCACAGGGAGACGCAGGAGGCGATCACGGCGGGGCTTGCGCTCTACGACGAGCGATCGGCCGAAACCGCGCGAACGCTCTATGGCGGCCACGACGCCAAGGTCTGCGGCCTCGGACAACTCGCTCTGTCGCTCTGGCTGACGGGACAGGGCTCGGCCTCGGACACAGCACTTGCGGACATGGTCGGCCTGGTCGAGCGCATCGGCCATGTTCYGAGTACCGCCCATTCGCTCGACACCGAGGCGGTCTCGGCCTTCTACCGCGACGATTTCGAGCGGCTGGCGGATGTTTCGAGCCGGATGCAGCTCTTTGCCCAGCAAAATGAGATGCAGTCGCTMGCTGGCATGTCGCTGCTTTTCGGCGGCTGGGCCAAAGCCCACAGCGACGACCTCCTCGCCGGCCATGAGATGTTCGGCGAGGGATTGGCGCTGCTCAAGGATCTCGGCGCCGTCGCCGACCTGCCGATCTATCTCTACATGCACGCGACCCTGCTCGGCCTTGCCGGCAAGTACGAGCAGGCCATCGACGTCGTCACCGACGCCATCCGGCAGGCCAAGGAAACCGGCCATGCCTACTGGCTCGCCGAACTCTACCGCTGCCGGGCCGTGCTGCGCGCTCGGGGAAACGTGAAAACCAATCTTGTCGCCGCCGAACTGCTGACCGCCGTGACCATCGCCGAAAGCCAGGGTGCGATGGCTCTGCTGCAAAGGGCGAGCCGCTCAACCCGGGAGCTGGGCGTTGTTATCGGACGCTGACACGGCCGAAGGCCTGACCCCTGCCCCGCCGGCGATCGACGGACGGATTGCCGACTTTCGCGACGAGCTTGCCGCCGGCTTGAGGCAACCGCTCGATACGCCGGCCGACCCCGGCGCCGCCGAGGCATGTTTTCGCAGGCTACTCCCTTTCAGCCGCCGGGCCGGCATCACCCGTCTCGCCGACCTGACCGGGCTCGACCGTCTCGGTCTGCCGGTGGCGCAGGCCATCCAGCCGGCCGCGCTTTCCGAGGTGACCTCGCTTGGCCGCGGCCTCACCCTGATGGAGGCGGCGGTCGGGGCGATCATGGAGGGTCTCGAGCGTTTCTTCGCCGAGCGCATTCCCTCCTCGGACTGCTTTCTTGCGACCGCCGACGAGCTTCGGATCGACGCGGCCCTGCTCGAAAACCTGCTGCTTCCCCACGCCGGCACCGCATGGCGATCGCTGCCAATTCCCTGGACCTTGGCTGTCGATGTCGCGAGCGGAGCGCCGCAGCCGGTGCCGCTCGAACTTGTTCACACCTGCTATACCGATCCCGAGCCACAGGGCGACGGATTGTTCATCCGCACCACCACCGGCCTTGCCTGCCACAGCACGGCGCGCGATGCCTTCGCGCATGGACTGTTCGAATGCATCGAACGCGACGCGATCGCGCGGGCCTTCGCCACCCACGGCTTTTTCGATCGTTGCCGCATAGCGACATCGCACATCGGGCCGAAGGTCGAGCATATTCTTTCAGTCACCCGGACGCAGGGCATCGCTTTCGCGCTTTGGCACGCCCCCTCGCCCACCGACCTACCGGTGATCTGGTGCCAGGCGATCGAGGCCGGCGCGGCTGAGCCTACCCTGGCGTTGCCGACGGAGGGCCATTCGGCGGGCTTTACCGTCGAGACAGCGGCGGCGAGCGCGATGCTGGAGGCATTGTCGGCGCGCGCCGGGGCGATTTCCGGCGCGCGCGACGACCAGACGCGCGAACACTATCGGAAGAGCACCGATCCGCTCGTCGCGGACGCCCGCCGCCTGATCCTCGAAGCCACGGCTGCGGGCACGGCAGCGTCGCCCTTCGCCCCAACATGCCTGCGCGACGTCGTCGACCGGGTTGCCGCCTGCGGGCTTGGACCTGTTCTCGCCGTACCGGTCGGAGCGGACGCCGAAGCAGGCGTGGCCTGCGTGCGAACCATTCTTGCGGGTGCGCGGCCGTTTTCAATTTTGCGTTGAGGGGTTGCCGATGACGAATGCCGGCAAGGAAGGTCCAATTCTGGTATTTCTCGGCCCCACGCTGCGTCTCGAAGAGGCGCAGGCGGTGCTCGACGCGATCTATCTCCAGCCCGTATCCCAGGGAGACGTCATACTCGCCGCCCATGCCTTCCGCCCACGTGCGATGGTGCTGATCGACSGACAGTTCGAGGACCGCCCCGCCGTMCGCCACAAGGAAATTCTCTGGGCGATGGCAAAAGGCATCGTCATGATCGGCGCGGCCAGCATGGGAGCCTTGCGGGCGGCCGAGCTTGCGCCCTATGGCATGATCGGCGTCGGCCTGATCTATAGGTGGTACCGGCGCTGGCCGTTGACGGCGGAGGATGCGGTCGCCGTGCAGTCAGGGCCCGCCGAACTCGGCTTTCTGCCGCTCACGGACGCACTTGTCGACCTTCAACGGACGTTCTCGACGCTTGCCCGCCGAAATATGATGACATCCGATGAGCGCGACCAGCTCATAGCATTGGCGCGCGGGACGAACTTTCGCGATCGCTCGCTCGCAGCCCTATTGCGGGCTGGGGGATTTTCCAGTGACCGTATTTCGGCATTGCGGAAAGAAATGACCGGGCAAAAGCGCCAGGACGCCCTCCTTACGTTACGTAAGGCGCCTTCCCTAACAGTAGAGCGGCAGGGCCGCGACGTTGATCGCGCCTGGGTCGCGACCAATACTTTCATGAGAGATTTGGAAGCCTCGCATATTGACATCGACTTGATACGAACTTACTAATTAAACGTGTGGTTGCTCAATCCTTCTTCTTCGAAAGCGATTGTGCCATGGAATCGTATCCGAACAATGTGACGGAACGCGTGAACCCACGCATCGGAACACGATTCTGGATTTTCCCCCAGCCTCCCTTCATCCCCGGCTACGAAGAGCCCGATCGCGTCTGGCTCTCGATCCTGCCCGACGAGATTCGTGACGGACCGAGCGACCAGTGGGTGTACGTGGTCGATCCGTTGATCGAAAAACAGCCCTATGGTCCTGACGATCTGCCGCCGTTCGAAGGCGAGCGGCGACCGGCGGCACGATCTGGCCCGGATCGCAACTTCGACAATATGGACCCGAAATCGCGGGCCTACCTCGGCGTCCACGTCTATGCCTGCGTACATTTCGTGCTCGACATCTGGCACAGCTATCTCGGTCATCGCATCCGCTGGTTCTTCGACCCGGCCTTTCGCCGCCTGGAAATCATTCCCCTGGTCGACTGGGACAACGCCCATGCCGGCTACGGCTATCTGGAGCTGGGAGCCTCCGATGTCGGCGGCGTGCTGCGGCCCTATGCGCTGAACTTCGACACGATCGCCCACGAGGTCGGCCATTTCATCAGCCTGTCGGAACTCGGCATCCCGATGATCACATCGCGCGAGGMCGATTTCTTCCCGTTTTCGGAAGCCTTTTCCGACTGTGTGTCGCTGATCTCGCTGCTGCATTTCGATTCCGCCGTCGACCGGCTGCTGCGTCGGACGCAAGGCAATCTTCTGCTCTCCAATGAGCTCAACCGTTTCGCCGAGACTAGTCCCGAGACGCAAATCCKGCTGGCTACCAATTTCCGCCGCATGTCGGAAACCACCCGCGAACCGCACGACCGCTCGCTCCCCTTCCTCGGCGCGATCTTCGACAGCATCGTAGACGTCTACCACCGCCAATTGGTTCGCGAAGGGTTCGCCGACCCGCGCCTGCTCGACGTCGATCTCAGTGAATTGACGCTCGACCAATTCGACGAGTTTCGCGGCTTGACCGAGCGATCGTTCYGCGACCGGCCGCTCTATTTCAAGCTGGCACTCGAAACCGCCCGCGACCAGGTCGGTCGCGCGCTCGCGGGGTCGCTGCGCTCGCTCGATCCAAACACTATGACGCTTGATCAAGTCGCAAGGACGGTGGTTGCAGCAACGGTCGACGGGGTCGCGGCCGAACGGCTCGAGGCAAATTTTGTATGGCGTGAAATCATCAGGTGAAACCAGTCCTTGATAGGAGGGGAACATGAGCGACTGCTGCTGCCATCCCGGTGTAGGTCCAAACCCAACAGGCCTAACGCCTCCCAACTATAGCGCCTATAGACCAGGCGAAGTGCGATTATATGGGCGCTTGGCTGATCACGCGCCCATCTTTGTAAATTCCGAGAAAGAGGTACTAAAACGACTCGAAAATGACCTACACGTCAACAACATCGAGGGCGATACAAAGAAAATAGCAGAAATCGTAAGAAAAAGCCTAGCATACACCCTTGATCCCATCTTTGCGATTTTTAAGGAAAAAATCACACTCGCGGGCCTGCTGGGTTTCGATGTTTATTCTCTCCCGGTGGAGATATCCTCCAAGAAATGCTGCGACGATGACAAAGGCAGGTGTATCGGCGTCATATACGGCTACTCCTATGAAGGGCACTGCTATGATTTGCCAAAGCCGTTGATCATGTTCCTGCCATGTCTACCCCACCAGCTTACATCCGGCTATTGCGAATGCGATTGCGGATACGGCCCAGGCCTCGGCTATGCCGTATGGCAGATCGACAAGCTTGAGGATGTCATCGTGATCGATATTCGCATCGACGATGTAAAGACGCTCATCCTCGACGCCAATCTTCCGGGCAACCGTTCACCGCTCGCCTACTCACAGACCATGAGGCTTGCACCGTCGCGGCCGCCGATCAGCGGCTGACTCCGGTATCACGCGGCTAGTGTGGCCGAAGCTATCGGCCACACGCCGTTCATGCGTCTCAAACACACCTCAATTCATCTCGGTCGAGAACMAGGCCATCAGTTCCGCAGCGTTCCTGATCCCGGTGGAGCGCATCATTCTCGCGCGGTGCGCCTCCACCGTGCGCCGCGACAGGTTCAGCTCCTCGGCGATCTCGCCGCTCGTCTTGCCCTGCGCCATCATCGTCAATATCTGCCGCTGCCGGCCGGTCAGCGGATTTTCCGCGTCTGCCAGCGGCCGGTTCAGTGCTTCGAAACAGTAGAGCGCCTCGGCGAAAGGGCGGAAGAGGAATATCTCAGGCTGCCGCCACTATTGTCTCCGTGCTGGCATTTGTCTGCCGGTGTTCTTCGTCGTTAGCACAGCAAGCCATAAAGCCATCTCGCCCCGGATCAGACTCGCCAATATGTCCTTTCGGAACTAGACTTTTTCGGATTGCAGCATAGCGCCACTACACTGCAGTGCCGAGCCCTCGTCACTGAAATGGCGAGATGACAGCTTATGGCTCCGCTGCGACCGGGTGTTTTCACCACGTAATGTCCGCTTTGCGGCGACGTCGACCGGTGGCTCGATGACCACTATGGAGGCGCGAAGCGGCCTTATCCTTGATCAACGAAAAAGCCCGATTCTGCCCTGAAAGCGGCCATGGCTGCAGATGAGTTCACCTTGGGCGCAGGTGCCTGCCTCAAACTTCCCGTCATGACTGCTTCCCACCGAGATGACGGGCCGAAGACGCCGCGCACCCGGACGCCCAAAAACAGGTCTGGGGGCAGCGCCGTAAGCGGCGGCGCGCCCCCATCCCCTGGCTGGTGCAGGGCCCCTCGCCCTACACCTCGCCCTGCGGCCCCCTCAATTCGGCTCCCGGATCGCGCTATCCAGCCCGCGCAGCAGCGGATAGAGGAAATACGAGATCACCGTCCTGTTCCCCACCTTGATCTCCGTCGTCACGGTCATGCCAGGCAGCAGCCTTACGGGCACKTCCGATGCATTCAGCCGGGTGTCGGCGAGCAGGATCCTTGCCTTGAAGAAAGGCGCTGCCGGTTGGCTGGGCGTGGCGGTCTGTTCCGGTTGGCCGGTGAGGAACGTGTCCTGGCTGATCGTCCTCACCTCGCCCGAGGCCGTGCCGTATTTCTGGAAGGGATAGGCGTCGAGCTTGATGCGGGCGTCCTTGCCGACGGCGACACGGCCGATGTCGCGGGTGTTGATCGAGACTTCGGCTTCGAGCGGCACGTTGATCGGCACCAGCGTCACCACCGGTTCGGCCTCGCGCACGACGGAGCCGATGGAGCGCTGGGCGAGATCGAGCACGACGGCATCGGCGGGTGCGGTCAGCGACACCATGTTGCGGCGCAGCTCCATCTTCTTCAGTTCCTCGTCGGCCATGTCGCGCTGGCCGCGCAGTTCCACCAGCTGCTCCATCGCGGCGCGGCGGAAATCCTCGATGAAGGCCTGGCGGTCGGCCCTGAGCTTGGCATAGGCGTGCGCTGCCTCGTCGGCCTTGCCGCGAACGGCGGACAGGCTGGACTCGACGTCGAGGCGGGCGTCGCGCGAGCCGAGCAGCGTGATCAGCGAGCCGCTCTGCTTGTTATAGAGCCGCTCCCGCGCTGCCTCGATCTGCGAGAGCCCGTCGCGCCTGTCGTTGAGCACGGCCTCCTGGTTCTTGCTCGCCGCAAGAGCGGCCGACTGGCCGGCGATCTGCTGTTCGAAATTCTGCAGCTGCGCCATGTAGAAGGCCCGTCGCTGGCCGAAGAGCTGCGCCTGCAGCGTCTGGTCGGGGGTGTTTCCCGCCAACTTCGTATAGTCGTCGCCGGCAAGCTCGGCCTCGATGCGCTTCACCTGGGCGTCGAGTGCGGCGAATTTCGCCTGCTGCTGGTCGACATCGGCCTGGCTGAAAGTGGCGTCGAGGGTCGCCAGCGTCTGCCCGGCATGCACCACCTCGCCGGCCTTCACCTCGATCGTGCGGATGATCGAGGTTTCGAGCGGCTGGACGACGATGGTCGGCTGGGTGGTGACGAGCTTGCCGGGCGCGATCACCACCTCGTCGATGGACGAGACCGAGGCCCAGATGATTGCCGCGGCAATCAGCGCCGTCACACAATAGAGCGTCATGCGCGCCACCCGCGGCGGCGCGCGTTCCTCAAGCTCGACGGCATCGGACTGGAATTCCGCGATCGCCGGCGGCAGCGGCGGGCGGGCGATCAGTTCTCTGCCCTGACCCGATCGCCCTCTGTCTGAAGGACCTTTGTCTGATGGCACTGGCAGGTTCTCGCTGGGTTTTCTGGCGTGCGCGTTCATGCGACCTGCCTCATCTGCTGGGACCACAGGTGGCGATAGGTCATGCAGCGCGATACAAGCTGATCGTGCCGGCCGATATCGGCGACCTTGCCACGCTCGACGACGAGAATGGCATCGGCATCGACGAGCGTCGAAAGCCGGTGCGAGACGATGATGACGGTGCGCCCGGCAGCGATGCGGCTGAGGTTCTCGCGGATGATCGCCTCGCTGTCAGGGTCGAGCGCGCTGGTTGCCTCATCGAAGATCAACAGCTTCGGATCGGTGATCAGCGCACGCGCAATCGCCAGGCGCTGCTTCTGGCCGCCGGACAGGTTGGAGGCGTTTTCCTCCAGCATCGTGTCGAAGCCGCGCGGCAGGCGCTCGATGAACTCCTCGGCGCCGGCGATGCGCGCGACTTCCATGATTTCCTCGATGCTGGCATCGGGCTTGGCGGCGGCGATATTTTCGCGAACCGAGCCGCGGAACAGGAAGTTATCCTGCAGCACGACGCCGATGCTGGTTCTCAGATGCACGAGGTCGATCTCGCGGCTGTCATAGCCGTCCATGCGCACGAGGCCTTCCTGGCTCTGATAGAGCCCCTGGATGAGCCTTGTGATCGTCGTCTTGCCCGAGCCGCTCTTGCCGACCACGCCGAAGACGCAGCCCGCCGGAATGGCGAAGGAGACATTGTCGAGCGCCGGCGCGCTGTCCGGGCCGTAGCGGAAGGTGACCTTGTCGAATTCGATGCGGCCCTGCAGATGCGGCCGGACACCGCGCCCGCGGCCCGCCTGCTCCGGCCGCTGGTTCATGATCTCGCCCAGCATGCGCACCGAGAGCGCCACTTCCTGATATTCGTGCACCATGGTCACGATTTGGACGAGCGGTCCCGAGACGCGGCCGGCGAGCATGTTGAAGGCGACCAGCGCGCCGATCGTCATCGTGCCGCTGAAGACATCGAGCGCGCCGAGACCGATGATCGCCACACTCATCAGCTTCTCCAGCAATCCCGTCATCGCCTGGGCGATGGTCGAGATCTTGTCGACCCGGAAACGCACGGAGATCGATTGGGCCGAATAATCATCCCACACCTTGCGCTGGCGTGGCTCCAGGGCCAGCGATTTGACGGTGCGCATGCCGTGCACGGTTTCCACCAGCAAGGCCTGCCGGTCGCCTTCGGCCTGGTAGAGCGCCTGCAAGCGGCGCTGGAACGGCCCGACGAGCATCATCACCACCAGCCCGACAAGGGCAGCAAAACCGAGCACCACCAGCGTCAGCTTGACGCTGTAGAGAAGCAGGATCGGCACGAAGACGAGAAGCGACACGCCGTCCAGAAGGGTCAGGAACAGCCGGCCGGTCAGGAATTCACGGATGCGCCCCGTCTGCTGCATGTGCTTGACGAGAACGCCGGCCGAGGCTTGCTCGAAGAGCGCAATCGGCAGGTTCAGCAGATGGCCGAAGGTGCGTGTCGCGACGCGGATGTCGATCCTGTTCGTGGCGTAGAGCAGCAGGTAGCGGCGCAGGAAGGTGAAGGTCGCGTCGAAGATGAGCGCGATCGCAATGCCCGCCGTCAGAACCGTCAGCGTCGCATAGCTCTGGTGCACGAGCACCTTGTCGATGACGAGCTGGAAGAAGATCGGCGTCGTGAGCCCGAGGCCGTAAAGCACGAAGGCGGCGAGCGCGACGTCGCGGAAGAAGCTGCGCTGCTTGATGATTTCGGGGACGAACCAGCGGAAGCCGAAGGGCCGGTCCTCGTCGGACATGCGATAGTTGCGCTTCAGCAGGATCACCGATCCGAGCCAGGCCTTGGCGAACTGCTCTTCGCTGAGCATCATCACTTCGGCGCGTGAGGCGAGCGGGTCGAGAACGCGGATCCTCTCATCCTCGCCCTCCCCGACAGCCCCGGCGATGACCACCCAGTTGCCGTTCGAAAGTTCCGCGAGCACCGGAAAGGCCTCGCCGAGCTGGAACAGGCTTCGCCAGTTGAGCTCAAGATGCCTTGCCCTCAGGCCGGCATCCTTGGCCATGCGCAGCAGCTGCCGCACGGCAACGGGATCGTTGCCGACGGCATAATCGTGCTGCAATCGCTCAGGAGCGAGATCGACGCCGTGATGACGCGCGACGAGAGCAAGACAGTGCAGATTGGTATGCAGAAAACCACTCATGGCCCACCCGAAACAATACAAGACCGAGGCGATATTTATTTTTATCAGTTGAAGTTCGGCGAAGCGTTCGAACCGCCGCCCTGCACCGACTGGATATCGGCAGCGGCCGCCGCCGACATGTCGCCGATGCGGCGAACCGCGCCCGCCTCGACCAGCCCGCCCAGCGCCTTCTGCATGAGATCGACCGCATTGGCGAAGGCATCGACAGGCATGATGATGCGCTGGCGGAAGACCGGCTTCGGATTGTTGTTGGCGTCACGGTCGGTGGCCGAGAGCGACATCAGGTCGATGCRCACGATCGTTCCCGTGATGGTGATTTCGCCGATACCGTCTGCATAAAGTTCGTTGCTCATTGTTCTCTCCTCTGGTTGATAATCAAAACGTCTTCACCTTAGGGCATCCTACGTCCATCAGGACGCTCTAACTACTTGAATGTGCATGCATATGTGCGTGCTGCCAGGCCGGGAACGGGTCCCGAAGCCCGGCGGCAGCCTGCGGATCGAAGCCTGTCTCCCCACCGGTCAGGCAATCGTCGAGTGCGGCGCGGATTTCGTCCTCGTCGAAGCCGGCGCCGATGAAGACGAGCTCCTGGCGACGGTCGCCCCAGGCATCGTCCCAATGCCGGTCGATGAGCTGGCGGAACGGCTGAAAGCGCGGCCATTGCGCCTTCGGCACGCTAGCCCACCAGAAACCCTTGGTATCGATGCGGCACTGGGTGCCGGCAATCGACAGCAGGCCGATCTMGTCGGGCCTTGTCGCCAGCCAGAAATGCCCCTTCGCGCGGATGAGGCCCGGCCATTTCCTGTCGAGGAATTGGCTCAGCCGTGTGGGATCGAACGGCCGGCGGCTGCGATAGACGAAGCTCGAAATGCCGTATTCCTCTGTCTCCGGCACATGGTCGCCCCAGCCGAAGAGTTCCTTGTGCCAGAGCGGATGGCGCGCCGCTTTCGCCTCGCTGAAGAGCCCGGTATTCAGGATGGCGTCGAGCTCCAGCCGGCCGAAGCCGGTCTCGATGACACGGGCATCGGGGTTGAGCGCGGCAACGATGCGGCGAACCTCGCCAAGCGCTGCGGGCGTGACATCCTGTGCCTTGTTGATGACCACGACATCGGCGAATTCGATCTGCTCGACGAGCAGTTCGACGAGCCTGCGCTCGTCGTCTCCGTCCCGGCTCTCGCCGCGATCCCGCAGGAATTCCGCACTCGCATAATCGGCCAGCAGATTGACCGCATCGACGACGGAAACCATCGTGTCGAGCCGCGCGACATCGCAGAGCGCGGCCCCGCTCTCGTCGCGGAAGGAGAAGGTTGCCGCCACCGGCAGCGGCTCGGCAATGCCGGTGCCCTCGATCAGCAGATAGTCGAAGCGGCCGGCGGCGGCGAGCCGGCGCACCTCGCTCAGGAGATCGTCGCGCAAGGTGCAGCAGATGCAGCCATTGGTGAGCTCCACCAGCGTCTCGTCCGTCCGCGACAGGTTGGCGCCTCCGTCGCGCACGAGATCGGCATCGATATTGATCTCGCTCATGTCGTTGACGATCACGGCGACCCGGCGCCCCTCGCGATTGCGCAGGACATGGTTGAGGATCGTCGTCTTGCCGGCGCCGAGAAAACCGGCAAGGACCGTCACCGGAAGTCTGTTGTCTGCACGCGTCATCGGTACTCCCCGCCCGCTTCCTTTACGCCGCGAGCTGCGGTCTGAATGCTACGTCCACGTAGTAGTTCGTGCTGTTATAGCTGGCGCTCGGGAACAGCCCGCTCGACCCATAGGCATAGACGCCGTTGCTGCCGCCGAGCCCCCTCAGGTCGCCGTTCGTCACATCGGCGCTGAAGTAATTGCCGGTCGCCGAATAATTGCCGTTGGTGCTGTAGGAAACGACGTAGGTCGTATCCGCTGCGACCGCGACCTGATGGGTGAGTGTCGCGGTCTGCCAGCCGCTTGCCGTTTCGTTGTCGAAGCTGACACTGCCGAGCAGCGTGCCCGAGGAGGTCCAGAGATAGCCGGAATGCGGGCCTGTATTGTCGGCCCCCTTGTAGAAGCGGATGCCCGTGACCCAGCCTGCGGTATCGGCCTGGAATTTCATGCCGAGATTGACCGGCTGGTTGTCGTTGGTCGAAACGATTGCAGGGGTCGCGCCGGCGCTGAAGAGGTTCTGCTCAGGGCCGGGATTGTTGATGGCAAGCGAGACATCGGCCGTTGCCGTGCCGCCATGGCCGTCGGCGATGGCATAGCTGAAGCTCGCAGGCCCGGTATATCCCGCAGTCGGCGTGAAGGTGATGGTCTGCGCCTGGCTGTCATAGGAGACCGAGCCGTTGACCGCGCCGCTGACGCCGGTGATCGAGATCGCATCGCCATCGGCATCACTGTCATTGGCGGTGAGCGCCGAAGCCTGGATGGTGATCGGCGTGCMGACATTGGTCGAGAAGCCGCTGTCGTTTGCGGCGACCGGACCCGCATTCTGCACCGGCTCCCGGTAGAGCACATCGACCCAGTAATTGGTCGCATTGTAGCTCGCCGTCGGAAACAGGCTGCCCGTGCCATAGGCATAGAGGCCGTTGCCGCCGCTTGCCGTGCTCGACGGCGCCGTCAGCGCGCCATTCGTATGGTCCGACGTGAAGTAGTTCGCGGTTGCCGAGTAGAAGCCGTTGGAATGGTAGCTCGCCACATAGGTGACGCCTGCCGAAACGGCGATCGGCTGCGCGAAGGTCACTGTCTGCCAGCCGCTGGCCGTCTCGCTGAAGAAGGTCGCCTGCCCCAGAAGCTGGCCGCTGCTGGTCCAGAGCGAGCCGACATGCGTGCCGGTGTCCTGCGCGCTCTTGTAGTAGCGCAGTCCGGTGATCTCGCCACGGGCCGACGCGATGAACTTGACGCCGAGTTCGACGGACGAATTGTCGTCGGTAGCGCTTGCCGGTGCGTCGGAAGCCGAAAACAGGCCCGTGCCGTCAGGCTGCTGTCCGACATTGAGGCTGACGGTAGCCGAAGCCGTGCCGCCATGCCCGTCCGAGATCGAATAGGAGAAGCTTGCCGAACCCGTATAGCCTGCTGTCGGCGTGAAGATGACGGTGTTGTTCTGGCTGTTGAAGGTCACCGTTCCGTTGACCGCGCCGTTTGCGCCGGTGATGCTGAGTGGATCGCCATCGGCATCGCTGTCATTGGCGAGCAGGTTGGCAGCGGCAATCGACAGGGCCGTGTTGGCATAGGTCGTATAGCCGTTGTCATTGGCCGCGACCGGCACCATGTTGCCCGTCGACTGGTTGTAGACGACATCGACCCAGTAGTTCGTCGACTGGTAGCTCGATGTCGGGAAGGTCGAGCCAGATCCGACGGCGTAGACGCCGTTCGCACCTGCTAGCGCCGTCAGCGAGCCGTTGGTATGGGCCGTGTTGAAATAGCCTGCCGTCGCCACATAGCTGCCGGTCGTGTGGTAGGAGGCGACATAGGTCGCACCCGCCGTGATCTGCAGCGGCGTGGAGAAGATCGCGGTCTGCCAGCCGGAGTGCGACTCGTTGATAAAGGTAACAGTGGCAACGAGCGTGCCGTCCGCCTTCCAGATGGAGCCGGTATGCACACTGGTATCGCCGGCAGCCTTGTAATAGCGGATGCCCGAGATCGTGCCGCTTGAGGAAGCGACGAACTTCATGCCGAGTTCCATCGCCGTATTGTCGTTCAAGCCGCCGCCGGTCGGTCCCTCGCTGCCCGTAAACAGCGTCTCGCCGGCCGGACCCGGCTGAACGGTGAGGCTGACACTGCCCTGATCCGTGCCGCCGCGCCCGTCCGACAGCGTATAGGTAAAGCTTGCCGGGCCTGAATAATTGTTGGCCGGTGTGAAGATGATGGTTCCGGTCTGCGTGTTGAGAGCGACCGTGCCGTTCAGCGCATTGCCGACGGCGGTAATGGTCATCGCATCGCCGTTGGGATCGGTATCGTTTGCCACGAGCGCGGCAATAGAGATCGTCAGGTTCCCGTTGTGGCCGATGATCAGCCCGCTGTCGTCGGTCGCGACCGGTTGGCTGTTGGGGCCGGCATCGAAGACCACGTCCACCCAGTAATTGGTGCCGCCGGGGCTCTGGCCTGGGAATGTGCTGGCATTGGTGCCGTAGGCGAAGACGCCGCCGCCATCGACGGCCTTCAGCGCGCCGCTGGCATAGGGCTCGTTGAAATAGTTCTCGGTGACGGAGAAGAACCCGTTGCTGTGATAGGAGGCCACATAGGTCGTGCCGGCCGCGATCTGGATCGGACTGGAGAACATCACCGTCTGCCAGCCGGAAAGCGATTCATTCACCGACACGCCCGTTGCCAGCAGCGTTCCGTTGCTCGACCAGAGGCTGACGACATGCTCGCCGATGTTGTAGAAGCCCTTGTAGAAGCGGATGYCCTGCACGGCGCCAGCCGTCGTTGCCTGAAAGCGCAGGCCGAGCTCAACCGGATCGCGGTCGATCGCCACTTCGGTTGCCGGCTTTTCCGCAAGCGTCCACAGGCCCTGGGTGCCCGGCAGCACGACGGTGACCTGCTTTCCGACCGAAGGCGTTTCAAGGTTCACGCTGTCGTCGACGGCGCGCGACATGATCGTATAGGTGCCACTTGCCTGGACGACCCAGTTAAAGCTCCAGCTCTCGCGGCCGGTCGCCTTGAACCAGTGCTGTCCGCCATCAGTGGAGACTTCCACGCCGGCGATGATGCCGCCGCCGAAATCCTGCGCCGTACCGGTGATCGTCACGTGCTGGCCTTCGAGGAAGCTCGCGCCAATGATGGGCGAACTGATCGACGAGGTCGGCTTCAGCGTGTCGGTCGATTGCGTCGCCAGGATCAGGCTCGCATCGAGCGTGGTCGGCTGGATGCCCATGTCGGCGAACATGTTGACCATCGCCTGCTGGACGTTGCGATCGGTCGATGTCGTCGGCCCCTGGTGGTTGTCGCTGAGCCCCCAGGACCAGAAGACGGTGCCGGCGCCGAAGACGAGCGCGCCGCTTGCCGCCCGGTACATGGTGAGGCTGTGGGTGGCGACGGCCGAACCGACTGTCGCGCCGTAATCGCGCAGATAGGTGTCCACCGAGATGGACGAAAGCGACAGATTGACGAGCCCATCCGGCCGGAAGCCGTTCTCGACATCGGAATCCCACTCGTAGCCGAGCAGGTTCTGCACGAGATTGTAGGTATCCCCTTCGTTCAGCTGGGAGACTTCGGTATTGCGCCAGAAGCGCAGGTTCGAATAGTCGTAGGGGATGGAGATCGTATCCTGGCGGTAGCTGTCCACCTGGAACATCGTGCCCGTCAGCGAATTCTCCGGCTCCTGGCCCGCATCGGCATAGCGCGGATCGCGCCAGGTGCCGGTGCCGACATCGCTCGGGTCTGTGCTCGTGCCCCAGGTCTCCTTGTAGCAGACCATGGTGCGGTAGGCCTGGCCGCTGCCGTCGATGCTGCTTTCCCAGCGGACCTTCCAGTAACACTCGTTGCCGCTCCAGAAGGCGAGATTGACGCCGGAATCACGCGCGGCCTCGACATTGGCGCGCTGCTCTGCCGACCAGTATTCGTCATGGCCGACGGAGAGATAGGCATCGTGATTGAGCAGCAGCGCGCCGTTGCGCGAGGCATCGACGCCCGAAATATAGGACACGTCGTAGCCGTTCTGCTCCAGCCAGGAGATGGCGGAGGATTCGACGCCGAAGATAAAATCGTGCGAGCCGCCGATCGGGCTCGTATTGGTGATGATCGGCCTGTTGTAGCTGACCGCCGAGGCGCGGCCGATTGCGGTCAGGCCGCAGCTGCAGTTCGGCGGCAGGTAGCCGATCATGTCGGCCGGATCKACGGGGACTTCGCCGTAATAGAGGCTGGCGCCGCCCCAGGCATTATAGGCCTGCCATGTCGTATCGGACGTCTGGAAGACGATATCGCTGGTCGAGGCGTCGTCGCGCACGACGAAGGGGATGATGCTGGCATCCTCGACCCCGTCCTCGCGCACCAGCTTGGCGAAATAGACGCCCGAGACGAAATCGTCAGGAATCTGCCAGCTCGCCGACACGGACCAGTTGCCGCAATCGATGAGGCCGAGCGACATGTCGACGATCGGATGCGGCTGGATCTGCGCCGTGGTCAGCGATTTCTCGATCGAGTCGACCTTGCGCGCCCCGTCCCCGCCATAATAGCCCATGCGGTAGATATCGATGCGGTAATGGGTGGAATCCGTGGCGATCTTGAAATCGACCGTCCCGCCGATATTGGTGCTGATTTCAGTGGCGAAACCCTGGATCGTGCCGTTGCCGTCGCCTTCGATACCCCACTCGCTGATCGGGTTGCCCTGTTTCAGGTTTTCGAGCGCGATCTTGTTGGGCCCCGCCGCGGCCGCAGCCGTCGCCATCGGTGCCACCAGTGCTGTCGGGGCCGCCTCGGTCGTCTCGGCGGAAACGTCCTGGCTCGACTCCACCGAGATGGAAGCTATCGAGGCCTGAAGGCGCACCGCAGCAATGTTGACACTGCTGGCGGAACCGACCGGTGCCGCCGTGCTGGTGCTGCCGGTACCGGCATCGCCGGTAACACCCGTCAGCGCCGGAGCGACAGGCAGTGTCGCAGCCTCCTCGAGCGGATCCGGGCCAAGCACGGTGCGTTGCGATGTCGAGGAAGGTGTCTGGAAGACCGTCGCAGCCGACGCCGTCTTCGTGGACGTGTCCTGCGTGCCGCCATCGGCCGCAGGCGCCGGCATCACCGACGACGATGTCGGGGACGATTGCATGTCGCCTGATGGGATCAGGGGAGATGTGACCGTGCCGGTAAAGGAGGATTGGACTGTTGCGCTGCCCTGTTTGGCAAAGCTTGGGGAACCATCGGTACTCGTGGAAGATACGACCGTCGCGGATCCCAGAACTGCACTCCAGGCAGAGGGTGCACGACCGATACTCAACGCTCCACCAAATGTACTCAGGTACTCACGGTTACTAACATGAATTCTCCGCATCAGCGGCGTCCCCTTCCGCATCGCCGGCCCTTCGACCGCTATTGCAAGACGCTCATTCTGGCACCTTTCCTAAGGGAACGTACGACAGCAATCCGGGGTATGAGGGTGGTGCCTCCCTACGTCCATGTGATGACCCTCCCGCCTGCCCGAGCTGGCATGGCGGCATGGCCTTCTCCAGCGCCGGTCATCCCGCCCGTCAGCGCAAAGCGCCTCCACGACGGGACGGGCTTTTCGGAAGCGCCAGGAGTGCGGCGATGCAGAGGACGACGGCGGCTGTTATCGCCGTCAGGCCGGAACGTAGGTCAGCCTGATCACGTCCTCGTCGAGACGATCGCTGGCGACAAGGCGGAGCGGCGGCCGGGGGCCGGCGAAGAAGGGCGTGCCGTGGCCGAGCACGACAGGGTGGAGGTACAGTTGATACTCATCGATAAGGCCAAGATCGGTCAGGCTTCGCGCCAGGTCTGATCCGCCAACGCCGATCTCCCCGGTAAGCCGCGCCTTCAGCCCGCGAACCGCCGCCTCCAGGTCATCATCCACAAGCGTGGCATTGGGTCCGACCGATGTCAGCGAGCGCGATACGACCCACTTCGGGTGGCCCCGCCACGCCGCCGCGAAGTCGCGGGCCGCCGCATCCCAGTCGGCATGGTCTTCGTCCCAGTAACGCATGATCTCGTACAGGCGGCGACCGTACACGCTGCCCGTCAGGTCGCGCACTTTTTCGATGAAGTGACGGAAGAGCGTGGGACCGGGCGCAAATCGCTGGTGGTCGATATAGCCGTCCAGCGACTGGTTCATTCCGAACACAAGCTTGGCCATGCCCTTTTCCTCCTCCCAGACGCCACGCCACGGCGGCGGCTCTGATTGCACGATACAATCAGCTGCAGAATAGCTTGACTGGTTTCAATCCGCAATCGGTTTTTGGGATACGCATGAACACTCATTTCTCGCGCTGCCCGATCAATCCACTAGAGCAATTCCAGCAAAAGTGGGAACCGGTTTTGCATCCGGAATTGCTGAGAAAACAATAAGCTAGAGCATTGAAGGCGAGTCCGTTTTCGCCGGAAAGGCTCTAGATATCGGCAAGCCTGAGTTCGATCAGCTCACGCGCCAGCTCGTAGGTTCCGTCCTCGTCGTCGCCGGAAGCCTCGTCGATCAACTCGGCGGCGGCGCGATAGACTTCCCGCTCTTCTTCGGGGGAAAGCAGGCCCTTATTGCCAAGAGCGGAGATGAGTGAGTTCAGAACGGCCGCGGCCGACAGTGTAATGGCCTCGGATGTGAGACGCGTGGATTCTGAAGACATCTTTATTCCTCGATCGGTAGAACAACGCCTAGACAATACGTTGGGCCTGCAACAAGTTCCAAGTGGAGGCCCGACGCGAGATCGGCTTGATCTTATCGCGACAATAACGGCTCCACCACCCCTGATGATTGCAAGAATTGCGCCGGACCTCACTGGTAGATTTTATCTTGCGGACGCCATCATTTAGGCCATCCTGCCGGGGAGTTTCCGTAGTGTGCAACTTGACCTGCGTGGGAATGGCACAGTCTTTGGTAGCGGATTTGTGTCATGGAGTTGATGGTGTGCGCTGCCTGTCGGAGGATGGGCTCTATCCATTTGGAGGGGAAACATGGAATCCAGTCAGGATCGCTTCTTTCAGGCCGTGGCATCGAGGCAGATCCCAAGGATCAGGGTTGCGGGCATCGTGGTGGAGGACGGAAAACTGCTGGTTCAGCAGCCCGCCGACGATCCATCCTCCTGCTATGCCTTCATCGGCGGCGAATATGAGATCGGCGATACGTTCGAGACGCGGCTGCGCAGGGAATTCGAGGAGGAGACGAATGCCAGGGTGACAGAGGCGCGTTACCTTTTCTGCGTCGAGAACCATTTCCGCTATCGCGGCCGGATCATCCAGCAGGCCGAACACTATTTCCTCGTGTCGCTGGATCGCCATGACGTCGTCAGCCGCGAGACGCACCTGAAACAATATTGGCTGCCGTTATCGTCACTCGCCGAATTGGACCTGCGGCCTTTGGTGGTGAGAGATGCGGTGGCGCGCGGAAGCTACCGGACGGACAGGCACCTTATCCAGATGCCTGATTGATGCCGTACAGCCTCTTGCCGGGAGGCACCCGGCAAGAGGCATGGCGTCATAACCGGTAGCGGTCAGTAGTCCCAGAATATCGGTACCCAGCGAAAGGCTTCGCCGTCGACTGCCACATGGCCGATCGAGGGGAACGGCAGATGGGTGGCCACCAGCAATTCGCCGGTCGCTGCCAGCTCGCGCAGAAGCCGGATACGAACGCGGACCGCCTCCTCGGGATCGTGTTCGAAACCGTTGAACCAGTCGGGATGTTCGAACCCGACGGCGAACACGGCGTCGCCGGCAAACATCAGCTTGTCGCCGCCGGATGCCACGCGCACCACGCTATGCCCGGGGGTGTGGCCGCCGGTGCGGGTGACGACCACGCCCGGCGCCACCTCATATTCCTCATCGAACAGCCGTAGCTGGCCTTTATACTCATCGGCAAAGCGCTTGGCGGCCGCCCGGAGCGCATCCGGAAAGCCCGGCGGCATGGAGACGTGGGAGAAATCGGGCGACTCCCAGAATTTGACCTCGGCGGCAGCCACGTGGATGCGCAAGTCAGGACGCAGCCGCTCCTTCACCCCTTCGACGAGCAGCCCGCCGACATGGTCCATGTGCATGTGGGTCAGCACCACGTCCGTCACCGATGCCAGATCGATGCCTGCGGCTTCCAGTCGCTTGATCAACTGGCCGGCCCGCGGCAAATTCAGATCCGGGTCGATCCCGAGCCCGGCGTCGACGAGGATGGTCTGCTTGCCGCTGCGCACCACGACCACGTTCAGCGACCAGTCGAAAGCGTCCGGCGGCAGGAACATGTCGCCGAGCCAGGCGGCGCGGACGGCCGGTTCGGCATTGTGTCCCAACATCGCGGTTGGCAGCGGCAGCACGCCATCGCTGACCACCAGCACCTCGATATCGCCGATATCAAGCGCGTAGCGCGACGGAACCAGCTCGCCGGACGCCGGTGCACCGGCCTGCGAGGTGTTCTGCGAGGGCATATTTGTCTGCTGTGGGCCCGAGGGACGGGTTTTTGTTTCTGATTGCGACATGACGCGCTCCTGTGTTGTGTGGACACCARCCTGTCACTCTCCATTCGGCAGCACGCTGATGTTGCATGCCGCCATGGATCCGGCGCTCGAACCTGTGCTTGCGGACGTTTCCGTTTTCGAGCGCTTCTCGGGTGGCGGCCCTCAACACCTACAGCCGCCCTCAGGCCTCCGTAATCCAAACTTACGTTTGGGGGAGTGGCGGCCGGCCGCAGGTAGCCCTCCCGGTCTTCTCTCTCGATGAGCCGCATGCGGTTAAAACAGGCAATGAAACCAGTCTCTTGCGGCTGCGGCCAGGCCGGAGCGCTTCCATCGAATGCTGAACCGTTCGAAGGGATCGACGGTGGGAGAAAGCGTTTTGCCGCTCGGCCCAAAGGCAATCCAGCTATCTCTCGTTTCAGCTGTCTCCGGTTTTGCGGCCGCGCGCGCTCGGTCTCGCCGGCACGCTTTTCCCATGCTCCGTCCACCAGGCCGTCAACGCCTCCATAGTGGGGCCGAGCCCGCGGGCCTTTTGCGTGATCTCATATTCGACGCGCGGAGGAACCTCGGCAAAGACGGTGCGGGACACCAGCCCGTCTGCTTCGAGCTCGCGCAGTTGCGCAGTCAGCATGTGCTGGGTGATGCCGGGGATAGCCTTGCGCAATTCGCCGAACCGGTAGACCCGCTGATTGAGCAGCCACATGATTTCCAGCTTCCATTTGCCGGAAAGCAGTGCGAACGCCCGCCGCATCTCCTCATGCATATTGACTTCGTCTTCGGCCATGGTCTGCTTTTCCATACTAACCGCAAGTAATTCATCCTACTTGCAAATATAGATCTCAGACGACATTTTCCCGGCATGCACAAGGGAGCGCGGTAAAAGCGCCTCTCAAGAAAAACCGACAGACTCGACGAGAGGAATGTTGCTGCGCGGGCAGTGACAGGGATGAACCTATGACTGAATTTTACCTGTACTGGATCAGCACGGCCCTTCTATCCGTGCTCTACCTCGCTTCGGCCTGCATCTATGTCACCAGGGGCGACTGGGTTCGCGGGGTGCTGGCGGAGCTTGGATACAAGGCTCCCTATCTCGTTCCGTTCATGATCGTCATCAAGGTTCTCGGCCCGATCGCGATCCTTTCACGCATCAGCGTGCCGCTCAGCGATCTCGCCTATGCCGGCATCTTATTTCACCTGCTGCTGTCGGGCCTAGCCCATATCGGTGTCCGGAAACCCGCCGGCGCTCTGCCGGCGGCGATCGGCCTGGCGCTGCTGGCCACCTCCTTCATGACGCAGAACGACGCCCGCGACATACCCTCCCCCTACCTGCCGGCGGCAGCGCGCTGACGCCCGATAACCCAATCCAACTCAAGGAGATAGAAATGGGTCGACTCAATGGAAAAACTGCCATCGTCACCGGCGCAAGCCGCGGCATTGGCCGCGCCACCGCAAAGCTGCTTGCGGCCGAAGGCGCGAAGGTCGCGGTTCTTTCACGCACGCCCGAAGGCGTCGAACGCGCTGTCGCCGAGATCGTCGAAGCCGGCGGCACGGCACTCGCCGTCGTCTGCGATGTCGGTAGGGCCGACCAGATCACGGCTGCGGTAGACAAGGTTGTCGCTGCCTACGGTCGCATCGACATTCTCGTGAACAATGCCTTCGATGGTTCTGCGGTCCTGTCTTCGATCATCGATCTCTCGCTCGAGCAGCTGCAACGCAACTTCGACACCGGGCCGATTGCCTATCTGCGCTTCATGCAGGCTTGCTATCCTCACCTGAAGGAAAGCGGCGAAGGCCGGATCATCAACTTCGGTTCAATGGCCGGTACCGTCGGATTGGCCGGTTATGGTCCCTACAACATGGCCAAGGAGGCCGTGCGCGCGCTGACCCGCACGGCGGCGCGCGAATGGGGTGCCGACAAGATCACCGTGAACAATGTCCTGCCGATCGCAGACACCTGGGGCGCTGCGCAAAAGGATGTCCCGCCGCCAGCCAATGCGCTTGCGCGTTTCGGCTCGCCGGAAGACGACATTGCCCCGGTGGTCCTGTTCCTTGCCAGCAGGGATTCGCAGTTCATCACGGGCTACAGCCTCACCCCTGATGGCGGCGCAATCATCGACAGCGCTCGCTGACGACCCGAGCGGAGGGGCGCAGCCAATTGCGCCCCTGTCACACTCCACCCCGACCACCGGCCCGCTGCCCGCCATCCAGCCCCTTCGCAAACGCCTCGAACCGCCGGTCATAGGCCCCGAACGCACCCTCGCCTTCAAAAATCCCCCAATATTTCCGAAATGACGGCTTCTCGATCTGCCGGCGCAGGAACGTCTCCCAGCCCGGCCAGAAATGCTCCGATATCTCGGGCGTCTTGTGCCGCTCCAGATAGGCGCGCTCGAAGATCGAGATCATCATCTCGTAGAAAATGTCGCGCCTGACGAGGTCGTCGGCTGAGAGGTCGGCGGGTTCTTCCTGCCAGGGAAAGATGCCGAGATGGGGATATTCGACGGAGAGTTCGAGCAGCCGGTGATAGGCATCGCTGATCGTCAGGTAGGAGCTGTTGAACTCCTGCTCCTTCTCCTTCACATGGTCGCGGCGCACCTTGATGAGCTCGACGACGCCRGCGACGATCGCGACGAAGGTGCCGAMGGCCGTCAGCAGCGAAATGAGATCGGCATATTCGATCAGCGTGTCGTGCATGGACACAGGCTACATCTTCGCCCTGGCAGGTCAATTGCTGCCTGTCACCCGGCCTGACGCACGCCTTCCCCGTCCATGCCTGCCGATCTCATGGAATGGATCAAACGCGATCCAGAAACGCGCGCACCCTGATCGTGAGCAGCGCTGTGGCATCCGCATCATAGGACGGGAGCGAGCTGTCGGCGAAATAGTGCTGATCGCCGGGATACAGGAAAAGCTCCGCGTCATCGACCGTCTCGACGATTTCGCGGGCGGCGTCGATATCGCCCTCGCCGACGAAGACCGGGTCCTTGTCCATGCCGTGAATCTGCACCGGAACGCCCTCCGGCCAGGGTCCGAAAGCCCACTCGCCGCTGATCGGCAGGCAGGAGTAGAAAAGCAGGGCTCCGCGGGCCCCTGCCCGTGTCTGCGCCAGCTTCTGCGCCGGCAGCACACCGAACGAGAACCCGGCATAGACGACACCCGCAGGCAATCCGTCGGCGAAGCGGACGCCGCGCTCCCGCATGGCGTCGAATCCTGTCTCGCCGATAAAGGCGAGACCCTGATCGATGCTCTGGAAGGTGCGTCCGTCGAAGAGGTCAGGCGTGTGCACGATATGACCGGCAGCCCTGATATCGTCGGCGAAGGCACGCACGCCCGGGGTCAGCCCCTGTGCGTGGTGGAACAACAAGACCTCGGCCATAGTGAGCCTCCGGGTGAGATGATCTGGCGCGCGTTCGGCCACTCTACCGAACCACCGCTTTGCCGGGAAGAGTGATGCCGTTTGGTTCGGCTCGATTGCTGCCGCCATCAAAGCAGCCGGCGCTGCGGGCTCAGCGCCTCATCCCTGCCCGAGCTTGCCGGCCAGGAAATCGACCAGCCCATAGGGTGCGCGCTCGCCGACGCAGAGGTCCAGGATGAAGCGCGCGCCTTCCGCCTCGGTGGCGCTACGGGCAAACATCGGCTCTTCATAGGCGGCAAGCGCCGCTTCGATCTTGTCGGGCTGCGCGGCGATTGCCTTTGCGAGCTCCGCGCCGTCGAACATGGCAAGGTTTGCTCCCTCGCCCGATGGCGCCATCAGGTGGGCGGCGTCGCCGATGAGCGTCACGCCAGGTAGACGCGGCCACCGGTGCGCATCCGGCAGCGCATGGATCAGGCGCGGGGCGAGCGCCGTATCGCTTTCGGTGATCAGCGCGGTAAGCGCCGGCGCCCAGCCGGCGAATTCCCCGGCGATCCGCGCCTTTGCCGCGGCGGTATCAGAAAAGTCGATGCCGGCGATCCATTCGGGCGAGCGGTTCATCTGGATATAGGCGTGCAGGACGCCGCCCGCTTCGCGATGGGCGACGATGCCCTTGCCCGGCGAAAGCGCAAACATCGCGCCGAGGCCGACAGCTTCCGCCGTGGCCGTGTGGCTGATATCGGCATCGTGGAGATAGGCCTCGACAAAGGCCGTGCCGACATAGGCGGGCGTTGCATCCGAAAGCAGCGGCCGCACCTTCGACCACGCGCCATCGGCCCCGACGAGCAGATCGCTGATGACGCCGGTGCCGTCGGCAAAGCGCAGTTCGTGCCGGCCGGCGCCGAGCGCTTCAACGCCGGTGAGTTTCTTGCCCCACCGGATCGTGCCATCAGGCAGGGAGCTGATGAGGATGCGGCGCAGATCGCCGCGCAGCACTTCCGGCCGCGACAGCGTGCCGTCATCGGCCTTCTCCAGCAGCACCGCGCCATGCTGGTCAAGCGCGCGTGCGGCCTCTGCGCCGTGATGGATGATGGCGCGGAACGCTTCGGTGAGGCCGGCAGCCTCCAGCGCCCGCTGGCCGTTATGGACGTGAATATCGAGCTGGCCGCCCTGTGTGCGGGCCTCGGCCGAAGGCTCCGCCTCGTAGATCGTCGCCTTTATACCGTTGACGGCGAGGACGCGGGCAAGCGTAAGGCCGCCGAGGCCGGCCCCGACGATCGTGACTGTTGCAGTCATTGTCTTCCTTTCCGAAGGTGATTGGAACRACGTTCCATAGCTAGTAGTTGGAACGTCGTTCCATTCATGTCAAGATGCGGCCCATGAAAATAAAGACTCAGCAGACACGGACCCCGCGCGGCGAACGGCGCACCGACGCGCTCTCCAAGGAGCGCATCGTCGAAGCGGCCATCATGATCCTCGATGCCGAGGGCGAAAACGCCCTGACTTTCCGCGCGCTTGCGGCGCGTCTGTCGACAGGCAGCGGAGCGATCTACTGGCATGTCGCCGACAAGAGCGAATTGCTGACCGCCGCCACCGACGCCATTATCGGCCGCGTCCTGACCGATGTCGCTGTAGATGCCGAGCCGGGCCAGGCGATCCGCACCTTTGCCCTCGGTCTGTTTGACGCCATCGACGCCCACCCCTGGGTCGGCACCCATCTTTTTCGCGAGCCGTGGCAGGCGGCGATGCTGGAGATCTTCGAAGCGATCGGCGGCAGGCTGCAGGCGCTTGGCGTTGCCGAAGATGCACTGTTCAATGCCGGCTCGGCGCTGGTCAATTACATCCTCGGCGTTGCCGGACAGAATGCCGCCAATGCCCGCCTGCTGCCGCAAGGCACGGACAGGACCGCCGCCCTCGACACTATTGCCGCAAGCTGGACCGAGCTCGACCCGGCACGATATCCCTTCATCCATCACCTGGCGACGAAGCTGCGCGACCATGACGACCGCGAGCAATTCCTCGCCGGCATAGACCTGATCCTCGCCGGCATCGGCACGATCGGCCGGGCGGGTAGAGGCAGCTGAGACGTTGAGCGGGCGGCTCTCGCCCAATCGGGGTTTCGACGCAGCCTTGAGCCGGCTGCGGCCACGGCAATGCTCATTCACTCCACGATTCCCAAGGCGCGCAGCAGCGAGGCTACCGCCGCGGTAAGACCGGACTTCTGTCCGGCCTCCGCATCATGTGCGCAGGGCCGGATGTCGTCAGCAGCACCAAGCGCCGCCAAGGATGGGCCGGGTCCGCCGCTCTGCTCCTTGTCAGGCAGGCTGCAGGGAACAAGATAGCTCTCCTCCGGATCGACAGCGTTAAGAAGGTGGAGATAGGCGAGCGCCGGAGACATCTTGCGCTTGGGGAAATAGGAGGCGAAGCGCGCCGTTGCCGTCGAGCGGTGGGAAAAGATCTGGTAGATGCGCGTCTGCACGAATTGCACCAGCTCGGGATCGTCCCGACTGACGAGAAGCGCATAGGGTTCGTAGGTCAGATATTCGGCGCCAACCAACTGTTCCACCGCGCAGGGCGTATTGCGGGCGTTCCAGCTGTCGAGCTTGCCGAGGATCAACTCCCGATCGCCCATGAAGATCTGCCTCAGGCGGGGATTCGGGCTGCAGAACCACTGGATGAGTTCCCTGTAATCCTTCATCGGGCAGAAATGATATTCACGCCAGGATCTCTTTAGTGGCCTCTCAGAAGGATGGGCTGACAGGCAAAACGGATCGGTGATGGCGGCGGATACCAGCTTGAGCCGATCGGCCTTCAGCGCCTCGTCGCACACGACGACCGGTGGCTCGGCCTGGTCGCCCGCCTT
Source organism: Rhizobium sp. 05L429 (assembly GCF_056397645.1). NCBI lineage: Bacteria > Pseudomonadati > Pseudomonadota > Alphaproteobacteria > Hyphomicrobiales > Rhizobiaceae > Rhizobium > Rhizobium sp. 05L429. Next base: position 41,509 of record NZ_JBFTNV010000035.1, on the reverse strand, counting down.
CTTCGGGCCAGGCGGACAAATCTCCTTCAGCGTGGCGATGAGATTGTCCGCCATCTTCTGGGACGGCAGCGGCAGAAAGGATGTCGTATCAGGCTGAATCGGAAGGTTCGCGAGATTCTGCGCGCTTTCCAGCGCCTTTTCAAGCGATGGCCTGATATCATCCGGCAGCGCCTTTTCAGGCGATACGCTGATATCACTTGGCAGCACCTTTTCAGGCGATGCGCTGATATCGCTTGGCAGCGCCTTTTCAGGCGATGCCGGGGCAGAAGCAGGCGGGCCGGGATTGTCGGGCAGCAGCATCTCGATCCTGCTCCTKGCCGCCGCCGCCGCATCGAGGAAATGGCACCGCTCGTACATCGCCTTTCTCTGGGTCGGCGCCAGCGCCCTGAAGAAGTCGACCTGGCAGCTCTTGAAGGCAACGTCTGCGGCCGTCGTTGCCGAAACATAACCGATCGCGGCGTCGCCGTAATACAGCGGCGCACCTCGCGTGTACCGGACGAGATAGGAGACGCCGGAGGCAAAGACGATCGGCGAGTAGATGCTGTTCCTGTCGCGTTTGGACCAGCCATCGGCATCGCTGCCTGAATCGCCATTGGCGCTGAGTGACGCCCCGGCAAAGCGCATCGTCACCGTATCGCAGAGAACCTCGACGGGCTTCTTTTTGCCGACCGTCTCCCCGTTGACCAGCTTGAAGCGTTCGGCCGTCGTAACCGACACTTCCTCGATCGTATATTCGCCAACCGAAAATATCTCGTGGCAGAGGTCCGCCAGATAGCCGATATGATGCGCCTTTCCGTGCCCATCATCGACCAGATAGGAGAACGGCTCGATATTGTCGCGGAAGCCGACGCGCACGTCGCGAGCGAAAACGGGCGTGCTCAGCACGAAGGTGGCGGCCATGATGACAGCGCAGGCAAGCTCCGCCTGCTTTCGGTCGATCCGCCGCCGCGTTCGGCTGAAGCCGGGCTGGCCGAGGTTCCAGCCTGCAAGGAACGTCAGGACCGTCAGGATAAGCCGGCTCAGCGTATCCGACCGCCGGCTGCATTCTGCGGTCGCAATCGTCTCCGCCCTGAAACATGCCTCCGGCCAGTTGGGATCCCAGAACCAGCTATGGGCGATGGAAAGCACCAGCACCGAAGCGGCGCAGAGCACCGCATGGCCAAGGACCGGCCTTCCATGCGCCCGCGCATCGGCCGCCGCCAGGCATATCGGCACCATGGGGAGAAGGGTGATGGCAAGGGTCGGATAGTAGAGCATGAAGGGAGCCGATCCATCGACGAGCAGCGCGTTGAAATAATTGGCATTCGGAGCGATGGAAAAGGCCCGCAGCATCGCAACGCCGATCAGCCCGATGACCGAGGCGGCGAGCGCAAGCGCAAGACAGCCCATCATCTGCGACAGGCGCGAGGAACTTCTATGGTCCCAACCCCGCTGGGCGCCGACCCAGTCCTTCGTGTCCCACCGGTATTGACGCAGCGAAAAGGCCGCCAGAAGCGGCAGCCAGGTCAGCGAGGCGATCTTCAAGGTTTCGAGCAGTGCCGTCAGCAGCACGCCGCCGAGGTTCGTCGTCTCCACATATAGACCGACGAGTTCCTGCGTGCCCCGCCAGGCGCTGGCGGCAAACAGGATAAAGACCGGGATGAGCGACAACAGCAGCCCCGCCTCCGGCCCGCTGCCGACGGCATCCGGCCGGTCGGTTTCCAGGAGCAGATCGGCAAGCGCGTCGATCGCGTGGGCCTGGCCGGGCTTCGGCGCCCTGGCCGGCCCGCGAAAATCCGGATCGCGTTCGAGGAAGATCGCCAGCAGCGTCACCAGTTCGAAACGAGCCGACGTCGCTTCCTTCATGACCTGCGAGATATAATCGTCGAACCGGGCTTCGCTCGCATGCAGAGCGGCATTGGCCGGCTGGGCTTCACTTGCATGCGGATCGGCATTGGCCGGATCGGTGGCATTGGGATCGCCGGTTTCCTGTAGCCGTCGCTGAAAGCTGTTCAGCAGAGCATCGGCCTTATCGACGAATTTGGCCTCGGTCTCCCGTACGCGGGCTGAAACCTCGGCACCCGGCCAGCTGCCGCGCGTAGTCTTTGCCCAGACGATCAGCAGCTCCAGTTGTGACAGCAGCGAGAGCAGCTCGCGGGTTCGCGACGTCCGCTTTCCGAGCAGCCGCATGACGCGTGGATAGCCATTGATCTGGTCCCCCCAGTTMCTGCGAAAGCGCTCCAGCATTTCGGCAAGCGCGCCCCTGCACCTGTTGCGCAAATGCTCCCGGCGCTCGCCGTTGCGCGCCGACGGCTCCTCCAGCGTGGCGATGAGGCTGCGCGTGGTCTGTTCGATGCGCACGGGGATGCCGGCTGCCCGGTAGGCGCGATTGCGCAGCCACTCCTCGGCGATCCGCACTGGTGGCAGCAGATCCGCCAGGCCCGCGAAGGCGAAAGCAAGGGTCAGCGGCCATTGCGGACTGTCGAATTTCAGTTCGGCAATATCGACGGAAATGCCGGCAACGGGGATCATCTGCGTTGCCTGGAAGATCAGTTTGCCGAAGAAGGTAAGCGACACATAGATGATGAGCATCGCACCGGCATAGATGAAATAGGCCCTGTGGAGTGAATTCTGGCCGCCGAGATCCGTCGGGTCGAAATCGCGCAGCGCTTCCGAGGTGGCAGTGATATTCCGCCCCCTCGCCTTGAACCGCGGCCAGGAAAAGAAGGCGACGAAAAAGCAGCCGAAAGCGAAAGCGTAAAGGAAAGCGGGCTCGAACCGGACGCCCATCATGGGCAGTTGCGGCATGTCGGTAAGGGTCAGGCCCTGGTAGTTCCAGAGCGACCACGGGATATCCGCCGGCCAGGGATTATCCATCCGCCTCTCCAGAGATAGTGGCGTTCGCAGGTTCTCAAGCGGGACCAGTCAGTGCCGGTGGATCCGGATTTTTCTGGCTAGCAGTTAGCGACATTCGGGTCGCATGGCCCCGCCACCGCAGCAGGCGGAACGAGTGCGACGGTCGATACGCTGAGGCCAATGGCGATGAGCAGAACGAAGATACGCATGTTACCCTCCCTAACTCACTTTATAGTAGCATATTTGAAGTAACGGGGGAAGAGTGCAGACCGCAACGGGTAATTCGGAAAAAAGAAAGACGCCAGGAAATAAAGTAGTTATCGGCCCGCAAGCTGAGTTTCCACTTAAGCTCACTGCTATCTTTCATTGAATTAGCAATTTCCAAAATATAGTTGATCCGTGTTTGGGTTAGCCGGAGGGCAGGCTCGGCGCAGTCCATAACCCAAAAAGCTGCGACATCACCTCGAATTCCCCCTCTTCCACCCCCACTAACCAACTGAAAATGAATAACAAATCGGCAAAATGCGGCAAAAAAGCCCGAAATTCCGGCTAAGTCATTGATTCTGAATAAGTGATCCACTTACCCCTGAAAATACGCGTAAAGAAATCCAATTCAGCAAACAGCTCGGGATGACGAAAAAAATATAAAAGTTTTTTGGCCTTCATGCGTCACTTATTCATTTTCAAAGACTTAGCCCATTGTTGCAGCCATGCCGGCAGCATTGCACACTCATGGTGCGGGGCTGAAGGCGCGGCGATCGGAATTCCGCCTGCGATCAGTGATGGCGGCGGATGCTGAGCCAGGGAAAGGAAAAGCGCTTGCGGGATTTGTCGTCGGCGCGGGGGAAAGCATCGCGGATGTGCTGCGTGTAATACCAGCCGGGCGACGCTGCGGTGATCAGGTTATTGAAGACGGAGGAAGGCACGTTGAAAAAGCGGCGGCGGCCTTTCAGGCGGAGTTCGACCTCCAGGATTTGCGTCGCCGGATCATAGGTGATCTCCTTGATCAGTCGTGATGAGACTTCCATGGTCGCTACTCTGAAGCGGACGCAGGGACCTCAGGTGAGATCTCAGGACTGCGCCCTGCGCTTTTCGGAAACTGCCGCCGCTCTCGTTCCCATGCTCACAGCCCTCTTACTCGTGCGCCCAATACCCATTGCTCCCATACTCGGGGCTCCCATACTCGGGGCTCCCATACTCGGAGCCCCCATGCTCGGGGCTCCCATACTCGTAGCCGCCAKACTAGTGGCCCCCAGGCTCATGAACCCCGCGCTCACATTTGGCCTGATATGGATGCTCGCTTTCGTGCTCGTATTTGCAATGGTCCTTGCGCCTGCGATTTCGAGCGCCAGATTGTCGGGCGCAATCTGGGATTCGTAATAGTCAAGCTTGTCGGCCGCCACCCGCAGGCCGACGATATGGCCCGGCAGGACATTGAGATGGGTGCGCGTGGTGCCATCGGTAAATTCGATAACGAGCCTGGATGGCTTTTCGGCATAGCCGATCCAGTTTATCTCTCTCTCACGGCGGTCTTTGGCGGACATACCAAGAGATCTTCTGAGTTTTTCAAGCATCGTAAAGCTCCCTCTCGTCTCTGTTGCGATATTATCAAATCGATTTTCTCTGCAACGAAGAGCTTTTCTTTCGGTTAAAAGCGGTGGTTGGTCCCTGTGGCCGCGATCCAGATCCACGCCGGGGCGAGCATCGTCCGGACACGACATGCTCACGGGCTCATCCTTCCAGAAACGCAGGGAACGAGGTCTGGCTGGAGCGCATAACGCCGCTCATCCGAAAAAGTTCCCGCCGGGCTGTCCCGGTGTGCGCTTTCGCCTCGACAACCATTGCCCGGCTATCTCTCCGGCAAACCGGGGTATGATGGCATGATGGAACTGACGGCGCGGCAGCAGCGCTTTGTGGAAGAATATCCTGTCGATCTCGATGGAGAGCAGGCGGCAATCCGCGCCGGCTATTCCACGCGCAGGGCGAAAGCGACGGCGCGCGCGCTTTTGCAGGAGCCGGCCATCGCCGCCGCCATCGAGGCCGGCAAGGCGGAGCGCTCCGGGCGCACGAAGGTCGATGCGGACTGGCTGCTGACGCGGCTCGCCGCCGAGGCCGATCTCGGCGATCTCTATGACGAGAATGGCGACCTCCTGCCGATCAGGGAATGGCCTGCCATCTGGCGCCAGGGGCTGGTGACGGATCTGGAGATTTCCGCGCTCTACGAGGGCACGGGCAAGGAGCGCCGGGAGATCGGCCATGTGAAGAAGGTGAAATTCGCCGAGCGGCTGCGCCGGCTGGAACTGATCGGCAAGCATATCCGCATCAATGCCTTCAAGGAGATCGTCGAGCACAAGGGCCTGAGCGCGCTGGCCGAACGACTGGAGCGGGCCCAGAAGCGGAATGACGAGCGGAATGACGGGGAGGCTGAGTAGGTGACCATGGCCCTGCCCGCTTCAGGCGAAAGCCGCGATCCCAACGACGATATCATCGAGCTTGCCGCTTCCTGCGGTTTCAGCCCGAAGCGCTGGAGCCGGCTTGCCTGGGACTGGGGGATGGGTGAGCTCGCAGGCTACGACGGCCCCCGCCCCTGGCAGGACGAGATCAACGAACTGATCGGCGCTCATCTGGCCGACCCCGCCACGCGCTACCAGCCGCTGCAGATATCTGTCGCCTCCGGCCACGGCATCGGCAAATCGGCCGAGATGGGCATGCTGTCCAACTGGGCGATGTCCTGTTTTGCCGATTGCAAGGTGGTCACGACAGCCAATACCGAGGGCCAGCTGCGCACCAAGACCGCACCGGAGATCGGCAAATGGTTTCGCCTGTCGATCACCGCGCACTGGTTCGATGTGCAGGCGATGTCCATCAAGTCACGCGATCCCGAGCGCAACGAAAGCTGGCGGCAGGATTTCATCTCCTGGAGCGAACACAATACCGAAGCCTTCGCCGGCCTGCACAACAAGGGCAGGATCATCCTGCTGCTCTTCGACGAAGCCTCGAAGATCCATGACAAGGTGTGGGAAGTGGCCGAGGGCGCGCTGACGGACGAGGATACCGTCATCATCTGGATCGTCTTCGGTAACCCGACGAGAAACAGTGGCCGCTTCCGCGAATGTTTCCGCCGCTTCCGCCACCGCTGGGTAGGACGGCAGATCGACAGCCGCTCGGTGCCCGGCACCAACAAGCAGTTCCTTCAACGTCTCGTGGACGATCACGGCGAGGATAGCGATATCGTCAAGGTGCGCGTGCGCGGCCAGTTTCCGAGCCAGTCCGCCATGCAGTTCATCTCGTCAGACGATGCCGACCGGGCGCGCGCCGTGCATCTGCGCTCGGAGCAATATGCCTTCGCGCCGGTCATATTGGGCGTCGATCCCGCCTGGACCGGCGACGACCCGACGGTGATCATGCTGCGCCAGGGACTCTATTCGAAGCGGCTGGCGACCATTGCCCGCAACGACAACGATATCGAGGTCGCAAACCTCATCGCCCGGCTGGAGGATGAATATCAGGCCGACGCGGTCTTCATCGACGCCGGCTACGGAACCGGCATCGTCAGCGCCGGCACAGTCATGGGCCGTTCGTGGCAGCTCGTCTGGTTCGGCTCCACCAAGGTTCTGGACGCCGGCTACTACAATATGCGCGCCTATATCTGGGGCCAGATGAAACGCTGGCTGAAGGCCGGYGGCGCGATCGATCCCGCCAATGAACTGCTCTACCAGGATCTGGTCGGGCCCGAGACCGTGGCGCGGCTGGATGGCAAGATCCAGCTCGAAAGCAAGGACGACATGAAGGAGCGCGGCCTGCCCTCGCCCAACGAGGGCGATGCGCTGGCGCTGACCTTCACGCAGCCGGTGGTGAAGAAGGCGCGTCACCGAGCGGGTGATGGGGTGAAGGCGGCGGTGGAGTATGATGTCTATGGGTAGGCGCGTAGCGGATTTGCGGGATTCGGCCGCAGGTGCGACACGATATCATGGCCGCTTGGCGCCAACAGCAGGCATTGCCGGCATCGCAAAACCGTCTGATCTGCGACCTTGCAAAAGTCAGGAAAACAAGTGTCGCCTAATCGGGATTTGGGCGACAATAACGGGTCAAACAGGCAACATGGTATCTGGCTTCACATCAGCAACGGAAGCATAGGTATGTGTCTCTCTAACGCCGGGTAGCGGGAGGATCACCCGTTGCAGGAAGTCCTGAAACAGAGACATGTCGGCTATCCTCGCCTTCACCAGATAATCGAAGCCGCCGACGACCATATGGCATTCCAGAACCTCCGGGGCTTTCGCCACCGCCTCGGCAAAGYGGTCGAAGACGTGAGGGGCTGTCTGATCGAGCCGAACCTGAATGAAGACCAGCGTTCCGCGACCGATCTTTTGCGGGTCGAGAACAGCTCTGACCGCCGTGATGAAGCCTTCCCGGAAAAGACGTTTGACACGCTGGCTGGTGCCGGTCGGGGATAGTCCTACCCGCCGTGCCAGATCAAGGGTGATCCGGCGGCCATCCTCCTGAAGCAGGCGAAGGAGACTTCGATCTACGCTATCAAGATCGATCATTTCATCATTCACGCTTTTGGCCCATAATTTGTGTGATATTCACTCAAACGTCCGCAATTGAGCATATTTCATAGCGCCAGATTCCACAATAACCTGTGCTTTCGCAAGGCATGGGGTCGAATGAAAGCAATCCTCCACACGCCCGAATCAACGTTCCGATGGAGGATCAAATGCGACCAGCGGCCGAGCCGGAGAGCCGTAACACAAAGCTTGCCATCATCGCGGGATTGATGATGGTCATCATCACCGCCATACAATTCGTCGCTGCGCGGTTCAGCTTGAGGGAGCATCTGACAGCCTCGGACATAGCCAGCCTGCGTTTTGTGGGTGCCGGCGTGATCTTCCTCCCGATCATCTGGAGAACCGGCCTTGCGAAGTTGAAAGCTCTCGGCTGGCGGCGGGCTTCAATCCTGACCCTCCTTGTGGGGCTGCCCTATCCGCTCATCATCAATTGGGGCCTGAGCTACGCACCCGCCGCCCACGCTGCCGCCCTTTGCCCGGCCTCGATCGTCTTCTTCTCGTTTGTGCTGTCCCGGATCGTTTTCAAAGATAGGGTTTCAAATGCGCGACTGGTGGGGATCGCTGCGATTATCGTGGGGTTGCTGATCTTCGTCCTTCATTCGGGGATCGAAATTGGCAACACCCTGTTCGGTGATCTGTTGTTCAGCGGATCGGGCATCATGTTCTCTGCCTATGCCGTCCTTGTGCGGCGATGGGCTGTCGATCCCGTTACAGCCACGGCGGCAATCGTGCTGCTGTCCTGCCTGCTGCTCCCATTCCTGCATATCTTTGCAACGAGCGGCCTGAACGCGGCATCAGCAGCGGAAATCGGCGCGCAGATTGTGATACAGGGCTTCCTCGCCGGCGCGGCGGCGATGTTTCTCTATACCTACGCTGTCAGGCAGTTGGGACCACAGATTGCATCGCTGTTCATGCCCTGCGTGCCGGTCGCCACAGCCCTGACCGGCATGATCGTGCTGGGGGAGATTCCCGCCCCGGCCCAGCTTCTGGCCATCACCATCATGACGGCGGGCATGATCCTTCCCGCATTGCAGAGGTCGTGACCTGTCGCGGAAATCCTGACTTTTGCGACACTCCGGTCTTTCCTGAAAACGTTCGAGGATTCTCGCCACAAAACTTTGTCGCAAAAGTTGGAGTTTCGCGGCAGATTTTTGCGACGGCCAATCACCGGTTTGGGCCGATAGCCGCCTTCACAACGCAACGATGATGGTCATCCACTCGCTTATCGGCCTTTTGCACGCGTTCTCTCGGACCCTCCTACTGCTGGATGTCCTCGGCGGGAGGAGCGACCACACGAGTGGCGTCGTAGTCCATGGTTGCTGATAACGTCTTGGATGGAAGCTTAGGATGATCGCTGGCAAAGCGTCGAATGACCTTGCTTAGCCTCTGGGCGTCGGGAGTGAGCCACACTTCGGCACTGGCCATGCCGTTCGAATCACGGTTGTGCCAATATGCGCGAAAGTGCGGCCCCTCGCTGTTGTCGACATAGATGCAGGACGTGTATCTGGGATAGTCTTCCACGGCCTCTGGAGCGGTATCCCCAGTCCATTTCAAATCGCTTCCTTTTCGCGAAAAGACTCCCGAGGCAGTCCTTCGCCCTTCCAGGAACGGAACGAGACCGGTTGGCTCTACATAGCTGATTGTCTCGCTGTAGATGTCGGTCTTTCTGGTCCGGACATAGGCTTGGTTGACAATGTGGCACATGTTGTCCGGCTTCTTCATGTCAAACGCGTCGTCGGGTTCCCCGCCTGCCTGCATCGATGCCTTGGCAACGTTTTTGCCTCTGACCGCCCCCGGCTCATCGGAGACCGAGTAGACTTTGGTAACGATGGCTGTTTTGAGCGCTTCGGCGTCCTGCACGTGGTAGAGCCCGGCAGGCGTGGCCAATCCCATCATGGCAAAAACGTCCTGACTGCTGACACCCATCTCGTGCAGATAGGCGGAGAGCATCCTCTTCAGCGCCGGATCGGGCACCGTCGATATCTCATCGAGGTTCCGCCTTGCCGCCTCCGCACGGCTGAGTTTCCTTCTTCCGTTCGCTATCTGATTGAGGCCAATGGAGGCACCCACGGCCGTAGCGCGGACGGTGCCTCCCGCCAGAGCCAGCGGGCACGTCGAAAAACAGTACGACCCTCCAGCACGAACTTCGCCCTGCGACCACCCGCCAAGGACAAGCTTTTCCACGCAGCGCGGATCCAATATCGGGCAGTCGTTCAACCGTGTCCTGCCCACGGCCGTTTCGAGACCGGCTGCCCGGATCATGCGCCCAATCGAGATCGCGGCGTTTACGTCTCCGCCAAAAGACTGAAAGACGACGGGAAGCTTTTGGCCCTTGAGGCTCCTCAGCAGCTTCTTCAATCGCCTGGGCGCGTCGGGCGTTATCCAGCCTTCGGCAGATATCCACTCTATGCAGGTTTCGCTGCAATTGCCGTTCCGGACGAGAGCGAAATTCATCGGTCGCTCTTCGGCAACCGGCTGGTTCGCTGCCGTTGGCGTGATCACAACCAGCGGAAGAAGAAGGAGTGCGGTGACAAAATAACAAACAGGCAGGATGGCGGAGCGAAAAGTCATCGAAGTTTCCAGAAACAGCAGAATAATTCCTATCGTCTTCGCCTCGAATAATGCAACCAGTTTTAGAAGTCCGCGGGAGAAGCAGCAAATGCGCGGCCCCAAGCATTTACGGCCGCTTCGAGACATTTGCGGTCATTCGCGAGGAGCTTTTCAGCGATTTTCAACCGCACGACGACAAGGGTGACGGCAGCGGTGGATTATGATCCCTATGGGTAGACGGGCGGCATCGGTGCCCAAGGATTAGACCGGTGCTCGCATCAGGCTAATCACAATGAACCGGTCCGATTTTATCCACAGGTATATTCCCGGCTCCAGGCGTAAAAAATCCCGCAGAAGCTGGATTCCCTGCCGCCAACTGCCGAGCTAATCCCACTGGTCGAATTGCTGCGCTTCAGGCGCGGGGGTCTACTCGTGATGTCGCGGTGGAGGGCTTAGATGACAAAAACACCGGGGCTGGGGCTCGTCTTTGTGCTGGGTGGCGAGCCCCACAGTTTCGCCGGCCATCTGACGAAACTGCGTTGGGGAACACTGCCTCAGGGGGGACTTAAGGATGAACTCCATCTTAAAAGGTCCGCCAATGCCGCCCTTGCCCTATGCCGACGACCCGAACAGCCTCGATATTGTATGMGATGTCATCCTGTTTGACTGGTTCAACGCAGGCRTGGACAGCTTCGATATCAGAGACTTCAGGGAAGAAATGGAGTCGCATTACAGAGAGATGGGCAGGCCCGTCCCCGCTGGGATTGCGGACCCTCGAAAGCTCGTTCCGACGCTGCGGCTGTTGCAGGCTCGCATGCACCTCGTCAAGCCGACGCGGATTACCGGGATCGAGTGGCAATTCCTCAGAAATGGTGACCGGGATTGAAGGCGCCCGTCGTCAGAATATCGAGCCGCCTGTCCATCGCTCCCTGGAAGAGTAGAGAATGTCGCGGCGAAAATCCCCGCTTTCGGACGCTGCCAAAGACGGGAGGTCTGTGTCAGCCTGCGAACACTCTCAGCAATCCCCGCCCCTCGGGCCAGTCCTCCAGGCCGCTCTGCCCGTTGATATGGCCGAAGGCGCCGATGATTTCGAGGTCGCTTCCCCATTGAGCCGCCCGCATCTCGGCATAAGGGAGCGAGCCGTAGGGATCGTCGGTGCTTGCCACGATCAGGGATGGAAAACGAAACCGCTCCTGCGGCACGGCTGCAAAGCCCGCCGCCTGTGCGGGGAATGCCGCCGAGGAAGGATCGGGCACGGCCACCAGAAATGCACCCCTGGCTGGCGCGTCCGATACCTTTTGCCAATGCGCGACAAGCAGGCATGCGAGACTGTGGGCGACCAGAACGGGCGGGGTTGCGGCAGACCGCACGACCCGTTCCAGCGCCGCGATCCAATCGGGAAGATCAGGCGCATCCCAGCTTGCCGGCGAGAAGCGACGGATGGACGTGTCGGCCTCCTCCCAGCGGCTTTGCCAATGGGTATTTCCGGAATTGCCAATGCCAGGCAGATGAATGAATTCGCTCACCGCTTAACCTCTTCGTTGCGTTCGGCTCATTCTKGCCGTTTACAGGCGCAAACAGAATTGGCATTCATCGGAAAAGAGAAGCACAAACCGATGGATTCAAGGCAGATGGCGAAGGTTACTGATAATCGTACCGCACTTGATCCGACAGATATCGCCATGATCGAAATTCTTCAGGATGACGGACGTATCAGCGTTTCGGAGCTGGGCAGAAAGGTCGGCCTCTCCCAGCCCGCAGCCTCGGAACGGCTCAAGCGGCTTGAGGAACGCGGCATCGTCACAGGCTACAGGGCGGTCGTCGACCCTGCCTCCCTCGGGTTCGGAATGATGGCGGTGATCCGCCTGCGCACGACGCACGAACATATCAAACCGTGTTTGAAGCAGTTTTCCGAAATGCCGGAGATCATCGAGGTGTTGCGGCTTACGGGCGAGGACTGTTTCCACCTTAAAGTCATCGTGCCCTCGCCGGCCGACCTTGAAGGCATCGTCGATTCGATTGCCCGCTACGGCCCCGTTACGACGGCGATCGTCCTGCGCAGCGAACGCCCCAAACCTATCGGCCGCGATCTGATCGCGGAACGCTAGCCTTGCACGATTCTCACGTTCCACGACGAAACCGGGATCACGATTTTCAAGGGAAATCCGCCTTGCGAACCTCTCGCACAAGTCAGCACGTCCAGGCCTGATTTTGCGGCGGCCATGTGCCCGGCCTGGGCCGAAAGCGGCCATGGTGGCGCTGCCCACACGGCATGAAAAAGGGCTTCATCGCTGAAGCCCCGTTTCGGTTACGTATGTCGGCTCGAACCGATTCTGGTATGCCTCCCTTTCCTCCCTCGTCTCCGTGTTCCCGGCCCAGCCCGGGTTATCTCACGCAGACCCAGCGCGCCCGCTCCCCTCGGGCGCAGATGACTCCGACGCAATACATTTGAGCCATCACCGCGCCGAGGCGCGATGCCTGGATTCCCGTGACTTCCTTCGCGCCAGCACGCGGGCACAGGAATGAGGAAGGAAAGGGAATGCGTCCTTTGGATGATGGCAAGAAGTCACCGTCACCGGGCCGCATTTCCGATACCGCCATTGAAGAAGGGCTTCACTTCTGAAGCCCTTCCTCCGGTTCAGGATGCCGGATCAGCCGGGCTTGTGTCCGCCCTTGTCGGAGCCGCCGTTATCAGAGCCACCCTTGTCTGAGCCACCCTTGTCTGAGCCGCCCCTGTCCGAGCCGCCCTTGTCCGAGCCGCCCTTGTCCGAGCCGCCCTTGTCCGAGCCGCCCTTGTCAGACCCGCCCTTGTCAGACCCGCCCTTGTCGGAGCCGCTGTTGCCACCGCCGTTGTCCGAGCCGCCGCTATTGCCGCCGCCGTTGTCGGAGCCGCCGCTGCTGCCACCGCTGTTACCGCCGCTGTTGCCGGAACCGCCACCACTGTTGCCGCTGCTGCCACCGTTATTGCCGGAGCCGCCACCACTATTGCCGCTGCTGCCACCGTTGTTGCCGGAGCCGCCGCCACTGCTGCTGCTGCCACCGCTATTGTCGGAACGGCCACCGCTATTGCCGCTGCTGCCGCCCTTGTCGGAGCCGCTATTACCGCTATTGCCGCTCTTGTCAGAGCCGCCCTTATCGTTGCGGTCGTTGCCACCCTTGTCGTTGCGGTCGTTTCCGCCCTTATCGTTGCGGTCGCTACCGCCCTTATCGTTGCGGTCGTTTCCGCCCTTGTCGTTACGGTCGTTGCCGCCCTTGTCGTTGCGGTCGTTTCCGCCCTTATCGTTGCGGTCGTTGCCGCCCTTATCRTTGCGGTCGTTGCCGCCCTTGTCGTTGCGRTCGTTGCCGCCCTTGTCGTTGCGGTCGTTTCCGCTCTTGTCGTTGCGGTCGTTTCCGCCCTTGTCGTTGCGATCGTTTCCGCCCTTGTCGTTGCGATCGTTTCCGCCCTTGTCGTTGCGATCGTTTCCGCCCTTGTCGTTGCGGTCGTTGCCGCCCTTATCATTGCGGTCGTTGCCGCCCTTATCATTGCGGTCGTTGCCGCCCTTATCGTTGCGATCCTTGCCACCCTCGTGGTCACGGTCCTTGCCACCCTGATGGTCGCGATCCTTGCCACCATCGTGGTCACGGTCCTTGCCACCCTGATGGTCGCGGTCCTTGCCACCATCGTGGTCACGGTCCTTGCCACCCTGATGGTCGCGGTCCTTGCCACCATCGTGGTCACGGTCCTTGCCATCGTGGTCACGGTCCTTGCCATCGTGATGGTCGCGATCCTTGCCACCATGATGATCGCGGTCCTTGCCACCATGATGGTCACGATCCTTGCCACCATGATGATCGCGGTCCTTGCCGCCGTGATGATCATGGTCCTTGCCGCCGTGGTGACCGTGGTCCTTGCCGCCAGGATGGCCGCCATGATCGCCGTCGCCGTCGCCAGGGCCGGAGCCGCCGGTGTTGCCGTCGCCGTCATCGCCGCCATTGCCCTGATCGCCGGAAGAATTCTGGTTCGACGCCTGTTTGCCGGAGCCGGAGCCGTTGCGGTTGCCGGAGCGGTTGCCGCTGCTGTCATCATTGACAGTGCGGCTGTCATCGTCGGTGCGGATGGATTTCGTCGGCAGGCACAGTCTTGCCTCAATCGAACCCGGCGCTGCCGTGGCGCAGTTGACAACTGCCGGCGCGGCCATTGTGAGGCTGCTGCTTGCCAGAAGGTAAGCAACGGCGACGCTATACTTCGCTKCTTTGCGGATCATCTATTTTCTCCCAAAGTTAACAGACCGTTAACGAGGAGAATTCCTATATTAGCAAACTGTTAATTCCAAGAATAAACTGTGGATAATGGCACAGGTTCTTAATCTATAGTTAATTACGTAAGTAATAATTTTTATTAAAGTTTTAGTATAAACTATGTTACCTTCTCCGCGAACAATAGAGGGGTGATTCATGCGATGGCTGGTTTGTCTTGTTTCCCTTGTGTTCTTTCCCACGCAATTTCAGGCATTTGCCGGACAGGTCCTGCCCGTCGGCAGGAGCATCGGCGCGCCGGTGGGATTCGCGTCGGCCTGTGCGAKCTACCGCTGGCTTTGCCGTGCGACTTCGGCGCGACCGGCAGCGGATGAGGCGGGCATGCCGCTTCTGCGCAAGGTCACGCGCGCCGTGAACCTCCGCGTCCGCTCGACGGAGGACCGCTCCGCCTCCGGAAACGACGATGTCTGGACCCTGCCTTCAAGCGGCCGGGGCGACTGCGAGGATTACGCTCTTCAGAAGATGAAGGACCTGATCGACGCCGGCTTTCCGGCAAACCGCCTGGCGCTTTCGGTGGTGATCGGCCCGCATGACGAAAACCATGTCGTGCTGATCGCCCGCATGGACGACGGCGACTATGTGCTCGACAATCTCGACAACGGGGTAAAACCCTGGAGAGCCACGCCCTATACTTTTCTGGCAACCCAGGATTTCCTGAAACGATCGACCTGGCGGGTAACGCTTGCGGGGCCAAGGGCGAACGAGTTTTCGTGAGATTGGGATGGGGGCCTGACAGGCTCCCCATCCGCCGACCCGGCATCCGCCTCGCGTACAAGCTGCAAAATGGAAATCCGGCCGCTGCGTCTCTGCGCAGTGGAGTGCCGACTTGCCGTCAGGAAAAATTCTTCTTGCTCAAAGCCTTGGCAGACAGGGCGTCTCGCGGTTCAACACGCAATGCGGGTCCGTACGCTAGCGTACAGTTCTGCTGGTGTGTCTTTGCCGCTACAGCCTTTTGGTGCAGGGCTGCTACCTGTTGGTTTGTCAAAACTGAGCATATTCCGGGGTACACACATGAAGACGACTATCGCCACTCTCCTTTTCGCCCTTGCTGCCGGCACGTCTTTCGCCGCCGATCTGGTGGAAGACGTTCCATCCGCACCCGTTGCGATGGCACCTGTTTTCACCTGGTCGGGGCCTTACTTCGGCATCGATGGCGGCGCCGGCTTCCTTGACGGCGATTTCAGCATCGGCGGCGTGAGCGCTTCCGAAGATTTCGACGGCGGCGTCTTCGGGGCATTTGGGGGCTATAACTTCCAGTTCGACAATATCGTCGTCGGCATCGAAGGCAACATCGAGCACAACTGGAATGATGAGGACCTGCTGGGCGCAAGCATCGGAACCGATTGGTCCGGCGCCGTCCGCGGCCGGGTCGGATACGCCTTCGACAAGGCGCTGTTCTATGGTGCGGCAGGCTGGACCGCGACGCGCGGCTTCATCGACGTGCCGGGCGGCGACAAGGAAACCGAGACGTTCAACGGCTATACCGTCGGCGCCGGCATCGACTACGCCTTCACCAACAACGTCTTCGTTCGCGGCGAATATCGCTTCAACKACTATGGCGACAAGGACATTCTCGGCGTGAATGTCGATCTCGACCAGCAGGAAATCAAGCTGGGCATCGGCGTCAAGTTCTAGGAACCGGCGACCGTATCCGTCGAAAGCCCCGCCATGTTGCGGGGCTTTTGCATTTCTGGCCGATCTTCCAAATCCTGTTCCGGGCTCGCCCCTCTCGCCCGAAGGTGGCACACGCGCTGCCGACCGTCACCCGGCCGATGACGAAGACGCGGCATCACCGAACGGGAACAACAGCGCGGTGCAGCTGAACCATGTTTCCTGCCGGCGGGCTTTGCGGATCGCGTTACCACCCTAGTTCTCTCCCGGTCAGCATTTGGGAAGCCGGCTCCGTACGGCGTTTGCCCATCGCAACCACAAGAGGAGGGTTTCCCCCGTGAGCGTCTTCGACCGCATCAAGAACGCGATTTTCGGCAAAGCGCAGGCGGCACCCGTGCCGGAGCCTGCGGCCGCCGCCCCGCAAGCCTCCAGTACGCCCGCAGCTTCCCCTTCCGCTCAGCCCACCGCGGCCAAGCCCGCACCGGTGACCGAGCCCGCAACCGGCGCGCCGCCGCCGGCTCAAGCGAGCCCCGCCCAATCCAGCAGCGCCGATATCGAGCAGATCCTCAACGCGGCCGTCAAGAAATCCGGCCAGAAGCTCGATTGGCGCCATTCGATCGTCGATCTCATGAAGGCGCTCGGAATGGATGCCAGCCTTGCGGAGCGCAAGGAGCTCGCAGCCGAACTCGGCTATTCCGGCGATACCAATGACAGCGCGAAGATGAACATCTTCCTGCACAAGGCGCTCATGAAGAAACTGTCGGAAAACGGCGGCAAGGTGCCGGCCGATCTTCTGGATTGATTTGCGGGCTGGATTGAATGGCGGGCGGCAGCAAAGACTGCCGCCTCCTGCAACGCAAATCCTGGGCTGGCGGCAAGGATATCATTATCGACAGGCACACCGGCAGAGCCAGGATCAGCGCTACGCCAGCCCGAAGGCCTTACGCGCCGTCGTACAGGCGTCGTCTCCGGGAAGGCATGTKCGGCAGACGTCCGGCCTGAGGCCGTAGATCACGCATGATACTTGCTTACCGATGGTGCCTGAGAGCGCAGAGCAACGCTCACCATCACAGCGCATGCCTGATTGATCCGCCGAGACGAACTGAGCCGGCAGCAAATCGAGGTCCTCGTCGCTCTCGGTCGAGAATCTCGGCCATTCGTGCGAATAGGAACAGCACGCGCCGCAGGCCTGACAGTCTAGCTCGGTTGATAGGGTCATGGCCTGCTCTTAACACTGTATCCGCCACAGATGCAAAACCATTGGCGCCCCCACCTCCCGATGCCGGCGGGTCGACCATCTCCCGGACCTGTGAAACGTAAGGCATATCAAGGCATGTCCGGCAACGCCGGGCTGACGATCGAGGTGTAGGTGCGGCGGTCATCCGCGGTGACGGCGGCAAGGAGGTCGCCTGGCATCTTGTCGCCGCAGATCTCGTTTGCGCCGAGGATGAGCAGCTTTGTCTCGTCGAGCGCCGGCGGCTTGCGGTCGAACCAGCCGGCCGGAAGGAAGCGGCGGACGATCCTGTCGAGAATATCCGGCCGGTGCGGATTTGCGTCCGCATCGAGGCGCGCGGCCAGATAGCGCATCCGGTTTTCAAACAGCTTGACCGCCCGTGGCGTCGGGTTCACCGCATGGACTGACGGAGTGACCTTTCTAAGCGTGTCGGCGAAGGCGGAGCTGTCCTTCTCGATATCCATCCGCCGCCGCGCCAGGTCGACGAGCAGGAACAGCAGGAGGAAGATCACGAGCAGCACGTCGCCCGCCCACCATGCCCAGCGCGGCATCAGCTCCCGCTCGGTCTGCCACTCAGCCGGCTGGAAGCGGAAGGGCTTTTCGGCAGGCGCGGGTGCCAGATCCGGCTGGCCGGTCCCGCCATTTGTCGGCGTCGGGGCGGCAACAGTCGCGCTCCCGGGCCGGCTGATAGTGGATGGGACGGCCGCCCCGCCAAGCTCTGGTGTTGCAAATGGCTGCAGCAGCAATGCGGCGCCACCGCCGATCAGGGCTGCAAACGCCGCCGTACGGCAAAAATCCAGAAAGAAGGAGGCCGTCGTCTTGAAGGGAGCGAGCCAGCGCGGATCGGCATCCGGCTCCGGCCCCTCCTCCACCAGCATGCTGACGGCAGCATCGGGCTGCAGCGGCGGCACAGCGGTCTCGATATTGATCAGCTTTTCGAGGTAACGCCGGGCGAAGGCCCGCCGCCGGGCCACCGTGCGAACGGCGGGATCGGTAGCATCTGCGGCCGGCAGCATCGCGCCCCCGAGCTCGCGATCGGGCAGCCCGTCGACGATATCCTTGAAACCCAGACCGACGGCATGTTCGATCTGCTTGCGGTCGATGCCGAGCACGACGAAACAGGAACCGGCGGACACGAGATAGTTCACCGCTTCAAGCACGGCGAGCACGGCATCGGGCGGACAGCGGTCGAGATCATCGATGATGATGATGATCCCCGGATTTCTCGATGTTCGCGCCGTGCGGCAGACATCGCTGAAGGCGCTTGCAAACTGGCTTCGGAAGCTGAGCTTGTCGCGGTAGTCGGTGACGGATGCGCGGTTGCGCAGCTGGCTCAGCAGTTTGGCCGGCTCCACCGGGAATGCGATGAGCTTGCTGCGCACGAACAGCAGGGCGGCGAAGGCGAGAATCGCGCCGATCCCCGTCTTCGGGTCGAGGCCCAGCCAGGCAAGCGGCTTTTCCAGCCAATGCGCCACATCGTCGGTCGCCTTCTCCGCCGTCTCCTGAGCGGCGCCAGCAGTATCAGCAGCACCGGCAGTCTTCTCACCCGCCTGAGGGCTTGCGGCCTTCTCCGCCGGGGCCGGGCCGGCAGCGCCGCCTGCCGATTGCGTCTGCGAAACATTGAAGACGAGATCGGTCAAGGCCGAACCGAGCCTGCCCTGCAGGCCCATATTGGCGACGGCGAGCGCGATCAACAGCAGCACGCCGGCCGCAAGCGCGCTCTGCAACGGCCCGCGCAGCCTGAGTGCCAGCAGGCGCATCCGAAACACCATGCCGCTCCAGGTGTACCAGTGCGGCACCACCGTGCTGCGAACCGCCTCGAGCAGCGCCGCCAGCAGCGAGACCTCCTCGCGGTGATGCCAGGCATTGAACCAGACCGGGCGCGCGCCATAGCGGCGCAGATCCTCGCGTAGCAGGTTCATCAGCGAACTCTTGCCGGTGCCCCACCCTCCGGTCACCGCGATCGTCAGCGGCGGCTTGGTATCGACGTTGCGGATGAAGCGCGACATGGCGAGCGCGATCGGCTTGAGCCGCAGGACGTCGCGGTCCCGCCAGCCGATCGGGCTATCCGAACTCGGCGCATCCTCGATGCCGCGCCGCTCGACGGCAACGCCGCGCGCGAAGGCAACGCCGGCATAACCCAGCATCAGAAAGACGACCGGTGCGGCCGCAAAGGTCCAGGGCGCCGGAAAGCTCTTCAGTTCCCGCCAGGTCTCGACAAGCGGATGCTGCGCATAGAGCACGAAGGTCTCCGTAACAGGCGTATTGCCGGTCAGACCGGAGAATGGCCAGATGGCGAAGGGCTGCCGCTGCCGCTCGCCCGCCACCCAGGCTGCCTTGTCGCCGTCGAAGCGGATCGCCGTCAATGTCTCGCCGGGTACCAGGCGCAGCTGCCGGAACGTGGCCGCGCCTGACGTGAGCTGTTCGGATACCAGGATGAGGCCATCGCCGCCGACCACGAACAGCGTCGTGGCATCGAGAAACCCCAGCGCCCGGAAGGTGGCGCTCGCCGGCAGGCCGGCAGGCAAACCCAGTTGGGCGGGAGGCGGAGGATTCAGCTCCTGCTGCTGGATCTGCTGTTGTTGCTGCTGCTGCTGTTGCTGCTGTTGTTGCTGCTGCTGTTGCTGCTGTTGCTGCTGCGTCTGTGTCTGCTGTTGCTGCTGATTTTGGACCTCCTGTTTCTGCTGCTGTTGCGGCTGAGCCTGCTGCAATTGTTGCTGCTGCTGATTTTGAACCTGCTGTTCTGTCTGCTGGACCTGCTGCTGCTGGATCTGCTGGCCCTTCTCGTCGAACACGACAGCCGGTCTGCCGGGATCGGCGGAGGGAGCAAGCGGTCCGCCTCTGGCGTGTTCGTCCATTCGCAGGCTGAGCAGGACCGAACGGAGCGGTGCATCGTAAGAACAATCCCAGGACGCTGCATCCGCGGTCCAGCAGACAACGTCATCTGGCAGCCGGACACCCGCCGAAGGCGCCAAACCCTGCAAAACGCTATAGACCCTGATGGTGCCGTCGGCCGAAGCGGTGACGATGCGGCTGCCGTCAGGAGAGAACGCGGCACTGGTCGCACCTGTCCTTGGCATTTCCACGACGTCGCGCCGTTTTCCGGCGACGGTCACCCAGATCCGCGCCGCACCATCCGCGGAGGCGGTGACGATGTTTCGGCCGTCAGGAGAGAAAGCCGCCGTGTAGACTGTATCGGTATAGCCGCTCAGGACGTCGGTATTCTCCGCGGCGCCACTGTTCCAGATCCGTATGGTGCGATCCATAGAGGCGGTGACGATGTTCCTGCCGTCGGGAGAGAACATGGCGCTGGTCACCGGCCCTTCGTGGCCGCGCAACACCTTGAGTTCGCTGCCGGTGGCCACGTCCCAGATCCGCGCGGTTGCCTCTGACGGAGAGCCGGAAACACCCGCGCTGCCTCCCAGAGCCGTGACGATCTGCGCGCCGTCAGGCGAGAAAGCGGCGCTCATGACCGGCCCATCGTGACCACGCAGCACCCTGAGTTCGCTGCCGGTCGCAGCGTCCCAGATCCACGCGGTGCCGTCGAGCGCAGCCGTAACGATGCGGCTGCCGTCAGGAGAGTACGCGGCGCTCATGACCKGCCCATCATGACCACGCAGCACCCTGACCTCGCTGCCGGTCGCCGCGTCCCAAATCCGCACGGTACCATCGGCCGCGGCCGTAACGATGCGGCTGCCGTCAGGAGAGAACGCGGCGCCCGCCACGCTCCCCGTATGACCGCTGAGCTCGTCGAGCCTGTCCCCGGTGGCGGCGTTCCAGATCCGCGCGGTGCCGTCGGCCGAAGCCGTCAAGATGCGCGCGCCATCGGGCGAGAAGACGGCGCTGGCCACTGGCCCTGCATGAGCCTTGAATTCCAGGATCTGGATCGGGCGGATGTCGATCCTGGCCGTCTCGAGCGGCGGCTGATCGCGACGATAGATGCGCCCGTCCGCTCCGATGAGCGCGCCGGTCTCGTCACTCCACAGGGCCAGAGTGGGATAACGGCCCTCCGGCCGCAGCTGCAGGGCGCCCTCGCCGATCCAGGCCGCCTGCGCCTCGCCAAGCGCCCTTGGCGCCCAGCCGGTGCCTGGGGTGCCGAGCGGGCGCTGTCCGAGTCCGTTGATCTCTGTTGCCGGCAGCKGGTGGAGGAACCAGTCGATCCAGTTCGCCGGTTTTGCAAACGGATCCGGCCGCGCCGGCTGCCAAAGGAAACCGTAGAGGACCAGAACCAGTCCGGCGAGCGCAAGCGCAAGAACCCAATAGGGATTGACTGCCGACGCCACCAGCGAACGCCGCGTGCGCACCGTCCCCGATGCTTCCGTTGCCGGGTCCCTGCTGTCCATGCGATGCCCCCACATGCCGCCGACACGCCCTCAGGTTGCCATCCTATCACGAATGCTAGCCGCATAAAATTGCCGCAGCAGCCTCACTTCGCTTTCTGTGGCACCGGAAAATCGTTCATCAGGTCGAGCATGCAGAGGGAAAAATCGAGCTCCGTTTCCTTCGAGCGCACCCGTTCCCCGTTTGGCTTGACATTCGTCACGTCGAGCTCGATCGGAACGGTAATCATCCTGTCCCCGTAAAACTGGTTGAAGGCGACACTGATCGCATGAGAGGAKGTCGTCGCCTCCTTGAGGATTTTCAGCGCCGGATCGGCATCGAGGACCATCATCACGCTCCCGGGCGTTTCGGTGCCTCTCCGTTCCGAGCGCATGTCCGGATGGCTTTCCGTAGCCGCCCCGAGGAGATAGACCTTCGACGGCGCCGATGGCGTGAAATGGATATCGCCATCTTCCCCCTCCAAGCCTCTTCAACGGTGAGATACAAGGTGGTGCTCCACGGGGGAAGTATGTCCGTCTCGCCCACGAAGGAACGGGTCTTGAGCAGATTGAGGTGCCCGGTCACCCGAAGATATTGTCCCGGCCGATAGACATGATCCCGCTTTATCGCGACGAACGAATAGGTACAGCCTCCAGTCTTGCCATCCTCCATCACCAATGGCTGAGCCTGCGCTTTCAACGTGCCGTGCAGGATATCGAGCACGTCTCTTGCCTTTGCCGGCGCCACGGCGAGGCAGGCCGCAAGCAATGCCCCGGCCAGCGAAATCCACTTCATGCCAATTCCTCAACCCCTTGATATGGGCGCACCATAAAGTGGTAGAAATGACTTGAACAGGGTCATAGCACGATCCGGGATGAAGAGAATCCGGGGGCTTCGGCGCCTGCCGGCAACCGCGTCATCAGGTGCATCCGGAACGCTTGCCTGCCACCTCTTCCCTCGTTCGCATCCGATGCATCCTTTTCCCGCTCGAAAGTTTCAAGACCGAACGCGAATGAGGAGACCGAAATGCCGAGCACTGCAGGCAGCGACGCCATCGAAGGCAAGGACGAGGTGAAGGATGTGGGCGAGCAGCCGCCGAACGACCGTGTCGCGCCGCCTGTCATGAGGGCTTCGGGAGCGAGGCGGAATATCGGGCCTATCCGGATGACATCATCAATTTTCGGGAATGCCGCGCCGAACGTGAAGAAGCTGTCGGAAAACGGCGGCTAAGTACCGGCCGACCTTATCGATCGGGCTTGCCTGTTCGGGCGTCGGCGGCGCGGACAGCGCCTCCTTCGTTTTCCCATGATGCCAGGGCTTTCGCATCGGCATTCAGCTTGCGACGCCTCGACGCCGGATAGCCGGGCGGAGACATCGTCGCCTCCTTGATGCGTCGTATCATCACCACGTTTTCGTGATGTTCACCACTCTCGGACGTCACGAGATCGGATGTCGCATAGTCCGCGCGCCTGAGCACGCCCAGGAGCCGCCAGCGCGCCAAGCTCGCCGCAGCGGATCCATCGGGGAGGAAGATCGTTACCATGGCCAACCGTTCTCGCAATCGCGATGAAAATGTTTGAAGGGGGAAGACATGTCGTCCTCCTTTGATTGAAGCGAAGGCAATGACCCCCGCTTCGTTGACTGCCGATCAGGAAGGCTGCATCACGATGTCACGCTGATTGCGACGTCGCATCGAGGAAGTCTTCGATCCGCTTCAGGCGGTAGAGAACCCGCCTCTTGCTGTCATAGAGCCTGCCCAGCAGCGCATGCTCCAGATCCAGCGGCCCGCCGATCATGCGCAGCCGTCTCACGATGACTTCCTGCCTGCTGATGCGCTGCTCCGCCCTCACGACATGGAGCCTTGCAAACTTCAGGTCTTTTTTTCTGTATCGCGCCAATTGCATCTGCCTCGCCAATCATTGTCGTTAAGCGCCTGGCCGAGACGCTGTTCTCGCGGCCATGACCCCTGGGGGTTTCGACGGCACGAACGTTATGATCCGCGCTTCTGCAGCAGGTTCCCGCCCGTTTGGGGTACCGCTGCGAGTCAAATTGGTTGTCTGCAAAACAAAGGATAGCACGCCCTCTCAACATTTTCAGAAAAATAAATATTAATATTCGGAGCGTCGAATTTCATGAATACATGAAATGAAATAACCGAAAAAATCCTGTCAAATGATTGGGACAACTTCGCATTTTATTCTAAAAATCTAGGTCGATTTACAGAAATTATACACTGCGATGCCCGTTATATCAGGAGATATGCTGCTCCACAGCCCATAGTATAACCCCTCGTGAGGAGAGCAGAGAAGCGCCCACCCATGCGGGTGATACCCATGCGATTACCCGAGGCGTAAAGTTTCTCCGGCTCTGATATCAAGAGCAGCAAGAGGAGGACGCAATGCCGACCATCCTAGCTCATCACGACGTCAAGGACGTCAAACACTGGCTCGCCTCGCCCCGTCGCAAGGAAATTTTCGAACCGATCGGCTGCACGAACATTCGCACCTTCGTCGATCCGCAATCGTCCAACAAGGTTGGCCTCGTCATGGACGTTGCCGACATGGGCCGGCTGGCGGAATTCATGAAGGGCAGGCAGGCGGCCGATGCGATGGAATATGACGGCGTATTGCCCGAGACCCTGGTGATCCTCGTTCAGTCCTAGAGTATCCGTGTTGGTCAAGTGAGGGATCAACCGTCTGTCGGCGTAACGCGCCGGTAATCAATCCCTGCCGCCCATGCATCCTTTTTCCGCCTCGAACGTTTGAATTCCGTCAGCGAAAGAGGAGACTGAAATGGCGAGCACGACAGGCAGGGACGCCATCGAAGGCATGGACGAGATCAGAGACGCGAGCGAGCCCACGCCAGCCCCCGAACGTGAAGAAAAAACCGAACAGGAAAAAGCCGATCAGCACGCGAACGCCGAGGGTTTTGCAAGCGAAGCGGCCTATGAAGACTATCTGGATGCGGTAGCCGAGGATGCGCCGGTCGAGGAGATCGTCGTCGATATCGAACGCGCCGCCGCCCGTGAGGAACTCGAGCGGCAGATCGAGGATGTGCGCTACGAGATCGACAATCTGCGCGCCCGGCTGCACATCATCCGCCATCAGGCGGGCAATGTGGTGGAAGAAAATATTCGCTGGGTGGATGCGAGCGCCCATGCGCAGCTTGGCGTTTACCCCTGGCTGAAGCTTTCGGGCGCCATGGCCGCAGCCTTCTTCGTGGGCAAGGCCTTGCAGCAGTTGCCCTTCGGCTCTCTCGCCACCACTGTCACGCCACTGGTGCTGGCAGCGGCGCGCGAAAGACGCCGGTAAGATCGCCCTGCCCCATACCGCACGCTTGCCGCCGCCGACCTCGATCGAGGCGGCGGTTCGGTCAGCGCCTGAACTTGCGCCGTGCTGCCCGCGCGACACTTTCGGCAAGCACCGAAAGACAGCCGGCGACGAGAAGCACGGCACCCGCCGTCGGACCGATGAGGCCAAATTTTGCCGCGAGGCCGACCCCGAGAACGAGCAGCAGGCAGAACAGCGCCAGCGCCCCGTCATCGATGAACATGCCGATCAATTCCTTGAAGGCGATCCTGAGAATGCTCATCGGGCGGGCTCCGCATGCGTATGATGATACTGCCGCAGCCACCGGACCGCGATGAAGGAGAAGGCGGCAAGCAAGCCGAAGATTGCGACCAGCGAGAGGTCTTCGCCCGGCCATTCCGTGCCGATGCCCTCGCCCACCCAGAAGATGCCGAAAGCCGTCAGCAGCAGGCCGACGATGAATTTCAGCGTGTTTTCCGGCACCGATGACAGCGGCTTGTGGACGAAGAAGCCGATGACGAGCACGGCGATACAGGCGATCAGCGCTCCGATACTGGCATAGGGCAGCATGCCTGGCCGCGCGCCTGTCGCGATGACGATGAACACCACTTCGATGCCTTCGAGCAGCACCGCCTTGAATGCGGCCGTGCCGGCCAGGAAGTCGGCCCGCCGGTCCGCGGACTGGCGGGCAAGCGCATCGGTCTCCGCCGCAAAGGCCCTCTCCTCGTCGTGCAGCGCAATGAAGCCCGCAGCCCTGAGGATCGCCTTTCTCAGCCACCGCATGCCGAACAGGATCAGCAGCGTGCCGATGGTGAATTGCAGGATGTCGATCGGGATAAGGCCGAGCAAGGGGCCGAAGACCAGCACCAGCACCGCCAGCACGAACAGCGCCAGCCCCGTGCCGATAAAGGCCGGCCGCCAGCTCCGTGTGACGCCGACGGCCAGAATGATGGTGAAGGCCTCCACGACTTCCACGAAGGAGCCGAGGAAGGAGGCGGTCATCGTCGAGGTTATGCTTGTGATCGTCGTCATCGTCTACTCGGTTTTCTTGGCTTCGATCCGGACAGGCAGGCGAGAAGGACCGGGCATCGCTCCCGCGGCAGGGAGAATGCCAGCAGCGAACCCGGCATGTCCATCACTCTCATAGCTCGGCCGGCAGACACCGTCTCTGTCGGGTGGGAGGATTGCCATAATGGAAGGATAGGCATGTGGCGGGCAGAAGTCGTGTCACCGGCTGTAGGTCAAAAACCTGTCGCGCGCTTTTCCGCGATCTTACAAATCCGTAAGCGCTCGCCTCGCCCCCATGGCTGAGCCATGACAGGGCGAGGCGAGCACATCGGGCAACCCTTAACGCAACGGCTCTTCCGGGCTGCCTTCGATCTCGGGTTCGTAGTTGAAGCTCATGTAGATGACGATGAAGGCGATGATCGCGAGGAACATCAGGCTCGTATAGATCGTGCCGAGCCCGAGCCCGCCATAGTCCGAAGGCTGCGAGAGATAGTCGCCAAGCGAGGCGCCGAGCGGCCGGGTGAAGATATAGGCGAGCCAGAAGGACAGGATGCCATCGAGCCTCAGCGCGAAATGGGCAAAGGCGATGACGGCGATGATGGCGCCGAAGATGAGGCCTGTGGTGATGTAGCCGAAACCGAACACCTCGGAGATCAGGTCGCCGACAGCAGTGCCGAGCGCGAAGGTGAAGAGCACTACCAGCCAGTAGAAGGCCTCGCGCCGTGCCGTGAAGATCGAGTGGATCGACAGCGTCCCCTCCTTGGCCTTCCAGAGGGTGAAGGTGAGGATCAGCGCGATCGAGAAGGCGATGGTCGAGGTCAAGAGCGGTACGCCGAAATTATCGGTGAGATTATCGGTCACCAGCGTGCCGACGACGCTGATCAGCACCACCGCCAGCCAGTAGACCCAAGGGACGTAACGCCTCTGGGTAAACTGCAGCACGATCGCGCCGATGAGGATCGCCGTCATGATGATGGAGGTCATCGTCAGGCCGAGGCCCATATTGACCGCCAGGTAATCGGCCGCCGTCTCGCCCATCGTCACCGCCATCAGCTTGATCAGCCAGAAATCGACGGTGACGCGCGGCACGCGGTTGATGTCATCAGCCGGCATGTTCGCCGGCCTGTCAGATGGTCTTTCTGCCATTGGATCTCTCCTCGCTTGCTGCAATCACTTGCCGATCAGCGCCATGGCTTCGGTCAGGAACTTGTCCGAACGGGTGTCGTCATCGGCATTGCAGCGCTCGACGGCCTTGGCTTCGAGATCGTTGACCTTGGCCATGTCGGCATCGCTGAGCCTGGCCTTCGCCTTGGCGGCGCGCATATCCTTCAGCATGTCTTCGCAGGGCACGGTGGCGGCATGGGCGGGCATGGCAACGGCGATGAAACCGGCCATGACGAGGGCATTGAGCAGGCCTGCGCCAACACGTGTCGTGGGGAGTGTCTTCATGGGATATCTCCTTGAATGCGGCGCCCGGCGCCGGCAATTTGAAAAGCGATGGCGTTCGCGTTTTCCGCCACCGTGTCCCAGCTTCTAGCCGCCGGTCCATACACAGCCTTTGCCGGGAAGATACGCTTTCGTAAGAAAGGTCAGGTTGCAGCAAGAGCCGGGATCGGATCGGTTCCGCCGACTTACGAATCCGTAAGAATTCGATAAGGTGCAGGACACAATTATGCGCGAATTGTGCGGCGTGAGAGTAATCTTCCGATCAGGTGAAGGGTTTGGACCGGCCATGCGCATTCTCGTCGTCGAGGACGATAAAAAGACGGCCGATTTTGTCGCTMGCGGCATGATCGAGGCGGGCCACGTCTGCGACGTCATCGACGACGGGCGCGATGCGCTTTTCCAGGCGACACGTGAGCAATATGACGTGCTGGTCGTCGACAGGATGGTGCCCGGCCTCGACGGGCTGTCGCTGATCAAGGCGGTACGCGCCGCAAAGATCGGCACGCCGGCGATTTTCCTCACCTCGGTCAGCGGCGTCGACGACCGCGTCGAAGGGCTGGAGGCCGGCGGCGACGATTACCTCACCAAACCCTTCGCCTTTTCCGAGCTGCTCGCCCGCGTCAATGCGCTGGCGCGCCGCCCGCCCGTGCAGGACCAGAAGACGGTGCTGCGTGTGGCCGATCTCGAGCTCGACCTGGTGCGCCGGCAGGTGACGCGACAGGGCCAGACGATCGAGCTGCAGCCGCGCGAATTCACCCTGCTCGAAGTGCTGATGCGCGGCGAAGGCCGGGTGCTGACCCGCACCATGCTGCTCGAACGCGTCTGGGATTTCCATTTCGACCCGAAGACCAGCGTCGTCGAAACCCATGTCAGCCGCCTGCGCGCCAAGATCGACAGGCCTTTCGACATCCCGCTGCTTCATACCGTGCGCAATACCGGATACAGCCTGCATGCGCCGCGCTAGAGCATCGGACCGAAAAGTGTGTAGCGGTTTTCGGATAATCCGATGCTTGAGCAGACAGGCATCGGACCGAAAAGTGTACAGCGGTTTTCGGGTCATCCGATGCTTGAACAAAAGAGCATCGGACCGAAAAGTGTATAGCGGTTTTCGGATAATCCGATGCTGAAGGAAAAAGCCGTTTCCAGGAAAAGATCCAGGCTGCTGCGCAGCACGCCTTTCCGGCTGGCGCTGGCCTTCGGCCTGCTCTTCATCCTGGCCTTTCTGGTGGCGGGCATCATCACCTACCAGCTCCTGAAACGCGATCTGGCTGCGGCGCTCGACGATTCCGTGCGCGAGACCTATTCGGTCGTCGCCTCCACCTATTCGCCGGCCGACATCGAAGACCTCGTTGCCGCTGTCACAGCCTATGCTCGCCTCAACAATGCCGAGGACAGCATTTTCCTGCTTTCGGGCGAAAAGGGTAAGCGGCTTGCCGGCAATGTCTTGCCGTTTGCGGCAGAAGATGGCCTTTCGACCATCGAGGCCGGCGACATCGGGCAGAAGGGCGACGACCGCATCCGCATCCTGGCAGGCACCGTCGGCGGCAACCGGCTGATCGTCGGCGAAAGCTTTGCCGAAACCGAGGATCTGGAACATATCGCGCTGATGAGCTTCGGCTGGGCCACCGGCGGCATCGTCATTCTCGCCTGCGGCGGCGGCGCTTTTCTAGCCGCCCGCGCCCAGCGGCGGCTTGACGGCATCGAGCGGGCGATGAGCGATGTTTCGGCCGGCGATCTGGCGCGGCGCATTCCGCTCGAAGGCAATGGCGATGATATCGATGTCGTCGCAACCCATATGAACCAGGCGCTGGACCGGCTGTCGGCCCTCGTCGAAGGCATGCGGCAGGTGAGCGCCGATATCGCCCACGACCTGAAGACGCCGCTCAATCGCATGAAGATGACCGTCGAGCAGGCAATCGAACAGGGCGGGCGCGGCGAGGATGTCCAGACCCTGCTGATCGACGCCCGCGAGGAAAGCGACCGCATCAACGCCACGTTCGAGGCGCTGTTGCGCATCTCGCAGATCGAGGCCGGCGCCCGCAAGGCGCGCTTCCAGCCGGTCGATATCAGCGACATCATGAGTTCGGTTGCGGAAATCTACGGCAGCGTTGCCGAGGATAACGGCCAGTCTCTCGACTTTACCACCAGACCAGCCTCCCCCTGCATGGTCAATGGTGACCGGGAACTGCTGACCCAGCTCTTCGTCAACCTCGTGGAAAATGCCATCAACCATTGCCCGCCGATGACCAGGATCACGCTTGCGCTCCGGGCCGACGATGACGGCTTTTCGGCTGGTGTTTCCGATGACGGCCCCGGCATTCCCGAAGCGGAGCGCGAACTGGTCTTCCGCCGCCTCTATCGCCTCGACAAGAGCCGCACGACCTCAGGCAGCGGCCTGGGCCTCAGCCTCGTCAAGGCGATCGCCGATCTGCATTCCGCCCACATCACGCTCGCCGACCGGCATCCCGGCCTCGGCATCACGCTCGATTTTCCCGCCCAATCTCAGGCATAAAGCCCAATACCAAGGATCAGGAATGAAACGACGTTGGAGAATCCCCGCCGCTTTCGGCATCGCCGCGCTGTTGTTTGGAGCCTATCTCGGCGCGCTGCAACTATCGGGCAATTTCCATGAAGTGCTGCCGGGCGAACTCTACCGCTCGGCCCAACCCTCCGGCGCCGATATCGACACCTATGCCGCCCGCTACGGCATCAAGACCGTCTTGAACCTGCGCGGCGAAAACACCGCCAACTGGTACATGCAGGAAACCGAGGCAGCGAAGAAAGCCGGCATCACCCACATAAACTACCCGCTGTCAGCCTCCCGGGACGTGACGCCGGAACAGGCGCACGAACTGCTGGCGCTGATGCGCGATGCGCCAAAACCGATCCTTATCCACTGCCAGGCGGGTGCGGACCGCACGGGCCTCGTCTCGGTGCTCTATCTGCAGCAGATAGCCGGCATAGACGAGGAAACCGCCGAAGAGCAGCTTTCCGTCCGCTTCGGCCATATCGGCATTCCGTATCTGTCGTCGACCTTTGCCATGGACCGCAGCTGGGAGAATCTCGAGAAGGTGTTTGGGCTGGATAGCTAGGCTTGGCCGGCACGTGCAAGAGCGTTGCGGGAAGCGTCTGTTCACGCCATGATCGGGGGGTGAGGAGATCATTGCGGAATTATGTAGCAATTGCCACCGATATCCGCTTCCGGCCCATTGCGGGAGCCGATCATGTTTCAGATTGCTCCGAAATGTCACTTTCGAGCTTTGTCTATCGTCGACCCAACAACTGACCCTCAGCTTTTCGCCTGGTCATAAGCCTTGAATAGATCGGTGACGAGAACTCCGTTGATCCGCATCCCGGTCAAATCGGCATCTGCGATTTCCGCGTCCGCCAATGTGACACCGCTTATGGTCAATCGCGACAGGTTCGCATTCGTGACGGTGGCTCCAGACAGATTGACGATGTTAAAGCGCGCACCCTCAAGGTTGACATCGTCAAAATTCGCTTCGGACAAATTGGTGTCGATGAATTTTGCCTTCGTCAAAACAGCGTAAAATCGTGCGTCCGCGAGATGGACGCCATCGAAATTAGCGCCTGACATATCTGCCCGCTCATAATGCACGCCTTGCATTTGAGGGCCATCAAACGGGTTGCATCCTTGCTGATCAGTCATTGTCGTTTCCTCCAGCCGATTATGATCGATTCAAAGAATACCTAACCTGTGGTAGTGTTGCAAAATTCCTGAATAAAGCAAAACTTGTTTTCCTGGCTTGCGCAAAGTCGCAGAATTGGCAGTTTCGCGATACCCGCAAATTGCTGACATGACCGATGGGTGCTCTCGGGCTTACAGCAGCCACCGCCGAAGCGCTTTCGGTTGGTGGCATCTGCTACATAATTCCGGATCATTGTGCCGAGCCGCGTTGCCCGCACGCCACTTCAGAGCTTTCGTGGGGTCGGCGGAGCACAATCTCCCCTCCGTCATCAAGACAGAAATTAGGAAGCGTTGTGCGTGTGGACCCCTCACCCTAACCCTCCCCCCGCTGGGGCGAGGGGACGTGGCATGCGATGCCTTTCGGGACGCGGGAACGGCGCGGCATATGTCTTCTCCCCATCGGGGAGAAAGTGCCGGCAGGCGGATGAGGGGGCCATGCGCGTAAACAGAAACCTCCCATCACCAGATCATCACCCTGCCCTGCTAAACGCTCGCCACAGCGCCTCGAACTGATCAGCTCAAAGGCCTTCCCGCGGGGCTCGGTGGTGCATATCTATCGGCCGGCACGAACCATCACTGCCGCTCGCTCTGCACTTCATCAGCCGTCCGCGCGATGAAGCGTTTCGAGACCAGCCAGCATAAGAGCGCCCAGAGCGAACCGGCGACCCAGCCGGCGAGAACATCGGTCGGATAATGGACGCCGAGATAGACGCGGCTGAGGCCGATGATGACGGCGAGGAAGATGCCCGCCGCCATGACGAAGACGCGTGTTGCGCGGTAATGCTGGGTGCGGGCCAGCAGCGCGCCGAGCGTGAGATAGGTGACGGCCGAGACCATCGCATGGCCGCTCGGAAAGCTGAGATCGTTGACATCGACGAGGTGCGGCACGATGTCCGGCCTGGCGCGGGCGATGATGATCTTGAGGCCGGTGCTCGCCAGCCAGCCCGTGAGAACCGAGAGGAACAGGAAGACGGCAATCGTGGTCTTGCGGTTGAGCAGCAGATAGGCGGTCGCAAGCAGCGTCAGCAGCGTGAGAACGGTGATGCCGCCGAGGCTGGTGATATCGCCCATCGCATGAACGAGCCATTGCGGGCCGATCGGCCGGCCAAGATCGCCGGGCTGGCGCAGCCAGAGCAGGATCGTCTGGTCGAAGCCCAGCGTTTCTCCCTCCAGCACCTCGCTCGTCAGCCGCTGCAGCAGGAAGAACCCGCCGGCAAGGCAGGCGAAGGTGATGAGCGTCATCGGCTCATACTGGTTCAGCCAGGTCCTGATACGCTGCATTCTGCTCCCTTCGAACGGTGTCACGCGCCGGGAAAGCTCCGGTCGCCGGAACTCATCAACTGTGTGCAGTGGCTTGATTTTGCAAGGGGGCGACGCACCTCGAATCCACTCGCAAGCCGCGGCCGCGCTGCCGGCGCCGATGAATATGACGGAAGCCGTCACGACGGCAGACCGACACGATCACATAGGGCTCACCGAACTTTGTACCCACGCCTTCATCTACGGCTCTCTCGACCTTCGTATAGTTACAAATCCCGGCTAACCGGATGATCCTGATGCGGCTGAAGGACGGTCGCTCACGGAGTAACGACATGCACAGGACATTATCAGTTGCGGCCATCGTCCTGGCCGTTTCCGCCGCGCCCTCGGCTGCTGCTTCCGCCGACAAAAGACCGCTGAACGCCGAGGCCGCCAGCAAGATCAGGGCGGAATTCACAAGGCTGATGGATCTCGCCAACCGGCACGACTTCAAGGGTCTTCACGCCATGTTCTGGCAATCCCCCTCAGCCCTTCTCGTCGCCAAGAGCGCCGTTCCCGCCGAGGGAAACTGGGCAGGTTTCTGGGGCAACGAAGCGATCGACCGGAAGCTGCACGACATCGGCACATCCGGCCCGGTCGTGCTCGAGCCGGACTACACGAAGCTCAAGATCGTCGGCTTGACGCCTGACGTGGCGAAATCCTACGCGCCGATGAACATCACCGTCTCATACGCGGGCCAAGACGGGACGCCCAAACCGTTCCTGATGATCATCGACTGGCTGCATATCGGAAAGGACTGGAAGGTTGCTTCAGAAATCATTCTGCCGGTGCCGCCGGCACCTGCTGCAAAGGGTTAGCTGCCCGCAAACTGGACCTCACCACCCCTGAACCAAACGCCGMCTGTGACCGGCAGGAACCCACCTGTTCAGGCACAGAGGAGCGGCAGAAAGGACCAGAAATGTCTGGAACCACGAAAAGCCTGGTAATCTCGCTTGGCCTCGCCCTGATCTCGCTATCGGCTGCAGAGGCAAAGACCGCGTCGCCCGCCACGGTCGTCACCAGCGGACAGCAAAAGCTGCTGGCAGACGCCGACGGCCAGTCGCTTTACACTTTCGACAAGGATCAGCCCGGAAAATCGGCATGCACCCTGCTCTGCGCCCTCGCCTGGCCTCCCTTCGCAGCACCGGCCGGCGCCAAGGCATCCGGTCCCTGGAGCGTTGTCACCCGACCGACAGGGGTAACCCAGTGGGCTTATAACGGCTCGCCGCTCTATACCTATCACTTCGATTCCAGGCCTGGAGATATCCACGGCGACGGCGCCGAAGGTGTCTGGCATATCGCCAAGCCGTGAAGGCATAGTGTCTGGCAAAGCGTACCGAACTGGCGGCAGGACAAGCCGGGTCTACAATACCGTAGCCGACAAACTTGCCCTGCTGCGCAATTCGTTCCAAGGATAGCAAGCTCATATTCGCGCAAAGGCGCTATCAGTCAGCGCCTCCCGACGTCAGCCCCCGGAAGAGGGAAGAGAATGAGACAGGTATCCGGCGCCGCCTTTGCGTTTGCGATTGCGATTGCTGCCTGCGGCACGGGCGCACGGGCGGACGATACGGCACCGCCATCCTATGCGGAGACGACGCTCACCGGTGATTGGCACGGCTACCGCAACTGGCTGCGGGATCAGGGCGTCACGTTCACGATGTCGCAGACCAGCG
Organism: Rhizobium sp. 05L429; assembly: GCF_056397645.1. NCBI lineage: Bacteria > Pseudomonadati > Pseudomonadota > Alphaproteobacteria > Hyphomicrobiales > Rhizobiaceae > Rhizobium > Rhizobium sp. 05L429. The sequence continues at coordinate 7,649 of NZ_JBFTNV010000035.1, read as the reverse complement.
ATGTGCTCGGCAATGTCTCGGGCGGCGTGAAAAGGGGCGCGGCCTATGACGGCCTCTTCCAGTTGCAGGGCGACTTCGACATGGGCCGGCTGGCAGGCTGGACCGGCGGCGCCATCCATATTTCCGGTTATGCGATCCAGGGCCAGGGCCTGTCCGGCAAGGATGTCGGCAACCTCCTGACGGTCACCTCGGTGGAGGCCGATCCCGGCTTCAGGCTGGGAGAATTCTATCTCTCACAGAGCCTGATGAACGACACGGTGACGCTGAAGCTCGGCCAGATTCTGGCGGACCAGAATTTCGCGATCAGCAATACGGCCAGCCTTTTCGTCAACTCGACATTCGGATGGCCCGGCATTTTTGCCGCCGATCTTCCCGGTGGAGGACCGGCCTATCCCTTCGCCGTTCCGGGCGCTCAGATCATCATCAAGCCCGACGATGCCTGGACGCTGCAGGCTGCCGTCTTCAATGGCAGCCCGACCGGTTCTGACCCCGATGGCAATGCCAATGGACTGGGCTTTCCGATTGGCGATGGGGTGCTGGCCATTGCCGAGGCGGCCTATGCCTATGCGCCCGGAAAGGGCGAGCCCGGCTTGCCGGGCACCTACAAGATCGGCGCCTGGTATAATTCGGAGCAGTTCGACAGCCTGACCACCGCATCGAACGGCGTTTCACTCGCCGATCCCCTGTCGAGCGGCAGCCCGCGCCGCCTCTCGGGCAATTTTGCGGTCTATGCCGTCGTCGATCAGACGCTCTGGCAGGAGCCTGACAGCAAGGACAATGGCCTCAACGGATTTGTGCGTGTCGCGGTGGCGCCGCAGCAGGAGCGCAACAGCATGAACTGGTATTTCGATCTGGGCCTTGCCTATAAGGGGCTTCTGCCGGGCCGCGACGATGACACCGCCGGCATCAGCTTTGCCTATGCCAGCATGAGTTCGGGCATGTCGGATCAGGTAAGGGCTGAAAATGCCTTAACCGGGACGTCGCAGCCGGTTCCGAGTTCCGAGGCGGTGATCGAAGCCACATACCAGGCTGCCGTGACGCCATGGTTTACGGCGCAGCCATTCTTTCAATATGTCATCCGCCCCGGCGGCAATGCAGCCGATCCCGACAAGCCGAATTCGCGGATACAGAATGCAGCGATTTTCGGATTCAGGGCCGTGACATCCTTTTGAAACCGGCAGCCGGCAGCCACGGCGCACCGATCAGAGCCTGATGGCCGTTTCCTCTTTCGCCGTCCGGATAACGATCATGGTGAAATAGCGGGCAACATTGTTTTCGTCGCGGAAAAGACCTTCGCACAAAGAGTCGAATTCCTCCATATCGCGCAGGCGCAGCATCAGAACGACATCGGTTTCCCCGGTGACGGCATAGGCTTGCGAGACGGCCTCCTCGGCGATCGCGATATCCAGGAAGCGGCGCATATGCGCTTCTCCGTGCAGCTTCAGTTCCACCGTCACCAGCGCCTTGATCCCGCGTCCGGCCCTGGCGGGATTGAGGATTGCGACGATGCGGTCGATCACACCCGATTTGTGGAGCCGCTGCACGCGGCGCAGGCAGCTGGAGGGAGACAGGCCCACCTCCTCGGCCATGTCGATATTCGTGCGCGATGCGTCGCGCTGCATCAGGTTCAGAAGTTTTCGGTCGATACGATCCATTCCCCGGAGCATATCGGTCAAACGCGCCATTGCAATAAAATTGCACGGATCTGCAATCTTTGATCACAAATTCGAAGTGATCGGGGCTACCAGATTGAGGCACCATAAAGGGGGTCTCAAATGTCGTTCTTATCGCTCATCCGGCGCAACACMACGGAAACGCTCGCAATCTACTGGGTGCTTGCCCGCATAACGGTTCCAATCGCGATCCTTGCCGAGCTGCTATCGAGGATGGGAGCGGTGAAGGCTGTCGCCCCCGCGTTTGCGCCCATCATGAACCTGATCGGGCTGCCTCCGGAGCTGGGCCTCGCCTGGCTGACGGGCATGCTGGTGGGGATCTGGGGTGCGGTTCCACTCGTTTTCACCCTCGTTCCCGCATCCTCGCTCAGCGTCGCCAATATCACGGTATTCTCGGCCCTCATCCTCTTCGCGCATGGCCTGCCGATCGAACAGAAGATCATCCAGAAGGCGGGTCCGGRCATGATCGCGACGACCACGCTGCGCATTGCGGGCGGCCTGCTCTATGCCTTCCTGCTGCACCATGTTCTCACCGCGACAGGCTGGCTGTCCTCTCAGGTCCATCCTGTCTGGCTCCCCATCAGCGCAACGCCGGACTGGGCCGACTACTTTCTTGGACTTGCGCAGACCATGGTCTGGATGCTGGTCATACTCGTCGTCCTCTCCTGGGCTCTTGAAATCCTCAAGGTGACCGGGCTGCTGGGCCTGATGATGAAGGCTCTTTCGCCTGTGCTGCGCCTCGCCGGCATTAGGGGCGAGGCCGAACATCTCACGGCTATCGGCCTGTTTCTGGGCATTTCCTATGGCGCMGGCCTGCTGATCCGCGAGGCGCAATCGGGAGCGATATCACCGCGCCAGATCTTTCTGTCCTGCGTGTTCATGGGCTTCGCGCATAGCGTGATCGAGGATACGATCGTGGTGATGTCGCTCGGCGCGGATCTGCACGGGGTCCTGACCGGCCGGCTCATTTTCGCCGTAGCGGCATGTGCCGCGATTGCCGCCCTGCTTCGCCGCCTGCCCKACAAGGCATTCTTCGCGCAGATGTTTCGCCTGAGAAATATGGAAGCCGAACGGCGATAGCACCGGACGCCCCGTGGATTGCGGCTGTGGGAAAGCGGTCGGACCGGTCGCTAAAGCAATTCCAGCAAAAGTGCGAAGCGGTTTTGCGTCTGGAATTGCGTGAAAACACAGAGATAGAGCATCTCCGTGTTTCTGAGAAAGACGGAGATGCTCTAATGCAGCGCGCCCCTTGCCTTCCCCGGGGGGAGAGCAAGGAGCGCGATACCTTCCGGAACGCCGGGACGATGCGTGACCCGCTAAACCAGCGGACCGCGGCTTGTCGCGATCAGGTCCTCTTCCTCATCCCGCTGATGCCCGCCAAAAGCGGCGGCGGCAGCGGCGATGAACGCGCCGACGAGCAGTGACAGCGATCCGATCAGCGCCGATGTCGCGGCCGCCTTTCGTGCCTTGTCGGMAGCTTCCTGCGCAGCAACCTTCGCATCGTCGATCTGCTTCAGCACGGTATCGACCCTGGCGCGGGCATCGGCTTCGGAAAGCCCGGTGCGGGCCGAAACGATGCTGGCGATATAGGTCTTGTCGCCGTCAGGCACCGAGCCGTTCACCGCTCCCTGCAGCAGGATGCGGGAAATCTGGGCAGCGGCGGCGCTATCGTCCTCGTTGGCGCGATTGGCGACGTTTTGCGGCCTGAGCAGCGCATCCGTGAAGTAGGACGTGGAGGCATCAGGCGTATCCGAAGAGGCCGCTGCGGCAGAGGTGCCGGCGACCCCGGCGGCCATCGCAGCCTGGCCGGCAGCACTGGCGCCGGCGCCCGCGAGCGAGCTCAGCGACGATGCCAGGAAGCCGGCGACGAAGACGGTGGCAAGCGCCCAGCTGAGGAATCCGTGCGCCGTATCRCGGAAGAAGACCTCGTTGGTGTGGACGGCGGCCCACTTGGTCCGCAGCCGGCCGGTAATATAGCCGCCGAAGGCCGACGACAGCCATTGCACGACGACCAGCCAGATCGCCGCGGTGACGCCGATTGTGGCGGCCGAGCTGCTCTGTCCCGACCACGGAGATACCATGGTGAGACCGACGCCCGAGCCGAGCAGCAACAGAATGAGCGTAATGCCCGTCGCCGCCACGGCGCCGCCGATGATCGGCCCCCAGGCGACGGCTGATTTCGAGGATTCGACCGGCATCACGCCGGTTTGCCCGCCTTCGAGGGCGGAGCCCTGGATAACAGGTCTGTCTGCAGCAAGAGACATGTGAGCCTCCTATCGCATGAACAGGACGAGCAGGATGACGATCGGCAACGGGATACCCAGAAGCCAGAGAAGAATACCGCGACCCATGAGAAAATCCTCCGTGATTAGAATGTGTTCGCGAGGACCGAACGCCGGCACATGCTGTTTGTTCCCGAGCCCGCAATTCCCGTCTTCGATGGAACGGGCGAGTCCGCGCCGCGTTGGGTCTCTATAGAAAGGAGGCCCACATGGCCCATAAAACAAAACCGCTCGTCGAAGTCGCCGCCAGGACCGAGGACGGCCGCGTGCCGCTCGGCATCATGAACACCAAGCAGGCACTCGACCTGCCCGAAGAGCTGGATGTGGAAATCTCGCACCCCGACAAAGAGGCTGGGGTGACCGATCATTTCATCGACAGGAATGAACTGCGAAAGATCAGACGCAAACGACAGTGACCTTGGCCCGTGGTGGCCCCTGCCTCCTCCTCCGAGCCGGAGAGGATGTGATCTCTTCGAGAACTCGGAGACGGCGCTTCACCACCAGCCATTGATGCCCGCCATCCGCGAGCTATTTCGCCGTCATGGATCATCTCTTCGACGACGACACGCATCACAAGAGCCTGCGCGCGGGGCTGCGGCGCATTGAACGGGGCGAAGGCCGCAAGGCCATTCTCCTGCAGTCCATCTTTACCGTCATAGATATCGCGATCCTCGCCTTCTTCGTGCTCGGCCCCTATTTTCGGGCGGCGCCCACCTATCTGGTCATCGATTACGTCATCGCCGTCTGGATCGCCGCCGAGATCGCGGCGCGCGCCATTGCGGCACCCTCGCTGCGCAGCTGGATCCTGCGGCCGATGACCTGGATCGATTTCATCGTGCTGGCGACGCTGCTCTTCCCCGATGCGCTCTTCAACTTCGCCTTCCTGCGGGTCATGCGGCTCTGGGCGATCGGACGAAGCCCGCTCCTGAAGGAAGTGTTGCGCCGGATGAGCTGCGGCTATGCGCTGGATGTCGTGCGCGCGGTGATCAATTTCCTGGTCTTCCTCTTCCTCGTCACCGGCTTCGTCTACACCTCCTTCTTCTATAACCAGCCAGGCGGCGAAGGCTTCGTGGACGCGCTCTATTTCACCGTCGCGACCGTCACCACGACAGGCTTCGGCGACATCACCCTGCCCGGCACGCTCGGCAAGCTGACCTCCGTCGTGACGATGATCGTCGGCATTTCGCTCTTCGTGCGGCTGGCCCAAGCTGTGGTGCGGCCGAACAAGGTGACCTTTGCCTGCCCGCAATGCGGGCTGCAGCGCCACGATGCCGATGCCGTTCACTGCAAGGCCTGCGGCGAGGTACTGAACATTCCCGATGAGGGCGCGTGAGACCTTTTGAAGCGCCTTGCATGGACAATCCAGCGATGGACCGAGCCGGACGCCTGCTCAGGGCAATGGAACCGGCGAGTCGCTGAGCGACCGCAGATAGGCGATCACATCCAATCGATCGGTTTCATCGGGCGCACCGCGAACCTCCATGTTGACGCCTGGCGTCGTGAGAGTGGGGCCAGCGATGAAAATGTTGAGGTCCTCGTAGGTCCAGAAGCCACCCCAGGCCGACAGGGTTCGGGAATAGCCGCCGAATTTTGTGGATGCCTTTTTGCGTCCGACGACGTTCCACAGGTTCGGCCCCCTGTTGGGGACATCCTTCGGACGCGTGACATGACAGGATGAGCAGTTGGTGGCGAACAACTTCGCCCCTTTTGCCGCGTCACCATTCGCCAGCTTCGCAGAAATCGGCGCGGGCTTCTGAACGATGACGCCATGCGTCAGCAGATATTCGGCGATTTCGGCATGGTCGTCATGCCTCGCAAGATGATAAGGCGTGATGATAGCGGGCAGCCGCGCGGGATCGCCACGCACCCAGATGGCGTTGACGTCTGCGCCGGCTTCAACGAGTGCCTTGACGCAATCAAGACAGCCGCCCGCGACGGCGAAGTGCAACATCCCCTCACCCCTCGCCGCAGCGTTGGCGTCAGCACCACGCGCCAGCAGAAGYCGGATGAGATCGGCGGAGTTTTTCACCACGGCGCCGGTGATCGGCAGGCCGATTGCCGACTGGTGGTTCACATTTGCCCCACGCTCGATCAGCAATGTTACGGCTTCGAGATTCCCGTTGCGAACTGCGAGAAAGAGCGGAGTGGCTCCCTTGTCCTGCTCCTCAATGTCGGCGCCTGCATCGAGGGCGGCCGCGATGGCTGTGATGTCACCGGTCTTTGCCGCCTCGTGGAGTGGGCCGCCCTGAGAACTGGTCAGAGCACAAAGATAGATCAGCACGCTTCCAATCAACCCACGCATCCGGCTGTCCCTCCGCCAACATGGTGATCGGCAATCATATACCCGATCTCCCTGCCGGGACAGGATGAACACATCAGGCGAAGCTGCAGGATCGCGGGGGCCTGCTACAGGGCAGCCGGCGCCGCTCCATGCCTCGGCAATTGCGGCAGCTGCGCTGCAGGATGCCTGACGCCCTCGCCGTCAGCCTCGTCGTGGCAGGTCGCCTGCAGCTTCACGGCGCTGCCTTCGATTTCGTCGAGCAGGGTTTGAACGCTATCGAACCGGACAAGAAGGCGGTGGGTGAGTTTCTTGAATTTCCGTTGGGACATGATCGGGCTCCTTTGATCCGGGAACGCTGGACATGGCTGAAAGTTCAGGGTGGTTGGTGGTCATGGCGACTGGGTCTCGACCGTCAATCCAGGCGCCAGGTACCGAAAACCCCGCCCCACTTGTAGGGAGGGGTTTTTGGGAGGTACGGCCTTACCTTTCAAAAGGCCGAGCGGATCGTGCCGCCATCGACGCGCAGTGTCGCGCCGCTGATATAGGCGCCATGGCCGCTCGCAAGATAGACAACGGCGGCGGCGATCTCCTCGGGACGGCCGAGGCGGCCGATATCGTTCGGCACCATGTCCTTGACGCAGCCGCTTTCGATATCCTCCCAGCGATCGCCCCAGCCATGCGCGGGCGCTATCTTTTCCAGGAGCTCCTTCACCGCCGGCACGAGAATGGCGCCCGGCGAGACGATGTTGGAGGTAACGCCCGTATCCTTCAGCCGCCGCGCCAGCGAGACCGCGAGATTGTGGCGCKCGGCAAGCGAGGCCTCGTAATCCGGCTGCATCGGGATCGGCTGCGATGCCAACCCGCCGCCGATCTGGATCACCCTGCCCCAACCGCGCCTGACCATGGCGGGCACGATCGCCTGGATCATCCGCACCGCCGAGATGACATTGATCTCATAGGTCTCGGCCCATTTTTCCGGCGTTGCCGTATGCCAGTCGAGATGGTGATAGTGGCCGGCATTGTTGACGAGAATATCGATCTCGCCGCCCGCAAGCGTCTGGGCGACCACCGCTTCGGCCTCATCGCCCCTGGCGAGATCGCCGATCGCCACATCCGCCGTGCCGCCGGAAGCGGTGATGGCGCCGGCAATCGCCTCGGCCCGCGCCCGGTCGCGCCCATGCACGACGACGGCAGCCCCTTCCGCGGCCAGCATTCGCACCATCGCTTCGCCAAGCCCCGCCGAAGAGCCCGTCACCAGCGCCCGTTTGCCGGAAAGCTGCATATCCATTGTCTTTCTCCATCTGCTGATCTTGGATGGATCGACAATAAGCGATAGGAATTATCCCGATTAGATGTTTAAACCGGGACGATTCATGCCGATATCCCGCATAATACAGAGCAGCGGATTTACCG
>NZ_JBFTNV010000034.1:0-82693 GCF_056397645.1 Rhizobium sp. 05L429 | reverse complement strand
TCCTGCGCCAGTGCACCCTTCCAGGTGATGCGATCGGCAAGGCCGAGTTCAGCGGCAAGCTTTTTCAGCTTGGAAAGCTCCTCGCCACCACCGATATGGTCCATGCGCCAGTTGATTTCCCCGGGCAGCAGGGCAAGCGCGCGCAGCAGCACGTCGTAGCCCTTTTTTTCCACCGCCCGACCAACGCTGAGGATGAAGGCGGGGTCGGTGGGATCGCTGCCGTTACGGTTCGAGCGCTCGCCGGCGAAATGGCCGAAGCGGGCGAGGTCGAGGCCATGATAGCTCAGATGTACCGCATTCTGGCGCCCCGTCAGCGCTTTCATATGCTCGTAGCCGCTGCGGGTGCAGGTGACCGCCCAGCGGGCGCTTCCGAGCTTCTGGCCGAGATCCCAGTCGGGTGAAGTCCAGATATCCTTGGCATGGGCCGAGCAGGTCCAGGGCGTGTCTGTCAGAATGCTCGCATATTCCGTCACCGAAGCTGGCGTATGGATGAAATGAGCATGCAGCCACTCGCCGTTGTCAGGCCATTCGCGCGCCAGCACCAGCGCCTGGCCGAGCCGGCGGAAGCGGTTGCGGGAAATGTCGCGCGGCAGATCGGCAAGGAAACGCTTCATCAGCGCGCCGAAACCGKGTTTCGAAAAGCCGGCAAGGAGGCCCTTCAGCACGCGGATCGGCTCTTCGTGCAGATATTCTGGGAGATAGACGACGCGCGCTTTGATCTCGTCRTGGACAGGATGACGCTTCTTGTCGGTCGGCCGGCGCATGGAAATCAGCGTCAGGTCGAAGCCGGCCTTTTCGAGGCCTAGCAATTCCTGGGCAATGAAGGTTTCCGAAAGGCGGGGATAGCCTTTCAGCACGACGAGAATCTTGCGACGTGGCGGCAAAGGATGGCTCTTTATTCTGCGCCGACGAGGGAAAGATGGCGTCCGCGGCTATCCAGCCATGTGCCGACGGTGCGGGAAATATGATCCAGCCCCTCAAGGTGCATATTGCAGCCGCTCTTCGATGGCGGAAGTCGCGCAGGCAGGCGCTTCAGCGTCTCGGCCATGACGGAGGGGTCGCCCGACTGCTCAGGCAGAAGCATGTCGACGAGACCGAGTTCGCTGGCGCGGCGGGCGCGCAGCAACTGCTCCTCGCGCGGGGCAACGCGCGGTACGATGAGCGCCGGCTTGTCGAAGGAGAGGATCTCGCAATAGGTGTTGTAGCCCCCCATGGCGACGACGGCGGTCGCGCCGTCGATCAGCTCTTCCATGTGATTGTCGAACTCGATTACCTCGATATAGGGGATCTGCTCGCCTTTTTTCACCAGCTTTGCACGTTCGGCCGCCGGCATATACGGACCAAGTACGACAAGTGCCTTCTGCGTCAGCGTCTCGTCGGCCTCATAGGCATTCATCACGTCGTGAACGAGATCRGAGCCATCGCCACCGCCGCCGGTCGTGACAAGGATATAGTCGTCCTTGCGGGCGTTCAGCGAGTTCTTGCCCTTGGAGACACTACGCTGCAGGAAGCCGACGAAATCCATCTTGCGGCGAACACTCGGGGGCACGTCGAGGCCAACGAGCGGGTCGTAGAAATCCGGCGGTMCGTAGACCCAGATGCTATCGTAATATTGATCGATCTTCTGCATCACGCTGTTCTTCTTCCACTCGGCTTCGAGCAGATGCGGCGCGTCCATGATCTCGCGCAGACCCAGCACCAGAATGGTGCCGCGCGCCTTCAGATAGGCAAGCGTTTCCTCGACCTCGCCCTTCAGACCCATCGGCTCCTTGTCGACGATGAAGATGTCGGGCTGGAAGGTCTCCGCCGTATGGCGAATGCTGGATTCGCGCATCTTCATCGTCTCGTGCAGGTCGATGTGGCTGGCAAGCGACGTATATTCGCCGTTGCGAAGCTTGATGACGCTCGGGATCTTCACGAAGTCGACGCGGGCACGATAATCGAAGGCGCCGGCAATCGTCGCGCCTGATATGATCAGGATGTTCAGGCCGCGATAGTCCTCGACGAGAGCATGGGCGATCGCGCGGCATCGGCGCAAATGGCCGAGGCCGAATGTATCGTGGCTGTACATGAGGATGCGTGCATCTTCGAGGCGTCTGGCCATGTGTGTGCCCTCTGAGGTGGACGACATACTTCTACCACCCCCGTAAATCGGAGGCCACGAGGCGGCGGACGCGAAGCACCCGGCCGAACTCGACGCTATTTGTAGGGATCTGCCGCATCGCGCAAGCCATCTCCCAGAAAATTGAACGCCAAAATCACCAGCACCACCGGAACGATCGGAAACAGCAGCCACGGATAGAAGGCGATGACGCTGACGCTCTTGGCCTCTGTCAGCAGGATGCCCCAGCTGGTAATGGGCGGCCGCAGGCCGAGGCCGAGGAAGGAGAGCGCCGTCTCACCGAGGATCATCCCCGGAATGGAAATGGTGGCGGATGCAATGAGATGCGACATGAAGCCGGGCACGAGATGCCGGCCGATGACACGGGGCGTGCTGGCACCCATGAGCTGGGCTGCCTGGACATAATCTTCCTCACGCAGCGCGAGAAGCTTGGAGCGCACGGCGCGGGCAAGCCCTGTCCAGTCGATGATGCCAAGAATGACGGTGATGCCGAAATAGATGACGATTGGGCTCCATGTCACCGGCATGATGGCGGCAAGTGCCATCCAGAGCGGCAGGGAGGGCAGTGATTGGAGCACTTCGATCAGGCGCTGGACGATGAGGTCGAAGATGCCACCCCAATAACCAGCGAGGCCGCCGATGACGATGCCGAGCACAAAGCTGATGGAAATACCGATCAGCCCGATGGTGAGCGAGATGCGCGCGCCATAAAGGATGCGTGAAAGCACGTCGCGTCCGAGGCGGTCGGTGCCGAGCAGGAACATCTGACCGCCGATCGCAGGGCAGACGAGATGATAATTGGATGCGACGAGCCCCCAGAACTTGTAGCCATCGCCACGGCAGAAAAAGCGGATCGGCTGGATGTCGTTCTGCTTGTCGGTATAGAGACGGTGCAGGGTGTCGATATCGAGCGTCATCTRCCGGCCATAGACGAAGGGGCCGACGAAATTGCCCTGGCTGTCGAAAAGACGGACGCGCTGCGGCGGCGAATKGATGAAATCGACGTTGCGGGTATGCAGACCGTAAGGCGCCAGGAACTCGACGATCAGGATCATGAAGTAGACGGCGGCGAGGAAAATGCCGGATGCAAGCGCCAGCTTGTGGCGCTTGAACTTCCACCACATGAGCTGCTTCTGCGAGGCGAGGTGGATACGAGACTGCGCAGATGTCATCGTCTCCGTTGCGATCGGATCGAACGGGGCGGTCGAAACATAATGCGGCAGCGGCGCACCGGGAGCGGGTAGGGGCGACATTATTTGGTGCTCCTGCCTTGCAGACGGATGCGGGGATCAAGGAAGCCGAGCGCGATATCGGAAATCAGCACGCCGATGACGTTCAGGAAGGCGAGGAACATCAGGAACGAGCCGGCAAGATACATATCCTGGCTCTGCAGTGCCTTAATGAGCATCGGCCCCGTGGTTTCCAGCGACAGCACGATGGCGACGATCTCCGCGCCCGAAATAATCGACGGCAGGATCGAGCCGATATCGGCGACGAAGAAGTTGAGCGCCATGCGCAGCGGATATTTGACCAGCGCGCGCACCGGATGCAGCCCCTTGGCGCGCGCTGTCGTCACATATTGCTTCTGCATCTCGTCGAGCAGGTTGGCGCGAAGGCGACGGATCATGCCGGCTGTGCCGGCCGTTCCGACGATGACGACGGGGATCCAGAGGTGAGAAAGAATCGACCTCGCCTTCGCCCAGCTCATCGGCTCGTTCAGATATTGCTGATCCATCAGATGGCCGATGGAGAGTCCGAACCAGACATTGGCGAAATACATCAGGATCAGCGCCAGCATGAAGTTCGGGATGGCGATGCCGAGCAGGCCGAAGAAAGTCAGTCCGTAGTCGCCCCAGCTATATTGATGGGTCGCCGAATAGATGCCGATCGGGAAGGCGATCAGCCAGGTGAGAAGGATGGTCGAGAAGGAGACGAGGATCGTCAGCCACAGGCGGTCGCCCACAACGTCGGAAACCGGCAGCTGATATTCGAAGGAATAGCCGAAATCGCCATGCAGCATCCCGCCGACCCAGAAGAAGTAACGCACGATCTCCGGCTGGTCGAAACCGTATTGATGGCGCAGTTCCTCGATTTCCTGCAGGTTTGCAGTCTCGCCCTGGGCGCGCAGTTCGGCGATCTGGCTTTCGAAGAAGTCACCCGGCGGCAGTTCGATGATGACGAAGACCAGCGCCGATATCACGAGCAGGGTCGGCACCATGGCGGCGATACGCCAGAGGATATAGCGGATCATTGCTCAGGCCTCCTTGAACCAGAAGGTGTCCGGCATGTAGACGCCGAGGAAGGAGGTCGGATCGAAGCCGTAAAGCCCGTGCTCCGGCACGTTCTGCATCTTGGCGGACGTGAGGATCGGCTGCAGAGTGCTGTTGATGAGGCCGATCGAAAAGACCTGCTGGGTATAGAGGGACAGCATCTTGTGCCAGATAACCTCACGCTCTTCCGTCGTAGCACTTGCGCCCCACTGGTTCAGAAGATCCACAAGCTCGGCCGCCTCCGGCAGATCGGGAGCTTTGCCTTCCTGACCGGCCGAAAGATAGTACATGCCCCAGAGCGGCCATTGAAGCTGGTCATCCAGCGTAGGGGCTAGTCCATAGGGAGACATGTCGGCGGTTGGCACACCGTTATCCAGCCCGTACCAGATCGACATCATGATCGAGCCGCTCATGGCACGATTGCGGAAGACGTCGCGCTGCGAGGTGCGGGTGAAGAGCGCCAGGCCGATCTTGGCCCAGTGATCGTGCACGAGTTCCAGAACATCCGTGTCGAGATTGCTCTCGCCGGCTGTCTCGACGGTGATCTCGGCGCGGCGTCCATCAGGCAGCAAGCGGATGCCATCGCTGTCGCGCTTGTCGAGGCCGAGTTCGTCGAGCAGCTTGTTGGCCGTGTCAGGGTCGAAATTCACATAGGCGTCGGCATATTCCTGCTTGAAGAGCGGGCTTTCGGGCAACACCGTATCGGCACTCGCCTTGCCGAGGCCGTAGAAAGCGACCATGTTGATCTCGTGCCGGTCGATCGCCAGCGACAAGGCCCGGCGGAAGCGTACGTCGCGAAAGAGCGCGCGCCAGGCTTCGTCGGCGACATTGAGGTTCGGCAACAGTGTGATGCGCGAGCCGCGCGCCATCTTCCAGAGATCGACCTTCACCGGGAAGCGCTTTTCTGCCTCTTTCAGGAAAGTGTAGTCGTTGAAGTCGATGCCGGTCGCTTGCAAATCGGATTCGCCAGCACMCGCCTTGGCGGCGATGATAGACGAAGACGAGACATTGAGGATGAAGCGGTCGAGATAGGGCAACTGCATGCCGTTCTCGTCGACGCGGTGGAAGAAGGGATTGCGGTCGAAGATGAACTGATCGGCCGGCGGAGCCGTGCGGTTCTGCCAGGGATCGAGCGTCGGCAGCTCAGGATTGTTGGGCCGAGAAGCGAGGGCCATCTTGATGTGCAGATCGGCCCACTTCTTGGCGCGGTTCTTTTTCATCAGCTCTTCAAGCTTGGCCTTGTCCTGAAAGCCCTTGTGGAACTGCTTCAGGTAATGGCCCGGGCCATAAATGACGAGCGGCAGAGGCCCGGCAAGCGCCGACAGAAAAACCGGGTTAGGCTTGTCCCAGCTATAGCGCACAGTCAGTTCGTCGAGCACTTCAAAGCGCGGCAGGGAGCCGTGAGGACGCAGCTCCAGAGCGCCGCCGCCGGGCGTCAGTTCCTTGTTGAGGATGACTTCTTCCCACCAATAGCGGAAGGCTTCCGCCGTGAAGGGGTGACCGTCCGACCATTTGTGCCCCTCGCGCAGGCGGAAGGTAAAGACCGTGTCATTCTCCGAGGTGAAGTCCCGTAGGATATCGGGCTGCAACTGCAACTTCGTGTCGTAGCCGACCAGCCGCGAATAGCCATAGACCGTCATGTAGCGGATATCGCGCACGCCGCCGATGATGGTGCGCACATTGCCGCCATAGGTGCCGGGCACGCGGCCCATCTCCTTGAGATTGACGATACGCGGCTCAGTCGGAATGCGCTCTGCCATTGGCGGCAAGCTGCCGTCAGCGACCCTGGCCTTCAAAAATTCTGGCTCGGCGATCGGTTGAGCCCGCAGCACCGAAGGCGCGATGGCCGACCCGATCAGGCCGCCGAGAAAGATGCGGCGCGTTACCATCAGACCAGCTCCTTAGCATCGGCGCCCTTGCGGGCGCGCACCAGATGGCCGCCGCCGAGATCGGCATAAGCGAGTTCGGAGGCGTCATCGTGGTCCGCCCGGAAGACAGGCCCCCAGTTCTGCTTGTCGGCCGCGCCGTTTTCCTGCAGCGCCTTGAAGTCGAGTGGCCTGTCGAGATCCGGGAAGGGAACGGCGGCAAGCAATGACTTCGTATAGGGGTGAACCGGATTGCGCAGGATGATCTCGCGCGGTGCGATTTCGACGATGCGGCCCCTGCACATGACGGCGATGCGGTCGGCCATATAATCGACGACTGCGAGGTTGTGCGAGATGAAGAGGTAGGTGAGCCCCAGCTCCTTCTGCAGGTCCTTCAATAGATTGAGGATCTGCGCCTGCACCGAGACGTCGAGGGCCGAGACCGGTTCGTCGAGGATGACGAGCTTGGGGCCGAGGGCGAGGGCGCGGGCAATGCCGATGCGCTGGCGCTGGCCGCCGGAGAAGCTGTGCGGATAGCGGTTGAGATAGCGACGGTCGAGGCCGATTGCGCCCATCAACCCCTCGACCTTGGCCTTGCGCTCGGCGCTGTTGCCGCGGTCATGAATCTCCAGCGGTTCGCTCAGGATATTGCGAACTGTCATGCGCGGCGAAAGCGAGGAGACCGGATCCTGGAACACCATCTGGATCTTGGTGCGCAGTTCCTGCAGTTCCGAACCCTTGACGGAGAGGACATCGATGACCTCCTTGCCGTCGTTGAAGACGACCGCCCCGCTATCCGGGGTAATTGCGCGCATCAGGATTTTGCTGACCGTCGTCTTGCCGCAGCCGGATTCGCCGACCAGTCCCAGACATTCGCCGCGGCGGATATCGAAGCTGACATCGTCGACAGCATGCACGACGGCTGCTTCCTGCCCACCGAAAAAGCCGCGCTTGCGCGTCTTGTAGGTCTTGGAAAGGTTGGCAACGGAGAGCAGCACGCCCGGCGCTTCCTTCTCGACCGGCTTCTTCTTGCCGATCAGCGATTCCAGATTGACCGGAACCTCGCGAAGCGCTTTCAGCCGCTCGCCTGGCTTCATGTCAAAGTGCGGAACAGCGGCCATCAGGGCCTTGAGATACGGATGCTGCGGATTGCGGAAGATCGCTTCGACGGGGCCTGCTTCCATGATCTCGCCGTGATAGATCACCACCACCTCGTCGGCCATATTGGCGACGACACCGAGGTCGTGGGTGATGAGCAGCATGGCCATGCCGAGCTTGGCCTGCAGGTCGCGCAGCAATTCGAGGATCTGCGCCTGGATCGTCACGTCGAGCGCCGTGGTCGGCTCGTCGGCGATCAGCAGTGCCGGCTTGCAGATCAGCGCCATGGCAATCATGGCGCGCTGGCGCATGCCGCCGGAAAGTTCGAACGGATACATGTCGTAAGTACGCTTCGGATTGGAAAAGCCGACGAGGCCGAGCATTTCCTCGGTGCGCTCGCGCGCTTCCTTCTTGTCGGCATCCGTGTGGATCAGCAATACTTCGCTGATCTGGTTGCCGACCGTATGGAGCGGTGAGAGCGACGTCATCGGCTCCTGGAAGATGGTCGCCATGCGGCGGCCACGCAGGTCACGCATCTCGGCACTGTCACGCGAAAGCGACAGGATATCGGTCGCCTTGCCGTCCAGCGGATCAGTAAATAGAATACGGCCGCTCGCATGGGCGGGTGCCGGCAGGATGCCCATGATCGCCTGGCTGATGACGGATTTGCCAGAGCCGCTTTCGCCTACGAGGGCAGTCACTTTCCCCGGCAGGATGCGGAGATTGGCTTCCTTTACGACGCGCAGCCGGTCGCCGAAAACGGAGAAGGCGACATCCAGATTCTCAACACGCAACAGATCGGCAGCAGACGCCATACCAATGAAATTCCCCAGTCCTTATGTGTTCCCGTTAAGGCACACTATCGTACCGTAAACGGGGTGTCCAGTTGATGACAGACATGGGAAAAAATGGCACATGGCGCCCGTTTTACAGGGCGCTTGATGCGAAGGTTCTGATGTACGGCGCAGCGGCTGAAGCCGCTGCAATGTTCGCGCGTGGTTACTGAATGAATTTTTCGATCGGCGGGCGTTTTACCTGTTTCTTGTCGCGGTGAAGCATGATGACCTGTTCGGCTTCCGAAAGGCCGTTCTGAACGGATTCGCGGAAGCCTTCGTCGACGTGAATGGCAGATGCGGGGGCCCGCGGCTGGAGCACCGTCACCTTCTGGCGGATGCCGCGCAGCTTTTCCTCGCCGAGCGTGATCCATTCGCCGCCGCAATAGCCGGCAAAAGCCTGGCTGGCGACGACCTCGCGAGTATATTTCTTCGTCAGCACCTGCAGGCGCTGCACCTCGTTCACTGCCGAACCGAAGGCAGAGAAGGTAAGCCGATCCTTCAGGCCGACATTGCCGAACATGACGTTGCCGACATGCAGGCCGATGCCGTAGCCGATCTTCGGAAGCCCCTTCGTCTCGCGATCCTTGTTCAGTTCGGCAACACGCGCCTGCGCATGATGCACGGCGGAAAGCGCTGCCTCGCAGGCGATCTTCGACGGGTCCTTGTGGCGACCGCAGGGATAGACGGCCAGGAAGCCGTCGCCGAGGAAGCTCAGGATTTCGCCGCCGTTGCGGTTGAAGGGTGCGGCGATCGCATCGAAGAACTGGTTGAGCGTATCGATATAGGCCTGCCGGCCCTCCTTTTCGGCATACATGGTGGATTCACGCATATCCGCCATGACAAGGGCGGCACGGATCGTCTCGCCATCGCCACGGCGGACCTGGCCGTTCAGCACGCGCTTGCCGGCATCGCCGCCGAGATAGGTGGTCAGCATATTGTTGGCGAGCTTGGCAAGCACAGCCATCTTGGCGGCGACCGCCAGATGGTTCTGCATGCGCAGCAGCGCGTCGATCATGTCGTCTGAAAATCCGGCCGGGCTGTCGGTCGACCAGGAACCCATCATGCCCTGAGCCGATCCATCGCCGAAGGGCTGCACGAAGGCAAGATAATCGGTGATTTTTTCCTGGCGCAAATCCTCGAAGATCGGAAATTCACTCGGCCCCTCCGCCATGATGCGGCGGCGGATATGCTGCAGATTGTTGTCGAGAAGATAAAAATAAGGGCTCTGCAGGAAACGGTCCGGCTTCTGGCCGGCCGGCATGCGGAAGCCCTCGATGGTGACACCGCTGGCGCGCTTCCAGGTGAAGCTCAGTGCGTCGTAGAGCGGATGCAGCATCGAGAAGGTCAGGTGGACGCGCGCAAGTGGCAATCCGGCGGCCGCAAGCCGCTCGCAGAAACCGCGCACGATGTTTTCAAGGTCGTCACCGGCCAGCGAAGAATTCGTCAGCCATTCAGCAACACGGTCCAACAAAATGGAGGATACGCTGGATTCGATCGTGCTCATTCTTGGTATTATCCTCATGGCGCACGTCCATCCCCAAAGACAAAAACAACCCGGACCTGCCCATTCACGGTGAGCAGATCGCAAAGAATTCAGGATGTACGAGCGGTATTATCGTGTCAACGATGTGCCGATGACCCGGCACTGACACCCGCCGGCTTCCGACCTCCTGGAAACGGGCGAGCAATCTTTGCAAAGTGGTTCATTATCAGTTGCCAAAATAGGCACGCCGGAAGTGCGAAACAATGGGATACGCATTTTTTTGTGCGTCCTGGTTGCCGGGACCGGCGGTCCCGAGTAATTTCGGCCACACCCGGCTAATGAATCCAAGGCGCGGCACGGTCAGACACTGCGAAGGGGCTGGGTTTAATTTGCCGCGATCATGCATTAGATCAGCGTTCGGATTCACTTTTCGCAAGAGGCATGGCCTTGGACGCACGCTCTTCCACCTTCGAGACGCTTTCAAAGAAGATTGAGGCCCGCACGGCGCGCGCTGGCATTATCGGCCTTGGCTATGTCGGCCTACCGCTGGCGATGGCTGTGGCACGCAGCGGCTTTGCCGTGACCGGCTTCGATATCGACCCCAAGAAGATCGTCGCATTGGATGCCCGCCGCTCCTACATCGATGCGGTGACGAACGAGGCGCTGACGGCCGAGATCGATGCGGGGCGTTTTTTCTCGACGACCGATTTCGCCAGCCTTTCGGATTGCGATGTGATCGTCATCTGCGTGCCGACGCCGCTTACCAAACATCGCGATCCCGATCTTTCTTTCGTGGAAGCCACGTCGCGGTCGATTGCCGCCCATCTGCGGCCGGGCCAGCTCATCGTGCTGGAATCGACCACCTACCCGGGTACCACCGACGATATCGTAAAGGTCATTCTCGAAGAGACAGGGCTCAAATCCGGTTCCGACTTCTTTGTCGGCTTCTCGCCGGAGCGTGAAGACCCCGGTAACCAGCATTACCACACCGCGACCATCCCGAAGGTCGTTGCAGGCGATGGTGCGGCAGCCCTGTCGCTGATGAAATCCTTCTACGGGACAGCCGTCTCGACCGTCGTTCCGGTCTCCTCCAATGCGACGGCGGAAGCAGTCAAGCTCACCGAAAACATCTTCCGCTCGGTCAATATCGCACTCGTCAACGAGCTGAAGACCGTCTACGCGGCAATGGGCATCGATGTCTGGGAAGTCATCGACGCTGCCAAGACCAAGCCGTTCGGTTATATGCCCTTCTATCCCGGCCCCGGTCTCGGCGGCCACTGCATTCCGATCGATCCCTTTTATCTCACCTGGAAGTCGCGCGAATACGAGCTGCCGACCCGTTTCATCGAGCTTGCCGGCGAGATCAATTCGGCGATGCCGCGCTATGTCGTCGGCAAACTGGCCGAGGCGCTGGATATCCGGGCCGGTAAGGCGCTTAGCCGCTCACGCGTCCTCGTGCTTGGCCTCGCTTACAAGAAGAACGTTGCCGATATCAGGGAAAGCCCGTCGCTGCGTCTGATCGAAATCATCGAGGAGCGCGGCGGCAAGGCGGATTATCATGACCCCTTCGTCGCGGAAATTCCACAGACGCGCGAATATCAAGCGCTGAAGGGCCGGAAATCCGTCGACCTGAGACCGGAAGCCATTGCAGGATACGACGCGGTTCTCATCGCGACCGATCACGACATGATCGACTATGCGGCTCTTTCGAAAAGCGCCAGACTGATTGTCGACACCCGAAACGTCTTAAGCCGGCTCGGCCTCTCGGGCGATCACGTCATCAAGGCGTAACGAGCACGCCGGAAAGCTGCTTGCCGGTGATCTGGCTGGCGGCGACGGCATAGCCGCCGGCTGCGCCATCGATGAAGTGCATGTGGTCACGCGACAGTGGCGTCGGCACGAAGCAGGTCATCAGTGCCGATGACTGGCGGTGCAGGCCGTAGCGAGCCACTCCCTCCTGCTGGGCCTGCTTCAGCAGCATCTCGATGCGGGCGAGGTGGGCGGCGTCGACATCGATGGTCATCTTCAGCCCGTCGTCGAATTTGCGGAAATCCGAATTGCCCGAGACGTCCTTCTTATAGCGGCGCGCGTTGAAATGCGCAAAAGTGATGCCGAATTTGTGCAGGAAAACGGTCAGTCCGATCTGCAGGAGGATGAAGAGCTTTTGTCGCAGGCGTTTGCCCTCAGGTGCGGTGGCATTCACCTCGCGATTGATGCCCTTCATCGAGAAGGCAAGCTCCGGCCCATCTTCGGGCACCGGATGCCCGCCGCGGTTCTGTTCTGCCGTGATGGAAACGATGCCGGCGACAAGAGCCTGAAATTCTGGCCCTGGGCCGTCGTCGCCGGGCACGGCGATGATCGAGACGATCTCGCCATTGCGCGCCTCGATCGGGCTCCAGCGGCAGGAGAGACCGTTCAGATCCGGGCGAGCGCCGGGTGCGGCCTTTTCGACGCCGTACCATCCCATCTTCATGTTCTTCTCGGCCCAGATCGTGCCACCGCCGGAAAACATCGCATAGGTGACAAAGGGGCTTGCCGAATAGCGGGCGACGCGCACATCGAGACCTTCAGCGCGGATATCGGCGATCGGCACGATGGCGATACGGAGATCAAGGTCAAGATCCTCCTTCACCCAGGCCTGTGTCGCGGCAAGCGCTTCGCGCGCCTCCTTCTCAAGCGAAGCGGGCAAGGMGATCAGCGCGCCGTCACCAGCGAAGACGAAAGGATAGTCGCCCTTGCCGACGGCATTCAGCACCGCGGAAATGACGCTGGCGCCGGCCATGTTCACGTCCTTGTAGCGCCCGCCGGCGATCGCCTTGGTCGAGCCGACTATATCGGCCATTGCCAGCACCCACCCTTCGGGCAGCGGCCGGTAATTGCTCTCATCGGTCACGCCTTCGAAGTCGCTGAAAACAGGCACGTTGGCGAAGAATGCGTCGTTGGACATCTCGTTCATGGGCCAAGTTTATCACAGACCCGTGTTACCGCTGCAACGGCAATTTGCGTTTCGGGCAATCGACTTGCACCGCATCGATATGGTAGCACCGCTGACATATTTTATGACGGACAGGATAAGATGAGCCGCCTCGATAGCTTCATTCGCCGATTGACGGCTCAACGCGATATTCTCAATGCCATCATCGATCTTGTGGAAGAGGTGGAGGGGCCGGTGCTCGAATTCGGCCTCGGCAATGGCCGCACCTACGACCATCTGCGCGAGCATTTTTCTGACCGGCGCATCATCGCCTTCGATTGGGAAATACGATCCTATTCCGCCTCCACGCCGCCGGCCGAAAATATGGTGACAGGCAATATCCGCGATACCGGCCAGACGTTCCTCGGGATCAATGCCGCGCTCGCCCATGCCGATATCGGCACCGGTCATGACGAGATCGATGCCGTGACGCTGACCTGGCTGCCGCAGCTGATGGCCGGCGTGCTTACCCATCACGGCATTGCCGTCAGCGGCCTGCCGCTGGAACATCCCGAGCTCTTGCCTCTGCCTTTGCCCGGCGGCATCAAAGAGGGGCGCTATTTTCTCTACCGCAGGAAATGATCCGCGCTTATGAGGCGCAGGAATAGGACGTAGCCGAGACCGCGGCAAATTTAGCTTCGAAGTCGGCCGCGATTTCGTTCAGTGTCACGCTGCCCAATCGCCGCAGGAGCAGGGCCTGTGCCTCCTTCATCGCATCCTCGAGGGCGGCATTCACGGCCTGTTCCACAAGGCACTTCGGTTGATCGTCGGCCGGGCCGATGGCGAAAAGATGTGGTTCGCCGATGGCGCGGTAGACATCAAGCAGGGTGATTTCCGACAAAGGCCGCACCAGCGTCCAGCCCCCGCCGTGCCCTTTTTCGGAACGGACATAGCCCTGTTCACGAAGGCCAGCCATGGTGCGGCGGACGACCACGGGATTGGTGTTCAGCATCTTTGCAATCATTTCGGAGGTCGCAGAATGCTCATGCCGATCCATATGGATCAGCACGTGCAGCATGCGTGAAAGGCGGCTGTCATTGCGCATGAAGTTCTATTCCCGTCGATCGAACGGGCCATTATCACAAGCGGATCGTAACAAGACAAGTAACATGATGCTTGACTGTGTTGTTTCATGTAACTTATGTTGCTGCAAGATAGACGCGTCGTCAAGGAGGGTTCATGTCATTCGAGGTCATCGTTATCGGCGGAAATTTCGCCGGCCTGTCCGCGGCCATGCAGCTTGTACGGGCGCGACGCCGCGTTCTGCTGATYGATATGGGCGCGCCGCGCAATCGGTTTTCGCAGGCGTCACATGGCTTCCTGGGCCAGGACGGCCAAACGCCGGCGGCGATCATGCGGGAGGGAAGGCGGCAGCTTTCGCTTTATCCGACCATCACCATCCGCGACGGGGAAGTTATTCAGGCGCGTGCCGATGGCGACGAATTCGTCATCGGTGTCAAGGATGGTGGTGAAGAAAGGGCCGCGCGCATCGTCCTGGCAACCGGCATAAGCGATACGCTGCCCGAGATATCCGGTCTGCGCGACCGATGGGGGCGTTCCGTGCTGCACTGCCCCTATTGTCACGGTTATGAGGTGAGTGGCGGCAAGCTCGGCGTTCTTGCAAACCATCCACATTCGGCACATTCCGCCATTCTGATCCCCGACTGGGGAGAGACAACCTATTTCACCCAAGCGCTGTTCGAGCCCGATGAAGAGCAACTCGTACGGCTGACCGCGCGCGGCGTTCGGATCGAACGCAGCCCTGTCGTGGAATTATTGGGCGGCAATCCCAAACTTGATGCCGTTCGCCTTGCCGATGGCCGGGTCGTGCCGCTGGATGCTGTGTTTGTCGCTCCGAAAACGGCGATGGCGAGCCCGATTGCCGAACGGCTCGGCTGTGTCTTCGACGACGGCCCGTTCGGCCCGCTCATCCGGACCAGCGATAACAAGGAAACCACCGTCAAGGGTGTCTTTGCCGCCGGCGATGCGGCAAGCGCCATGCATAACGCCACACTCGCTTCCGCCTCAGGCGTGCTTGCCGGCGTGCATTGCCATCAATCGCTGGCAATGCAGTCCGCCGCCTAAGGCAGGAACAGCACGTCGTACTGGTCGATGCTTCCAGGCAGGTCGCGCACCTTCATCTGCTGCTCGTAATCCTCGAAGAAGACCAGGCAATCCTCATAGAAGCCGGCGAGCCAGGCAACGAAATCCCGCGTTCCCTCCGGACCGTAGAAAAGCGGCGTGAATTCCATATAGAGCGGCGTGCGGCGGGAGAGCAGCGGCAGCATCGAGCGGCAGGCAACGGGCTCGTATCCCTCGATATCCATCCAGACGAGGCCGATGGCAGCCTGGTCGATGCCGAGCCCGTCGAGGATGCCGGTAACCGGCTGCACCGGCACGCTGATCTTCTGGTCGGTGGCACTTTGGCGGATCGCGCTGCTTTTGCCGTRATTGGCGCTGTTCAGGAAGAAGTCGATCTCGCCTCCAGCTTCGCCGGCAGCGCAATTGACGAGACGCACCGTGTTCAAAAAGCCGTTCTGACGGATATTCTGTTCCAGAAGGCGAAAATTGCGCGGGTCTGGCTCGACGCTGACAATCCCCTGAAATGCTCGGGCGAGCGCGAAATAGACGGTCTGCGTGCCGATATTGCCGCCGATCTCCAGCAGCATGCTGTMCTTCTTCAACAGGCCGCGTTGGCGCAAGATCACGAGCAGCCGGTCGACGGCCTGCCGTTCGAAATGGCCCTTCCGGAAGACCTTGCGGCCGATATAGTCGGCGGGCGAAAAACTCATCAGATGATCGCCGGCATCGACGGTCATGGACGTGACGCGCAGTCCGATATTTTCGATCAGTAGCCGGCGGCCCGTGCGGGTGTCAAAGAAGCGCGTGGCCAACGCATTGCGCGCCTTTCGCAGGCGGCGTTTCCAATATTTGGCGGTAAGCCATGCTTGGCCGGACATTATTGTCTTTCCTTGAGCGCTTCAGCCGCTTTCTCTCTCGGAACGACATAGACTTTCAAGGGGAGCGCCCGACCGCGCACGCTGATTTCGAAGCTTTCTACCGTTTCCGCATCAATGCCGGCGCGCATTGCGACCGGCTCGGAAATGACGATCGCCGCATCGAGCTCCTTGGCCGCCGTCTCCAGACGGCTTGCGACATTGACCGTGTCGCCGACGGCGGTCAGGCTGCGCACGCGCCCATAGCCCATGGTACCGACGACCGCAGGGCCGGCGTGGATACCGATGACGATCTGCAGCGGCAAAGGCAGTTCGTCGGAGAGTTCGGCAGCGAGCTTCTCAACCTCGGCAATGATCGCGGTTGCGGCCGAGATCGCCTGCCGGCAGGCTTCCTCGGGTGTCGTGTTGAGGCCGAAGAGTGCCATGGCGCCGTCACCGATGAATTTGTCAAGCCGCCCGCCGGCCTGTTCCACCGCCTTGCCGACGATCCCGAAATAGCGGTTGAGCAGGAAGACGACGTCGAAGGGCAGGCGGGTTTCGGTCAGCGTCGTGAAATGGCGCATGTCGCAAAAGAGTACGGCGATCTCGCGCTCGCTGCCGGGGCTGGTTTCCTGGCTGTTGGCGGGAAGGGCAGCTTCCGTCTGTGGCACGAGCAGCGGCGCGACGGTCAAATCCTTATCCGGGCGGAGCTGACAGGCAAGGCGCACGTCCTGCGCGGCATTTATACGCTTCAGCGTCGTTTGCTCCAGCTTGTCGGGCGGCGGCAGGGTCCAATAGTCGCCGAGTATCTGCACACGGCAGGTGGAGCACTGGCCCTTGCCGCCACAGACCGAATAATGCGGCAGGCCGCCGAGCCGACTTGCTTCCAGCACCGTGAAGCCGCGGGGTACGCGCACCGTCTCGCCGCCGGGATAGTGAACGGCGACCTGGTTCGCCCGCTCTTTCAGCCTGCGGCGTGCCCGCGCCAGAATGACGAGGGCAAGCGCTCCGGAGAAGCTGCCATAGAGCACGGCGCGGATCGTCGCGATTTGCTCGCGTGCCTCAGGATCGTTGTAATAGCGGGTATTGATCGTTTCTTCATAATGTCCGGATTCGGCCGCGATGTAGGAGGGATCGGACAGCGTGCGGCCCATCTCGACGAAACCGAGCAGCGCCAGCACCGGCAGGAGGATGGCGATCGCCAGAAGCAGCGATGAGGAATTTTCGTACCAGGGCCGATAGCGCAGCCAGAAATGTACGCCGATACAGCCGTGGATCCAGACCGCAAGCAGTGCGAAAGTCTGGCGTACGCCATTCTGCGGTGAGTTGATCCAGAGCGTGCGAACGATCGTCTCGTAATTATCGGTATAGCTGTAGAGTGCATGGACGATGCGTGTGCCGATGACATGGTCGATGAGCAGCAGCGGAATCAGAAGGCCGAGAACGATCTGTGCCATTTCGTTCTTCGGCATGACGAGGCTGCGGCGCATATAGAGCCCACGCAGCACCAGCGTCATGTGGACGAGGACCGAGCCGTAGAAGAGCAGGGTGCCTAGCGGATTGCGCCAGATCGCCAAAAACAACCGGCGCGCATCATCGGCCGCMGTCAGCGAAACGAGCCCCAATGCATGGTTTGACATATGCAGGATGATGAAGACGAACATCACAAGGCCGGAACCGAGCCTGGCCTTCCTGATCGTACGCTCCKAAAAAATCCCTGTGGCCCAAACCGTGGTCATCAATTCCTGYTCTTGAAGCTCAAATCGCAAACGCACTAGAGAAGACGAAAAAGGGCGGAATTATCGTCTCGTCTAATCACGATCGCTTCGGTATGCCTGTCTGTATCATTCAAGGATAGTGACAATAGCGGAAATTTTCGCCTACGGCGCGAGCGCCGATTGGAAACACACTGTCACAAACGGAGTGTCGCGATGCGGATCGCTTTCTACGCGCCGATGAAATCGCCTGGTCATCCGGTGCCTTCGGGCGACCGGCTGATGGCGCAGCTGTTGATCCGAGCGCTGGAAATGGCCGGGCATTCGGTCGACGTCGTGTCCGAGTTCCGTGTCCATGCCGGCACGCCGGAGGCGGCTGCAGATGTGCTGGCGAAAGCCGAAGAGGAGCTCAAGCGGCTGCGGAGCAAATGGCGGGAGGAGCCGAAGCCGGAACTCTGGTTCTGCTACCATCCCTATTACAAGTCCCCCGATCTCTTCGGCCCGGCAATCTCGGCGGAATTCATGATTCCCTATGTCACGGCCGAAGCCTCCTATTCGCGCAAGCGCGACGGGCTGGGCTGGGCCTTCTTTCAGAAACCGGTGGGTGACGCGATCCGCCAAGCGGCGGTGAATATCGCCTTCACCGAACGCGACCGGAAAGGACTGGAAGAGGTCTTTCCAGAGGCGCGCATCGCCGGAGTAAAGCCTTTCATCGACACGGCGCTCTTCGAGGCGGTGTCGCCTGTCCCCGATCCGCAACGCTTGATGACCGTGGCCATGATGCGGGCCGGCGACAAGCTGGAGAGCTACAAGATGCTCGCTGCGGCACTTCGGGTGATCGAGCAGCGTCCATGGACGCTCGGCATCGTAGGAGACGGTCCGCTACGGGCAGAGGTGGAGGCGCTGTTTGCCGGCTTTGCGCCCGGTCGTATCGACTGGCTCGGCCAAAGGGAGCCGGAAGAGATCGCCGGATTGCTGGCAGGGGGCGGCATGTATGTGTGGCCGGGCTGCGGCGAAGCCTATGGGCTTGCCTATCTCGAAGCACAGGCGGCGGGCCTTCCTGTGGTGGCGCAGAGGACCGCAGGCGTGCCTGCCGTGGTGGAGGCCGATGTGACCGGGCTATTGACGCCTGATGGCGATATGAAAGCCTATGCGCAAGCCATTGCCGGACTGCTGGATGACCGGGCGGGCCGTGACGCCATCGCGTCAGCCGCCCGCCGCTTCGTCATTGGCGAGCGCTCGCTCGCCGGCGCGGCGAAAGAACTGGATTTGATCCTACGCAATCATGCAGGAGCAGCACATGATCGATAGCACCATCCGCGAACCGTTGTATCGGGAGCTGGAGCGCTGGCGCGACGCCGGCCGCGCGGCGCGGCTCTGGCTGCGGGATGACGATGCGATCGAGCCGACGGCGGCGCTGGAGCGACTGCTGTCCGAGACGAAAAGCTACGGCATCCCCGTCACGCTTGCGGTTATCCCGGCGTTTACGGGCGCGCCGCTCGCTCAGCGGCTTGCGGAAGAGGTGCATGTCAGCGTGGCGGTTCACGGCTGGGCGCATCATAATTATGCCGGCCCTGACGACAAGAAGCAGGAGCTGGGCGGATCACGCCTGCAAGAAACCATTCTCGGTGAACTCTACGAAGGCGTCCTGAAGCTCAAGGGTCTCTACCCGACACGCTTTCTGGCAATGCTGGTTCCGCCCTGGAACCGGATCGACAAGGGTCTCATTCCCAAGCTGCCGGCGCTCGGTTTCGAATCCCTTTCGACCTACGGGCGCGTCAAGGGAGAAAACCCGATCGCCATCATCAACTCCCATGTCGACCTCATGGACTGGCACGGCACACGCGGCGGGCGGCCGATGGCAGACCTGATCGGCGCACTGGTCACGGAGTTGCAGGACAGGTTCGAGGGTAGCAGCGAACCGATCGGCGTGCTCGGGCATCATCTGGTGCATGACGCGGCGGCCTGGGAGTTCCTTGCCGAACTCTTCGAGGCGACTGCGGGCCACCCCGCAGTGGAATGGGTTTCAGCAGGCGCGCTGGTGCAGCATCAGATGTCGACGACCTGATTGTCGCGGGCGGCGAATGCGCCGGCAAAGACGGCCTGCGCCTGGCTTTCCATGACAGCGAGCTGTTCATCGGTGCGCGAGGGCGCATGGTGAAACAAGGCGAAGCGCTTGGCGCCAGCCATCGTGGCAAGTTCGGTGCCGTGCTGCCATGTGGAGTGGCCGAAGCCCTTGAAGCGCTGCATCTCGTCTTCATTATAAGTGCAGTCGTAGACGACGAGGTCGGCGTCCTTCATCATCTCAAGCACGACCGGATCGTACGTGCCTGGAATGTGCTCGATGTCATAGATCAGTGATACCACGCGGCCTTTCCAGCGAATGCGGTAACCGATCGCGCCGCCCGGATGGTTCAGCATATAGGTCTGCATCTCCACGCCCGCATGCGGGGTCAGTGTCTGGCCCGCATGGAAATCGCGGAAGTTCATCGTTGCCTGACAGATATCTGTCTTCACCGGGAACCAGGGCGGGCTGATGAACTGTTCGACCATCTCGCGCGTGCTCATCTTGCCGTCTAGGTGGCCGGACCAGATGTTGACGTTGATCGACGGGTAGTAGATCGCTTTGAAGAAGGGCAGGCCAATAATGTGGTCATAGTGGCAGTGGCTGAAGAAGAGGTCGACATCGTGGACCTCATCGGCAAGAAGCGACA
Organism: Rhizobium sp. 05L429; assembly: GCF_056397645.1. Lineage (NCBI taxonomy): Bacteria > Pseudomonadati > Pseudomonadota > Alphaproteobacteria > Hyphomicrobiales > Rhizobiaceae > Rhizobium > Rhizobium sp. 05L429. The sequence continues at coordinate 62,680 of NZ_JBFTNV010000034.1, read as the reverse complement.
GGCCCGCCTCGCGCAGACCCGAGCCAGCATCGAAGATCATCCGGTGCTCGCCGCAACGAATTTCTATGCAGGAGGTGTTGCCTCCATATCGGTCGAATTCCGGGCCTGACACGGGAATGCTTCCCCGAACGCCCCAAAATTTCACCTGAAACAGATCGTTACTCATTTTCCTTCAAACCAGCTTTCCCGCTTCGTCATCGTAGTCACCATCGATCCCGATGCGAAGCTGCAGAATTCCACGGGTTTGCCTATATCCCCTCGCACTCTTCTAACGGCTAGCCGAAGAAGAAGTAGATTTTCCTAAGCAATCGGCTTTTGGCTCAGAATGCAAGCCGGTATGGTTCGTTTTCTGTAAACGTCCCGGCGTATGCGAGGTCGCGACATTTCCCGCGGTATCATGCATCTTAAATGGTTGCGCGCGACCGAAAATGCAAATCCCCTGCTTTTGGCGGTGCTGAAGCACCGAGACGGTATGAAAACTGCGCCGAAGACGGCCAGCGGCGAGGCGCGGTTGCGGGAGGGACTGCTTGTTCCGGTCGTGAATTCCGGCGCGAAACGCTAACGTTCTCCCCTGGAGGATATTGTCATAAAATTGAAATAAATCCGTCGCAAAGCTGTCATCCGGGGTGCCTAAATGTCGCCATACTTTCTCTAAAGCGACATTTGGTCTGCCCATGAACGCCCCCTCAATCCGATCGTCTTCTGCCGTTGCCGCGGCGGGCCTGGAATTGAGTTACGGACCGACGCAGATTCTCAAAGGCATTGATTTTTCTCTGGAAAAGGGAAAGACACTGGCGTTGCTTGGCCCATCGGGTTGCGGCAAGACCACGCTTCTGCGGCTGGTTGCCGGCCTGCTTGCGCCGACCAGGGGTTCCGTGTCGATTGCCGGGACCACCGTTGCAGATGGTGCGACCGGCGCCTTCGTTCCGCCGGAGCGGCGCGGGCTCGGCATGGTCTTCCAGGATTACGCGCTCTGGCCGCATCTGACGGTCGGCGGCAATGTCTCCTTTCCSCTCGAAATGCGCGGTATCAGCAAGGCCGAGCGCCAGACCCGGACGATGCGCGCTCTGGAACGAGTCGGGCTTACGGCTTATGCCGACCGGCGGCCGAGCGATCTCTCGGGTGGCCAGCAGCAGCGCGTCGCAATTGCGCGCGCCATCGTCGCCGAGCCGCAGCTCATCCTTTTCGACGAGCCACTTTCCAATCTTGATCGCGAGTTGCGCGAAAACATGGTGGGTGAGCTCGCCGAGCTCATCTCCTCGCTCGGCCTGACGGCGATCTATGTGACGCACGACCATAGCGAGGCGCTGACGCTTGCCGACGAGGTTGCGGTCATGCGGTCAGGCCTGATCGAACAGCTTGCCTCGCCCGACGACCTGATCGAGCGACCGGCGACGCCTGAGGTTGCCGACTTCCTGCGGCTTGGCTGTCTTGCCGATATCGAGCGGCGCGGACCCTCCTGGCATTTCAAGGGAAGCGACATCGCGCTCACCGAAGCTGAAGGCATTGCCGGCGACAGCGCCCGCGTACTGATCCCCGTCGCCTCCATCTCGGCCGGCGAAGCCTCTACTAATCGCCTTGCCGCCACCGTACTGCGCTCGCAGTTCCGCGGCGACGGGCATCTGGCGAGCGTTTCGCTCTCCGGCCTGCCGGGCCTGGAATTGCAGGTTCTGAGCCGCGCCAAGCTTCGTGCCGGCGAGACCATCGGCCTTACGATCGACGCAGCACAGATCCGCTGGTTTCAGCAGAAAATATCCCAATCCATAGAGGAGAAGTTGGAACATGTTTAAGTCATTGAAGAGCATCACTTTTGGCGTCGTCGCCGCCGCCCTGATGGCCGGTGTCGCCCATGCCGACGTCACCGTTTACACCGCTGGCCCGCAGAGCCTGATCGACAAGCTGTCGGCCGGTTTCACCAAGCAGACCGGCGTCAAGGTCAATGTTTTCCAGGCAACGACCGGCAAGGTCATGGCCCGTATCGAAGCCGAGGCCGCAAACCCGGTTGTCGACGTCGTCATCTCGGCTTCCTGGGATACGGCCAACGACTTCTCCAAGCGCGGCTGGCTCGTCAACTATGCTAGCCCGAACGCTGCCAAGGTTCCGGATTTCCTGAAGTCCGAAGGCGCCGTTGCACAGGGCATCTCGGCTCTCGGCATCGTCTGGAATACCAAGAGCGGCACGCCGAAGCCGGCCGAATGGGCTGACCTGACCAAGCCGGAATACAAGGACCTCGTCAACATTCCGGATCCGGCCCAGTCCGGCTCCTCCTTCGAACTGACGGCTGCTCTTGCCGGGCAGGACGACTGGAAGCTCTTCAAGGGTCTGCAGGCTAATGGCGCGATCATCGCCGGTGCCAATGCCGACGCCCTGAACCCGGTTCTGCAGGGTGCAAAGGCCGTCGTCTTCGGCGCTGTCGACTATATCGCCCTCGCTGCCCAGAAGAAGGGCGAGAGCATCGAAGTCGTGTTCCCGAAGTCCGGTACGGTCATCGCGCCGCGTCCGGCCATGATCATGAAGTCGTCCAAGAACCAGGACGACGCCAAGAAGTTCATCGACTACATGCTCTCAGACGAAGGTCAGGCGCTGGTTGCCGGTGAAATGCTGATGCCGTCGCGCACCGACGTTGCCGCCAGCCGTCCGCTGATCAGCGACCTGACGCTCCTGAAGTACGACACGGCTGCCGTCTACGGCAAGCGCAAGGAAACGCTGAAGACTTTCGCCGATCTCTACGGCGCCAAGTAAGGTCCAGATTGATGAGAGGAAACGGCATCGGCGGTACGGCTCCGGCCGCCTGGCTGGCAACAGCCGGTCTTGTTATCGTCGTTGCCGTTCCCTTCATTGCGGTGGTGTTGCAAGGCATCTTTCCCGAACTCGGACAGGGCTCGTTTGCGAGCCCTTTCTCCTCGCTTTATGCGACGCTTGCAGACAGCTCGCTCATCCGCATGGGTGGCAATACCGTCCTGCTCGGTGCTTGCGTGGTGTTTGCTTCGGCGCTCGTCGCTGTACCGCTCGGCGTTTTCCGTGCCCTCTACAGAATTCCCTTTGCGCCCCTCTGGGACGTGCTTTTGCTCGTGCCCTTCATGATCCCGCCCTATATCGCCACGCTCGGCTGGATCATGACACTGCAGCCGCGCGGTTATCTGCAGCAGCTCGCCGGCTTCAATCTGGCGCCCTTCCTGTTTTCGATTTTCGGCATGACGCTGGTCATGGCCTTCAACACCTTCCCGGTTGTCTATTTCGCCGTGTCGCGCACGGTCGAAGCCGTCGGCGCGCGTTATGCCGATGTCGGCCGCGTCTTCGGCGCCTCGCCGGCGCGCGCCTTCTGGCGGATCACGTTGCCGCTCTCGGCCCCCGGCCTGACGGCGAGCCTGATGCTGGTCTTTGCTGCAGCGATCGAGGAATATGGCACGCCGGCGGCACTCGGCCGCCGCGCCGGTTTTCAGGTGCTGGTGACCGGCATCGATCTGCGCGTCACCGACTGGCCGATCGATCTGCCGGGTGCGGCGATCCTGTCGCTGCTGCTTGTCGCCATGTCGCTCGTCACCTTCCTGCTGCAGCGCTGGATTCTGGCGCGCCGCTCCTACCAGACGGTCGGCGGCAAACCGACCGCAAAGGACAAGCGACCGCTCGGCGCGCTGAAGGTGCCTGTCATGATCGCCTTTGCCGTCGTCGCTTTCCTGGCAACCGGCGTGCCGTTGCTGGCGATCCTTGCGACTGCGCTGGCCCGCACGATCTCCGGCGGTCTTGCCCTCGACAATATCAGCCTCGACAATTTCATGGCGGTCTTCGGCAACAGCGCGGGTGCAGTGACGGCGCTGATCAACAGTTTCTCACTCGGCATCGGCACGGCGCTGATCACCGGCCTGATTGGCGTGACGGCCGCCTATACTGTCGTGAAGACCAAGATTTCAGGCCGCACGGCGATCGATGTGATGACCATCCTGCCGAACGCCCTGCCAGGCATCGTGGTTGCCGTTGGCCTCATCCTTGCCTGGAACATGCCGGGCCTGCCGTTCACGCCGTATAATACGGGCTTCATCCTGCTGCTTGCCTATTGCTGCATCCTGTTGCCGCAGCCGGTGCGTTACACGACGGCTGCCTTCCAGCAGATCGGCGATAATCTCGAAGCGGCAGCTCGCGTCTGTGGTGCGAGCGGCGTGACCGCCTTCCGCCGCATCCTGCTGCCGCTTGTCTTCCCGAGCCTAGCCTCTTCGATGCTGCTTGTCTTCGCGCTTGCCTCGCGTGAACTCGTTGCCTCTGTCGTGGTCGCCCCTGTCGGCATGCAGACGATTGCGACTTTCATCTGGCGTCAGTTCGAACAGGGTTCGATCGGACTTGGCATGGCAATGGCCTTCATCGCCATCTGCATCACGACGTTGCTGCCAGTGATCCTGATGGGGCTGATGCGGCGCGGCAATATGGTCGCGGATTGAGGCGCACTCCAAATTAGGCAGGTTCTTGTTTCTTGCCGAGATTGTTGAGATAACTCCGTTAGGCAGTCTTTTGGGGTGAACATGGCTCCAGTCACAGGGATTTTCATCGGCCTTGCGGTCGTTGTCTTCCTCATCATTTCCGCTGGTGCCGTATTCTTGTCCTGGAACCCTCTCAGGTGGGTGCACCTTCGTTTCTCAGGGCGTTCAGCTCATGGTCAAGCCGAAGGCGGTTTTGAAGCGAGTTTTGACGGCGGCGATGGCGGTGGTGACGGCGGAGGCGATTAACCTCAAAGTGACGCTGTGATCCCACCGTCGACCATCATCATGTGACCGTTGACGAAGGACGATGCGTCGGATGCCAGGAAGACGGCGGCGCCCACCAGTTCTTTGACATCCCCCCAGCGGCCGGCCGGCGTACGGGCTTCAAGCCATGCGGAAAATTTCGGATCATCGACAAGCGCCTGGTTGAGCGGCGTCTTGAAATAACCCGGCGCGATGGCATTGACCTGCAAACCGTGTTTTGCCCAGTCAGTCGCCATGCCACGGGTAAGATTGCGCACGGCGCCCTTGGTCGCCGTATAGGGCGCGATATTTGGGCGGGCGAGTTCGGCCTGTACCGAGGCGATGTTGATGATCTTGCCGCGGCCGCGACCAATCATTGCTCGTGCGACGGGCTGGCTGACATAAAAGATACTGGAAACGTTGGTGCGGAAAAGCTCGTCCCACTTTTCGACAGGGAAGTCCTCCAGTGGCGTGCGAAACTGCATGCCGGCATTGTTGACGAGGATATCGATCGGGCCGATTTCCGCTTCGATATAGTCGATCGCCGAACGGCAGGCCTCGGCGTCGGTGACGTCAAAGGCCGCACTGACGGCATGGCCCTTATTTTCACGGATCGCCTTGGCGGCGGCCTCCGCTTTCTGGGCATTGCGGCCGTTGATGATGACGGAAGCCCCGTGTTCTGCAAGGCCAAGCGCTAGAGCGTGGCCGATGCCTTGGCTCGAGCCTGTCACGAGAGCACGGCGGCCGGAAAGATCGAAGAGCGGAAAGGTCACGGGATCACTCCTGAAATCATTACCCCTGCATAGCCGGTTTTGCCGCTGCTGCGCAAAGGTGATCAGTCTGTCCCCAGACGTTTGATATTGCCTGTCAGTTCCTTTGCCAGCCGCAATGAAGCGGCGGTCGCCATGACCATCTGCGGCAGCACCAGCCATTCGAGCGTCCAGGCGGCCCCAGATCGCTCCTGTTCATGGATGAGCGACTGGTGGATGGCCGAAAGCTGTGTGGCATTGAAACGGGCAAGCGCCACCAGTGTTTCGGCAGCGATCGGGTTCTGTTTGTGGGCCATCGCCGATGATGTGCCGCCGCCCCCGAGCTCGATCTCGCCTCCCGCTTCGGCGAGCAGCGCGACGTCCTGTCCAAATTTGCCGAGGCTGCCCGAGATCAACGAATAGAGATTGGCGAGATCGGCAATACGTGTGCGCCGGCTCTGCCATTGCAGCTCGTCTGTCAGCCCCAGTTCCTGCGCCAGCGAGGTGCGCACAGCGGATGCCTCGGCCCCGAGTTTTTCGAGCGTGCCGGCAGCGCCGCCGAACTGGAGGGCGAAGGTCTGCTCCGTCAGCCGGTCGCGGTAGGCCTCCAGCGGCGCGCGCCAGGCGGCGATACGATCGGCAGCGGTTATGGGGATCGCCGCCTGCATGCGGGTGTGGCCCATCAGGCGATTGCCTGCGAACTGCCGCTCAAGGGCGGTCAGTCCGGTGATGATGGCATGCAGACGCCCGCCGAAAAGGAAGGTCACTGACTTCAGCCGCATCATGAGGCTGGTGTCGATGACATCCTGGCTGGTTGCGCCGAAATGAAGGTGTTTTGCCGCCTCTTCGCCGATGGCCTGCCGAAGCTGTCGGACGAGATCGGGAATGACGACGCCGTCCCTTGCGGTCGCCGCCTTCAGGCTGTCCATATTAGGCGCAAAACCTGCACAGGTCTCGCCGATCTTCCGTGCCGCCTCCGCTGGAATGAGGCCATGGCTTGCCTCGGCCTGGGCGAGTGCTGCCTCAAAGGAAAGCATCGCCCGAATATCGGCTTCGGCTGAGAAGTAAGCGGCAATTTCAGGATCGCCGAGCAAGCCGGAGAGGAAGGGATGGTCGAAGGGGGATGTGGTCATCTGGCATCTCGTTTCATGGCAATCCCCGTTCACCCGTCGGCACCTACACCGACGCTACTTGCCCAACGGATTGCGGGCAAGCCGTCTGTAGATGGCTCAAATATCCAGGAACACCGTTTCCTTCGGCCCCTGCAGATAGATATCGAAGCTCAGCTTCGCCCCGTCACGGGTGGCGATCAGCGTTGCCACACGTTCGCGATGCTCGATGCGCGACAGAATCGGATCCGCCGCATTGGCCTCCTGCTCTTCCGGGAAATACAGGCGCGTGTGCAGGCCGATGTTGATGCCGCGGGCGACGATCCAGAAGGTGATGTGCGGGGCCATCTTGCGGCCGTCCTTGAAGGGAACCTTGCCGGGCTTGATGGTCTCGAAGGAGTAGACGCCGTCTTCGGCGCGGGTAGGGCAGCGGCCCCAGCCGGTGAAGTTCGGATCGGCTGTGCCGCGCATTTCCGAGGGGCTGTTGTAGAGGCCGGCGCTATCGGCCTGCCAGATCTCGATGACGGCATCGCGCACCAGTGCGCCGGCGCCGTCGAAGATGCGGCCGCTGACGGTGATGCGCTCGCCGAGCGTCTTGTCATTGACCATCTGCGTGCCGAGATCGCTGTCATAGACGCCCGTAATGTCGCAGAAATTCGGCGTCAGGCCGATATGCACATAGGGGCCGGCGGTCTGGGACGGGGTTTCCTTGAGATAACCGAGTTCCTGCATGTCAGTTCCCCTCCGGCTTGTTTTCGAACATGGTCGAACGACGGCCGCGCAGCACGATGTCGAACTTGTAGGCGCGGCTATCCATCGGGATCGTATTGCCCCAGTCGAGCGGGGCGATGAGCTGCTCGATCGCCGCCTTGTCCGGGATCGAGCCGACGATCGGACATTTCCAGATCATCGGGTCGCCTTCGAAATACATCTGGGTGATCAGGCGCTGCGAGAAGCCGTGGCCGAAGATCGAGAAGTGGATATGGGCCGGGCGCCAGTCGTTGACGCCGTTCGGCCAGGGATAGGCACCGGGCCGCACGGTACGGAAGGAATAGCGGCCTTCCTCATCGGTGACGAAACGGCCGCAACCGCCGAAATTCGGGTCGATGGCGGCAAGATAGGTTTCCTTCTTGTGGCGGTAGCGTCCACCGGCATTGGCCTGCCAGAATTCCACCAGCACGCCGGCCTGGGGGCGGCCGCGCTCGTCCAGTATGCGGCCGTGCACGATGATGCGCTCGCCGATGGCGCTTTCGCCGGGGCGGGCGAAATTGTGGATCAGGTCATTGTCCATCTCGCCGATCGTCGCATGGCCGAACACCGGACCGGTGATTTCGGAGATCGTTCCGTCGAGCGACAGCAGTGCGCGCTGCGGCGAACGCAGGATCGAGGTCTTGTAACCCGGCGTATAGGCCGGCGGATGCCAGGCGCGGTCGCGGCCGAAAAAGGCGCCGGTCTCTGGCTTGCGGTTCGGTAAGTCGGACATTCTCTCCCCCTCAGGCCGCCTTGCCGGCGTCCATCTGCTCGAAAACCTGTTTTGCGATTTTGATCGCATGATTGGCGGCCGGCACGCCGGCGTAGATTGCCACATGCAGCAGCGCCTCGCGAATATCCTCCCGGGAGGCGCCGGTATTGGCGGTGGCGCGCACATGCATCGCCACCTCGTCATCCTGGCCGAGGGCTGCAAGCAGCGCGATCGTGATCATCGAGCGCTCGCGCTTCGTAAGCTCCGGCCGCGACCAGACATGGCCCCAGGCCGCTTCGGTGATCAGCTCCTGGAACGGCTTGTCGAATTCGGTGGAGGCCGCCTGCGCGCGGTCGACATGGGCATTGCCGAGAACCGAGCGGCGTGTTGCCATGCCCTGCTTAAAGCGTTCGGACGCGGTGTCGCTCATGGGCTCTTTTCTCCTATGGATGAGAGGAAGGCGCGGATGATCGCGGTCAGTGCCTCCGGCTGCTCGACCGGCGGAATATGGGCGCAGGCCTTGATCACTTCATAGCGTGCGTTGGGGATCAGCTTGGCCGTCGACAACACCAGATCYGGTGGCGTCGAGCCGTCCTGATCGCCGACGACGCAGATGGTCGGCACCTTGATCCTGGCTGCAGCCTCGGTGAAATCCGCATCGCGGATCGCCGCACAGGTGGCGGCATAGCCTTCCACCGGCTGGCGGGTCAGCATGTTGCAGTAGCCGGCATAGGCGATGTTTTCCGGGCGACGGAAGGCCGGGGTGAACCAGCGCTCCATCACCATGTCGACGATGCTGGCAATGCCGTTCTTTTCGACGGCGGCGATGCGGTTGTTCCAGCTCTCTGCCGTGCCGATCTTGTGCGCGGTGTCGCAGAGGATGAGCGCCTTCACCAGATCCGGGCGGTGCTGGTAGAGCGACTGGGCGATCAGGCCGCCGACCGAAAGACCGCAGATGATTGCATCTTTCACCGACAGCAGGTCGAGCAGGCCGGCAAGATCGGTTGCATGGTCCTCGATAGCGTAGGGCACCTGGCCGACATCGGACAGGCCGTGGCCGCGCATGTCATAGAGGACGATGGCAAAGTCGCCGGCAAGACGCACGATCACATCGCGCCAGATACGGAAGTCCGTGCCGAGCGAATTGGCAAAGACGATAACCGGCCGGTCGGCAGGCCCGCTAATCAGCTGGTAGTGGATCGTCACGTCGTTGATACTGGCAAATTGCACTTTAAATCTCCTCCACTTCCAATTTGGTGAGTTGATTCGGTTAAGTAAAATGATATTTTTCAGCTTTTCGATAACTCGTGGGTTATGAAAGCAATGATCGATAGCCGCATCAAGTTTCGCCATCTGCAGACCTTTGTCGAGGTGGCGCGGCAGAAAAGCGTGATCAAGGCGGCCGAACTCCTGCATGTCAGCCAGCCGGCAGTGACGAAGACGATACGTGAGTTGGAACAGGCGCTCGGTGTCGGCGTTTTCGAGCGCGATGGGCGCGGCATCCGGATCACGCGTTATGGAGAAGTCTTCCTGCGCCATGCAGGTGCCGCACTGACGGCATTGCGACAGGGGCTCGATTCCGTCTCGCAGGAGCAATTTGGCGATGCGCCGCCAGTCCGCATCGGCGCGCTGCCCACGGTTTCGACGCGCATCATGCCGCGGGCGATGGATCTGTTTCTCAAGGAAAACACCTGGAGCCGGGTGAAGATCATCACCGGCGACAATGCTGTATTGCTGGAGCAGCTTCGCATCGGCGATCTCGATCTCGTCGTCGGGCGTCTGGCAGGAGCGGAACGCATGACGGGTTTTTCCTTCGAGCACCTCTATTCCGAGCAGGTGGTCTTTGTCGTGCGCGCCGGCCATCCGCTGCTCACCGGCGGAAAATCGCTCTTTGCCGAGCTCGGCCGCTATACGCTGCTGATGCCGACCCGCGGTTCGATCATCCGCCCGGTGGTGGAAAATTTCCTGATTGCCAATGGCGTAGCCAGCCTGCCGAGCCAGATCGAGACCGTTTCGGACGCCTTCGGCCGTGCTTTCGTGCGTGACAGCGACGCAATCTGGATCATTTCCAACGGCGTGGTGGCGCGCGATATTGCCGACGGTGTGCTTGCCGCCCTGCCGATCGATACCAGCGAGACGAAGGGGCCGGTCGGACTGACGGTGCGCACCGATTCCATTCCCTCGCTGCCGCTGTCGATCCTCATGCAGACGATCCGTGAGGCGGCGTTGGAAATTTCCGGCCAGCCTGCGTCTGAGCACTAACCTTCAAGACAGTCGCTGCGATTGCTCGTAGATTTGTCGCCCCAGGCATCTGAAGAGGCGGCAATCATGAAAACAGGCTTCATCGGTCTCGGTGTGATGGGCACGCCGATGGCGCTCAATCTCCTAAGCGCAGGCACGGATCTCATTGTCTGGAACCGTTCGCCGGAGAGCGCGGAGACGCTGCGAGCCGCCGGTGCTGAGGTGGCCGCCGGCATTGACGAGCTCTTCCGCAAGTCCCAAGTCGTGATCCTGATGCTTGCGACGGACGTGGTAATCGATGCGGTTCTCGAGCGTGACACGCCGGCCTTTGCAGAACGGGTTGCCGAGCATGTCGTCATCCACATGGGAACGACTACACCCACCTATTCGAAAGCGCTTGAAGCGGATATCGGTGCCGTCGGCGGTCRCTATGTCGAGGCGCCCGTTTCGGGTTCGCGCCGGCCGGCGGAGGAGGGCCAGCTTGTGGCGATGCTTGCGGGAGACGCGGATGTCGTAAAAGAGGTCCGTCCGCTGCTGACGCCGATGTGCCGGGAGGCGGTCGTCTGCGGCGCAGTGCCAAATGCGTTGTTGATGAAGCTTGCCGTCAATATCTTCCTGATCACCTCGGTGACCGGGCTTGCGGAGGCCGCCCATTTCGCAGATCGGCAAGGGCTCGATATGGGTCTTTTCAAGACTGTGGTCGATGCCGGCCAGATGGCGAGCGGCATATCGCGGATCAAGAGCGCCAAGCTGGTGGAACGGGATTTCTCCGTGCAGGCGGCGATCTCAGACGTGTTGAAGAACAACGAACTGGTGGCGGAAGCGGCGCGGCAGGCGGGAATCGCCTCGCCGCTGCTCGATGCCTGCCATGCGCTCTATGCGGAGACTGAAAATCTGGGCTTCGGGCGGGAGGATATGGCAGCCGTCGTTCGCGCCTTTGAAGCGCGGACCGAGGCAATCAGCCTTCCTTTCGGGGACTGACGCTATACCGGTCTGGCATTTGGCGTCATGCTGACGCAATCTTGCCTGTGCAGAGAGCGGTTTTTGAAGTTGGACGGTCGAATGCGCGTCTTGCTGGCGGAAGATGAACCGGAAATGGCCGCCGTACTAGTGGCGGCGCTCCGCAACAACAATATCATCACGGACCACGTTTCAACCATCGAGGCGGCCGAAGAGGCCGTGCGACTGAACAGCTATGATGCCCTGCTGCTTGATCGCAGCCTGCCTGATGGCGACGGGCTGGAACTGATCGCCGACGCGCGTCGTATCCAGCCGGCTGTCCCGGTGATCATGTTGACGGCGCGCGGCGATCTGAAAGACCGGATCAAGGGGCTCGATTTCGGCGCCGACGACTATCTCGCCAAACCCTTCGCCGTCGAGGAGTTGATGGCGCGATTGAGAGCGATCCTGCGCCGTCCGGGCAATATCGAGATCGAGAGCCTGTGCCTCGGAAGGCTGCATTTCGACCTGCGCAACCGCGAGGCTCGTGTCGGCGACGTGGCGCTTGAACTGCCGCGCCGCGAATTGCTGGTGCTGGAAGCGCTGATGCGCCGGGCCGGCCGCACGGTGGAGCGCTCCAGTCTCGAAGAAGCGGTCTATGGCATGGATGACGAGATCCAGTCCAACGCGCTCGATGCGCATGTCTCGCGCGTGCGCCGCAAGCTCGATGCGGCGTGCGCCGGGGTCGAAATCCATACGATCCGCGGCGTCGGCTACCTGATCCGACAGGCCCGACCATGAAGAAGATGAAGTTCTATTCGCTGAAATGGCGGCTGATCCGCAGGCTGGTGGCTCTGCAGGCCGCGACCCTGGTGCTGATCGCAATCGCCTTTGCCTTCGTCTTCTGGATCTCCGGCATGAGCGGAATATTCGCTCCCGACGAGCATGCAATCGACGCTGCGACRGGGTCGATTGTTTGGGACCCTGACGGTTCGATGCGCATTACCAATACCAAGGATCTGGATTACCAGCGTGAGAAGGCGACCGATTTCTGGTTTCTGGTGCGCGACGAGCAGGGTCACGTGCTGACCGACGGCAATGTGCCGGCGCAATATCTCACCATCGCCGCTTCAGGCACCGACATCGCTGAGGCGCGCTTCAATGGGGATGAGGACAACCCTGCGACGATTGCCGCGCGCCTGCAGAAGGTCAAGAGCGATCACGGCGACCTGCTCGTCATCGTCGGCCGGCAGGGCAGCCTTCCGGCCGGCAAGCTGCTCGTCGTCTTTGTGGCGATTGCTTCCGGCGTCGTGTTGCCGGTTATCCTGCTGACCGGCCTGATCACGTTGGCGGTCACGCCTTTCGTGGCGCGCGGCATCCACCGCGGATTGAACGAAGTGGCGCAGGCAGCCCAGGGTATTGACGGCACCACCCGCGGCTATCGCCTGCCGCTGGAAAACGTGCCCGAGGAGGTGGCGCCGCTGGTGATCGCCATGAACGAGACGCTGCAGCGCCTCGACGACGATCATAACAAGCAGCGACGCTTCATGCTGGCCGCGGCTCATGAGCTGCGCACGCCAATCGCTATTCTGCAGAACCGGCTGGAGACCATGCCGCCGACGGAAGCGACCAACCGGCTGCTGGAAGATGTGGCCCGTCTTTCGACGTTGGCCCAGCAGCTGCTCGACCTGCAGCGGCTCAATCAGGAGCCCGTGCCGGATTGCTCCATCGACCTTGCGACCATCGCGCGGCGCCAGGCCGCCGAGCTTGCGCCGCTGATCATCGCCGCCGGCTATCAGGCGAATTTCGAACTGCGCTCGATGCCGGAACGCATTCTGGGCGACGAGATCGCGCTGGAACGGGCAATTGCCAATCTGGTGCAGAACGCCATTCAGCACGGCGGCAGGAGCGGCACGATCACCATTGCCGTAGAGCACCCCGCGCAGATTTCCGTCAGCGATGAAGGCCCTGGTATCGCGCCAGAGGACCGGGAGCGGATCTTCGAGCCCTTTCAGCGTGCGAACGGTCGCAGCCAGGGCATCGGGCTCGGCCTCCATCTCGTGCGCGAGATCGTCAAGCTGCACCACGGAAGCGTGTGGGTCTCGGATGCAGAGGGCGGTGGGGCGAGCTTCAATATGAGCTTCGAGCCGACGGCCCAGACTGCATGAATCTTTTCGATGGTGCGGGTGCACGTCATGCTCGCATCATTTGAAAGGGGAATACCGGAATCGGATGATCGATGCTGGAGACCCGCATGCAACAGCCGCCGCTGGCCGCCTTCTTTAGTGCCCTTCTCGCCGAGCCCAGGAAAATCGGCGCGATCGTGCCCTCGGGAGGGCGGCTGGCGCGGTTGATCACCAGCGAGATCGGGCCTTCGGCCGGCAAAGTGCTGGAGCTGGGCCCCGGCACAGGGGTTTTCACCGCGGCGCTTCTCAAACGTGGCCTGCCGGCGCGAGACCTCACACTGGTGGAGCTTGAAACCCGCTTCATCGCCCCGCTGCGGCAGCGTTTTCCTGACGTGGTTATTCTCCAGCGCGATGCGCGCGAGCTCGCGGCCTGCAGGGCAGAACTTGGACTGCAGGCGGCAATCGTCAGCGGACTGCCCTTTCGCAATATGCCAAGGGAGATCATCCGGGCCATTGTCGGCGGCAGCTTCAGCCTGCTGGAACGTGGCGGCGCCTTCTACCAGTTCACCTACGGCCATGCCTGCTCGGTACCGTCGGACGTGCTCGATGAGTTCGGGCTGCAGGCGGAGAGGCTCGGCCGGGTGCGCCTGAATATCCCGCCCGCCAGCGTCTTTCGCATTGCAAACCGGCCGGAATGACGGGTGTGGCTTTGCATGACTTCGTGACCTGTATCCTTGCGACAGGCCTCTGTGGTGTGATGATTGTCGCGATGCTGGAAAAACTTGTGCAGGTTGCCCCATCCGTCGGCATTGACCTGTTTTTTGGGCTGACTGCAGGCTCGGAATCGGCTACGTCGTCTGGAACGGCGCGCTGATTTTAGCCGGCTGGATGGTTCGGCATTTCTAACACGTGTCGCGATCCTTCAGATTGCTTGCCACGCTTTCAGCCCTTGTTGAAGCATGTCGTTATCGGAWACCGCGTACACTTGTGCGACATGCGTTAGCGCAGCACGGTGCGCAGCGTGGCCTGGGTTTCCTTCAGCAGCGGMAGGTAGCGCGCGATCATCTCGACCGCCGGCACATGGGCTGCCGGCGCGCCGATATTGATGGCGGCGACCGTCTGGCCACGGTCATTCTCGACCGGCACGGCGATCGAACAGAGGCCGAGTTCAAGCTCTTGATCGATGAGGGCATAGCCCTGTGCGCGAACCTTCCGGAACTCGGCCATCAATTCCTCGAGGTCGGTCTTCGTATTCGGCGTATTCGCCTTCAGCTGGCTTCTGGAAAGAACAGCCCGGGCCTCGGCCTCCGGCAAAATGGCGAGCAGCACACGACCCATCGAGGCGCAATAGGCGGGAAGCCGGCTTCCGGGCGTCAGATTGATCGACATGACGCGGCGCTGTGAGGCGCGGGCGATATAGACGATCTCGGTATCATCGAGCACCGACGCCGACGCGCTCTGGCCGGCCTTCTCGGAGAGGGCATCGAGATGCGGTTGGATGAGCACCGGCAGCGGTGTCGCCTCCAGATAGGCATGGCCAAGCCGCAGGATCTTTGGTGTCAGCGTGAAGAATTTGCCGTCATAATCGGCGTAACCGAGCTCGGCGAGTGTGAGCAGCGAGCGGCGCACCGTGGCGCGGTCGAGGCCGGTGAGTTTCGCGGCATCGGTGATGGATAGCCGACGATGCATTTCGCCGAAGGCTTCGATCACCTTGAGGCCGCGGGCGAAGCCGCTGACAAAATCACTTTCCCGCATCGGTTGTCTGGTTTTCTCGTGTTGGCTCGGAAGTTGGGATTACCGGATCTTTGGTCGTACCGATGACCGTGTGAGGTTTCGGTCGCTAACCGTTGCAGGCGGCGATTGGTCAGCGCGCGGGAAGCCATTTCTTCTCGATCCGGCAGGCGACCGTATATGCGGGGTCGAAGACGTTGCCTATGTCGTACCGGATCACCTGGCCGAGGAGATGGCTGGCCGCCACCGCCGTCAGGCCATAGTCTATAACAAGCAGGTTCAACATTTCGGTCGTCGCGTGCTGCAGAGCCTGATCGAGCGGCCTTGCATTGCCGATGGTGATGATATCATCAACAGTTTCGGCCCTCGGCCAGGATATCGGCCTTCCCTTTTCAACCGTCAGCCGGACAGTGACTTCGAACGTCGTCTCTACACCAGTGCCGACGATTTCGCCGTCACCCTGGACCGCATGGCAGTCGCCAAGAAAGAACAATGCGCCGGGCGCGAAGACGGGGAACCAGATCGTCGCGCCGGGACCGAGCACGCGGTAATCCATATTTCCGCCATACGCACCGCTCGTGGCCGTTGAGATCGCCTGGCCAAGGCTCGGCGCTACGCCGAAACATCCGATCATCGGCGACAATGGCAGAACCAGATTTTCGATGCCGGCAACCGGCTCCTTCAATTTCACAGTCATCGCTTGCCGGTCGATATCCCACAGCGTCTTTTCAGATCTTGGAAGGTCGCGAACGGCCTCGGGATCAATGACATTTGCCGCCAACACGCTGCGCGTGAACCCAGTGTCCCTTGTGGGTTTCATGTCCAGAATTTCGACCTTGAGGGCATCTCCGGATTCGGCACCCTCGACGAAGACTGGCCCGTTCATGGGATTTGGGCCGCTTGCCTGCCGGACGTCGTTCTCGTCGTAGCCCCATGCGTCAAGTGTGCGGGTTACGACTGTGTCGCCGCTCGCGACCGTCAAAGCCGGAGGCATGGTTCCAATAACATTGTAAAAGGCAGTTGCGACGAAAGGGTGGGTCGTCATTCTGGGTGTTCCGCTCGGGTTGGGAATGGGCGTGCAGGGTGACGTGCTGGTTCGACGAACTTACGCATCTGTCGGGCGACCGTCGACGTGAAATATTCAGGCTTCCATAGGTGTGTGGTGAAATATGGTACCGCGACCCCAAGATGTGGGCCAGCAGGAGATTCTTAATTCTTTCGTTGCAGGCCATCGTGAGGCTGACGATCTGATGAGGAGTGCGTGAATTGAATTCTATGCCCGGCCCGCCGCGCAGTTCGTTCCAACGGGCGGTTTATATTTGCCTTGGTCTGTTGATGGTCGGTCTTGGAATTATCGGTGCCATCCTTCCGCTCATGCCGACGACGATCTTCCTGATCCTGGCTGCGTGGTTTTTCAGCCGGTCATCCCCACGCTTGGAGGCCTATCTGATGCGCAGTCGGTTTGGCGGCTCGCTACGCGACTGGCGTGAAAACGGGGCGATTTCCCGGAAATCCAAGATTTTAGCCTTGACGGGGATGTCGGCCGGATACGCGATATTCTTCGTTACTTCGAAGCCATCTGTTCCCCTCGCGATCATCATCGGTGCATTGATCCTGGCTTGCGCTGCCTACGTCGCTTCGCGGCCGGGTTCCGCCAGGCGCAGCGCGCCGGATGAAAGCGACCGCTGATCTATGTTTGCGACAAGAGGCACTTTACAACGAACGTAAACTCAAATTATACGGCCCGCTCGCTATTGCTCCCACACCCCAACATTCCCACCCGAGCGCCATGCCAAAAACTCATAAGCACAAGTTCCTGCGGGAACAATATCGACGCATGCTTGCGTCCGACCACCACATTGATCCACGCTGGCGTGACAGTTTCGACGCGTTCCTGACGGATATTGATCATCTGGCGCCGAATACCGGAAGCCGCCGAATTATTGGCCGCAGGAACACCAAGCTCGGTTTCGTACCCGGAAATGTCGAGTGGCATTGGGAAAGCACAACACTGCCGGTATCGCGGGAAAACAGGGGACGCTAAGCCCGACAGCGTGACACGGCTGAAAGCAGTCCCGCCAAGTCGAGCCTCCCGGTAGCGTGGCCGTGTCTCCCACCTTTTTGAGCGTTTCTCTTCTGCCAGTCTTGTCTCGACCTGTCTTGTCAACAACCTGACGTCATTGAGAACCGGCTTGCTGGACTGCCAGCGGATGACTACCGACCCATGAGACGCACTGCCTTCTGCGGGAGCCCAATAGCGCGCAGCACATTCGCTCGCAAATTTCATTTGTGCGTTATATGAACAAATATCATATAACGCACAAAATTCTTGCCGTAACGAGTACTCTCGCTCTATCCCTGTGGTCAGGGAGGCACGAGGAGGCCTCATCCGGCAAGGAGAGATCCCGCATGGACAAGACAATGGGGAGCGCGGCCGACGCCGTCTCCGAAATAGGCGATGGTGCCATCGTCATGATCGGTGGTTTCGGCGGCTCGGGTGCGCCGATTGAGCTCATTCACGCCTTGATCGACAAAGGGGCGAAGAACCTCACGGTGATAAACAACAATGCCGGCAATGGCCGTATCGGCATTGCCGCGATGATCGATGCCGGCATGGTCAGGAAGATGGTCTGCTCCTTCCCGCGCTCATCCGATCCGCGTGCCTTCACCGATAGATATCTGGCCGGTCAGATCGAGTTGGAGCTTGTTCCGCAGGGCACGCTTGCCGAGCGCATTCGCGCCGGCGGTGCCGGGATTCCGGCCTTCTACACGCCGACGGGTTACGGAACCGAGCTGGCCGACGGCAAGGTGATCGCGGAATTCGATGGCCGGCATTATGTGCAGGAACGCTGGCTGAAGGCCGATTTTGCGATCGTCAAGGCACATGTCGGCGATACCTACGGCAATCTCACCTACAACAAGGCGGGACGCAATTTTAACCCGCTGATGTGCATGGCGGCGGCCAAGACGATCGCCCAGGTCTCGACCATCGTGTCGGCCGGCGACATCGATCCCGAGCATGTCGTCACACCCGGCATCTTCGTCGACCGCGTCGTCGAAATCGCCGATCCGCAACAGGAAGAAGAGCTCATTCGAGCCGGGGTGGCCTACGCATGACCGTCGACACCAGAGAAGATATCAAGCTATCCAACGCCCAGATCGCCTGGCGTGCCGCCCAGGACATTGCCGATGGTGCCTATGTGAACCTCGGTATCGGCTTTCCTGAAATGGTCGCCCGCTATCAGCCGCCGGGTCGACAAGCGATCTTCCATACGGAAAACGGCATTCTGAATTTCGGCGAGGCGCCGCAAGCTGGCGAGGAGGACTGGGATCTCATCAATGCCGGCAAGAAGGCGGTAACGCTGAAGCCGGGTGCGGCCTTTTTCCACCATGCCGACAGCTTTGCGATGGTTCGCGGCGGCCATCTCGATGTCGCGATCCTTGGCGCGTATCAGGTCGCTCAGAACGGCGATCTCGCCAACTGGCGCGTCGGCGCCAAGGGCGTGCCGGCCGTCGGCGGCGCCATGGATCTGGTTCATGGCGCCAGGCAGGTCTGCGTCATCACAGAACATGTCACCAAGAACGGCGAGCCGAAGCTGGTCGACAAATGCACGTTTCCGCTGACGGGGGTGGCTTGCATTACCCGTATCTATACGAGCCATGCCGTCATCGACATCAAGGACGGGCGTTTTTTGTTGCGGGRGAAGCTGCACGCCATGTCGGTAGAGGAGCTGCAGGCCATGACGGGCGCCCCGCTCCATATTGAGGGKCCGGTTGCCGACCTCGTCGTTCCAGAACTTTGAGGACAAGTCTATGACCGAAGCCTTCATCTGCGACTATATCCGTACGCCGATCGGCCGTTATGGCGGTTCGCTCTCCTCCGTTCGTGCAGACGATCTCGGCGCCATTCCGCTGAAGGCGCTGATGTCGAAGAACGCCTCTGTTGACTGGGAGGCGGTCGACGACGTGATTTTCGGCTGCGCCAACCAGGCGGGCGAGGATAACCGCAACGTTGGGCGCATGTCGCTGCTTCTCGCCGGCCTGCCGGTTTCGGTGCCGGGCACGACGATCAACCGTCTCTGCGGCTCAGGCATGGATGCCGTCATTGCCGCAGCGCGTGCCATTCGTGCCGGCGAAACCGAACTGATGATTGCAGGCGGCGTCGAAAGCATGTCGAGAGCCCCCTTCGTCATGCCGAAGGCCGATGCCGCCTTTTCGCGCGCTGCCGAAATTTACGACACGACGATCGGCTGGCGTTTCATCAACCCACTTATGAAGAAGCAATACGGCGTCGATTCCATGCCGGAGACGGGCGAAAACGTCGCCGAAGATTACAAGGTCAGCCGCGTAGACCAGGATGCCTTCGCTGTCCGCTCGCAGGCGAAGGCTGCTGCCTCCCAGGCAAGCGGCCGGCTGGCCAAGGAAATCACCTCGGTGACCATCCCGCAGCGCAAGGGCGATCCCATCACCGTCGAGAAKGACGAGCATCCGCGCGCAACCAGCATGGAAGCACTCGCAAAATTGCCGACGCCCTTCCGTCAGGGCGGCACGGTGACGGCCGGCAATGCTTCGGGCGTCAATGATGGGGCGGCCGCCCTTATCATCGCCTCGGAAGCTGCGGCGAAGAAATACGGGCTGACGCCGATCGCCCGCGTTCTCGGAGGTGCGGCTGGGGCTGTTCCGCCTCGTGTCATGGGCATCGGCCCGGTACCGGCTTCGCGAAAGCTGATGGTGCGGCTCGGCCTGAAGCAGGACCAGTTCGACGTTATCGAACTCAACGAGGCCTTTGCCAGCCAGGGTCTGGCGGTGCTGCGAGAACTCGGCATTGCCGATGACGATCCGCGAGTAAACCGCAATGGCGGGGCGATCGCGCTCGGTCATCCGCTCGGCATGTCAGGCGCCCGTATCACCGGTACTGCAGCTCTCGAACTTGGCGAAACCGGCGGCCGCTATTCGCTGTCGACCATGTGCATCGGCGTCGGTCAGGGCATCGCCGTGGCGCTCGAAAGGGTCTGAGAGCCGTTTATTCGGGAATTGATTGCATCATGATTTCGCTGCGCACGACCGGCGCCTCGGCGCCGAAATAGGTCTTGAGCAGCTTGGGGTCAGCGTGCGGTCGACGGGAAGTCGAAAAGCGGAATCGTCGCGCCTGAGCGCGATTCCGTAGGGCACGCGGATGGAGAGGCGACTGCCGAGTGCCAGCACCGAAGGATGAGTTGCTCCGTCGGCAAGGTCGATGAGAAGGGATCGGTAGGCAAGGCCGAAAGTTTGGCCCGTCGGTCATTTGTCAACGGCGGCGCCGGCGCCGGAGGCATGGCATCTCGCTCTTTCGTGCATTGCCCTTCGCCAATCTCCCCTGCTAAGACTGGCACATATCGTTTTATCACCTATGTCTTTGGTTTTTCGGGAGGCTATCGTCGCCATGGCAGATCTTGCTCAATTGCTTGCATCCATCAAAATTCCTGACCTCGCCGGCAAGGCCGTGCTGATAACAGGCGCTTCCACGGGCATCGGCGCGGCCGTTGCGCGCGCCTTTGCCGCGCAGGGCGTCAAGGTCGGTATTCATTACAATTCAAGCCGCGAACCAGCCGAAAAGCTTGCCGATGAGATTAAGGCAGCGGGCGGCGCAGTGCATCTGGTGCATGGCGACGTGTCGCGGGAGGGCGAAACGGAGCGTGTCGTCGAAGAGACGGCCAAGACCTTCGGCCATCTTGACGGTCTCATCAACAATGCCGGCGGCATGCTCGGCCGCAAGCCGACCTCAGAATATACCGACGAGCATTATGAGAAGGTCATGAATCTCAATGCCCGCTCGGTTCTGGCTGCAACGCGCGCCGCCCATCCCTGGCTGAAGAAGCAGGGTGGCTTCATCATCAACACGACCTCGATTGCTGCCCGCAATGGCGGCGGCAACGGCGCGATCCTCTATGCGGCCTCCAAAGGCTTTGTCTCGACGATCACCCGCGGCCACGCCAAGGAATTCGTTGCCGACAGGATTCGCGTCAATGCGGTCGCACCCGGCGTCATCGCAACGCCTTTCCACGAGCGTTACACGAATGACGAACAGATGGAGATGCAGCGAAAGTCGATCCCGATGGGCTTCGTCGGTACATCGGAAGATTGCGTCGGCGCCTATCTCTTCCTCGCCTCGCCGACGTTTTCAGGCTATGTGACGGGCCAGATCCTCGAGGTTAATGGCGGCCAGCTGATGCCCTGATTGGGGCTGGAAAGATCGCAATTTACGGAACTTTCGCACCGCAATGACGTTTCCCGCTTGGCCATTTAACAAACGGGGGCGTCATGAGCTTTTCCTTTTCCGAACTCGACTTCCTGAAACCGGAACTGGGGGCGGAATATATCGGTTCAGGCACGCATTTCGCGGTTTTCTCCGCGCATGCAGAACAGGTGGAGCTCTGCCTCTTCTCTCCCGACGGCAAGAAGGAGATTGCCCGGCTGCCGCTGCCGAAGCGCGAGGGTGATATCTGGTCGGGCTATATTGCCGGCGTCGGTCCAGGCACCGTCTACGGCTACCGCGCGCACGGTCCCTACGATCCGAAGAACGGCCATCGGTTCAATGCCAACAAGCTGCTGCTCGATCCCTATGCCAAGCAGGTGCTCGGCGATCTCAAATGGGATGATGCGCTCTATGGTTATACGATCGGAAAGGACGATCTTTCCTTCGATGAGCGCGACAGCGCGCCTTACATGGTCAAGGGTATCGTTCAGGATCCGGATTTCGATTGGGCTGGTGAAGAAGCAATACGGCGGCCATGGCCGGAGACGGTGATTTATGAGGCGCATGTCCGCGGACTGACGATGCTGCATCCGAAAGTGCCTGACAGGCTGCGTGGCACCTTTCTCGGCATGTGCAGCGATCCGATCATCGATCATCTCGTAAAGCTCGGCATATCGGCGATCGAGCTGCTGCCGATCCAGTTCTTCCCCAACGACCGCTATCTCGAAGAGAAGAAGTTGACGAATTACTGGGGCTACCAGACACTCGGTTTCTTTGCGCCGAAGGCACGCTATCTCTCGGGCGACAAGATCACCGAGATCAAGACCATGGTGAAGAAGTTCCATGCCGCCGGCATCGAAGTCATCATGGACGTCGTCTACAACCACACGGCCGAGGGCAGCGAGAAAGGACCGACCCTTTCCTTCCGCGGGCTAGACAATGCGAGCTACTACATCCTTTCGCCTGATGATCCGCGCCACACCTTCGATACGACCGGGACCGGCAATACGCTGAACGTTGCCAATCCCATGGTCATGCGCATGGTGCTGGACAGCCTGCGCTACTGGGTTAGCGCCATGCATATTGACGGCTTCCGCTTCGATCTCGCCAGCACGCTCGGCCGCCAGGATCTGGAGTTCGACCGGCAGGGATTGTTCTTCGGCGCAATCCGTCAGGACCCGATCCTTGCCGGCGTCAAGCTGATCGCCGAGCCTTGGGACGTCGGCGACGGCGGCTATCAGGTCGGCGGCTTCCCCCATCCCTTCCGCGAATGGAATGATAAGTTCCGTGACGACGTGCGCCGCTTCTGGAAAGGCGATGGCGGCATGGTATCGGAGATCTCGCAACGTATCACCGGCTCGGCGGTTCAGTTCAACCATTCGGATCGCGGCGCGACTTCATCGATCAACCTGCTGTCGGCCCATGACGGCTTCACGCTGGCCGACACGGTTTCCTTCAACGACAAGCACAACGAGGCGAATGGCGAGGATAACAGGGACGGTCATTCGGACAATCATTCCGATAATATGGGTGCCGAAGGCACGACCGATAACGAGGACATCAACAGGCTTCGCGCGCGCCGTCGCCGCAACATGATGGCGACGCTGATGCTCTCCCAGGGCGTCCCGATGATCCTCGCCGGCGACGAGATCGGCAACAGCCAGGGCGGCAACAACAACGCCTATTGCCAGGACAATGAGATCGGCTGGACGAAGTGGGATGGCCTCGATGATCCGTTCCTCGATTTTTGTCGCAATGCGGTTGCCTTCCGCAAGGCGCATCCCGTGCTGAGGCAGGAGCGTTTTCTGACGGGTGACAGTACCGAGGACGGACGCATCGAAATCGCCTGGTACAAACCGGATGGCAACTTCATGGATGACGGCGCTTGGAATGACGACGGGCTTCAGGTGCTCGGCGTCTATCTTTCTAAGAGTGCGCATTCCCCTGAGACGGAAGAGATGGATGATCTCTATCTGGTCTTCAACGCCGGCGGCGATTGCGAGGTGTATTTGCCCGAGGTCAATGGCCTGAAGCAATGGGCTCGCGTGCTGGATACCGGGGCGGAGGACGACGGTTTCAACCTTCATGAGCAGGAAAGCCCCGTGATGGTTTATGCCCAAAGCATCGCAGTCTTTGCGCCGAAGGGGCAGACCAAACCGCCAAAGGATGCAAGCAAGGCTGAGCGCCGCAGGTGGTTCCATTTTGGTCGCCGGAGCAAGTGACGGATCAGTAGCAAGAATGAATGCCGACGTCATCACCGAGCTTGGCCTGGTTTATGTCAGCGATACCGAACCCGGTATCCGCAGACGACGGAAGGGAAAGGGCTTCAGCTATACGTTGCCGGACGGGAAAACACTGGCCGATGAGATCCAGCGGGCGCGCATCCGTGCGCTCGGCTTGCCGCCGGCCTATGACAATGTGTGGATCTGCATTGACGAGAACGGGCATTTGCAGGCGACCGGCTTCGATGTCCGTGGCCGCAAACAATACCGTTATCACAAGGACTGGCAATCCTTCCGCAGCACCGGAAAATTCCATCAACTCATCGAATTCGGCAATGCGCTGCCAAAGATCCGGCGAACGGTGCTGCGCCATCTCGATACCGGTGCGGAGGACGTCAACGGCGTGCTTGCGGCGCTGACGATATTGCTCGACGAAGCGCATCTGCGTGTCGGCAACCAGGCCTATGTGAAGGAGAACGACACCTATGGTGCAACGACCCTGCTGAAACGTCATCTGAAGATGGTCGATGGGCGTATCGAGCTGAAATTCCGCGCCAAGGGTGGCAAACGGGTCCAGCGCAGTCTCAAACATCCGCGCCTGCAGAAGATTTTGGAAGAGATCGCCGATCTGCCGGGCAGGCAGCTTTTCGTCTGGAAGGATGAGACCGGGGCGCTAAGGCCGATCGATTCCGGCCGGTTGAATGCCTATCTCGCTGAGATCTCGGGCATTGCCATTTCCGCCAAGACGTTCCGTACATGGGCAGGTTCGCTTGCCGCTTTCGGCGCAGCGCGCAGCGCCGTTTCAGAAGGACGGCGGCCGTCCGTCAAGGAAATGTCGGAGGCTGCGGCAGACGCCCTGCACAATACGCCGGCGATCTCGCGCTCCAGCTACATCCACCCGGCAATCATTGCGCTTTCGGCCAAGGATGAGACGCTGGAGGAGGGCGGTAGCGAGCCCCTGCGTGGGCTTCGGGCGGATGAGAACCGCATGCTGGATTTCCTGACGCGTCGCAGCATTCCCGAGTGAATAAAAAGAACCCGCAGCGGAGCTGCGGGTTACGCATTCAACAGGAGAGTATGGGGCACGTTCTCGTGGCGGACTTCCTCGACCTTTTCGACATTTCAAATTCTGGATCGAAGGCAAAGCCGATGGCAATGCCAATCGTTCTTGAAAAATTGAAAGCAATCCCTGATYAGGAAGCATCCATGTCGAGTTCCGGATAGTGGCGGAAAATGCCTTCCGTGCTGAAAGGCAAGCGGCGGTCGGATTTCAGATAGCGGGCGATGTTGGGGCGATGCTCGACGCTGTCATGGAGGGCGGCAAGCAGCGGATATTTGCTGCGGTAGCTGCTCATCGCCTTTGGAAACGCATAAACGAGGCCTTCGACGATCTGGAAGAGCGACAGGTCCACATACGTCAGTGCATCGCCGGCTACATGTTTGGCGCTATACGGATTCTGCTGCAGCACGCGTTCGAAATAGCCGAGGAATTTCGGGATGCGCTCCTTGGTGAAATCGGCCGAGCGGGCCTTCGCTTCCTCCTTTTGGTCTTCATAGTAGAGCGAGGTGGCGATCGGGTGATGCGTGTCATGCACTTCGGCTACAAAATCGGTGATCGTCAACTGCAACCCGTTCACCACATAGCGCAGCCCTTCGTCATCCGGTGCCAGTCCGAGTTTGGGGCCGAGGTAGAGAAGAATGTTGGCGACATGCGGAATGATGAGGTCGCCCTCCTTGAGGAAGGGTGGCGCGAAGGGAATATGCGCCTCGCTTTTGCTTTCCATGATGGTCAACATCGCGCCGGTGCCACGCCCGGGGCCGGACTGGCGGGTCATGTCGATATAGTCGGCACCCGCTTCCTCGAACGCCAGCCGCACAAATTCTCCACGGCCCTGGATGCCGTCCCAATAATAAAGCTCGTAAGTCATTTGTCCTCGTAGTGTCTTTAACGCCTTGGTAGGCGGCTGAAATCCTTGCGAAGTTCGTCCTTCGCCTTTTCAAGTGTGCCCGTCTCCTTCTTCGTCAATTGGTCGCCAGCGCGGTTGATGTAGAAATTCAGCATCGGCATCGCCGACCGGAAGGGCTCGATTTTCGCCGGTCGCTGTTTTCGGCCGAGTGTTTCAGGCAATCGGCGATCTTTTTCGGATCGTCGGAAGTGAATGCGTCTTCCTTAAGGACCAGGGCGTCACTGTTTTCGGTGACACGCTGTGACTATTTTTTCTTGCTTTTCGCCATCGCGCGTTTCCTTCGCAGCCATATGCGGCGCGGGTCTGCCCGCTACCTGGCTGATCGTGCCGTCAGTGATGGGCGTGGTGCTCGTTGCGCTTGCGAGTGGCGGCTGCCTTCTTGGCGGAAGCGGAACGCTCTTCTTTCGAGCGGGATGCGGAGGCATGTCCGCCGATCTGTCCGCCTTTTTCGGAGGATTCGTTCGTATCCTTCTTGCCGCGCCCAGAGCCTGATTTGTTGCCGCCGCCGCTTTCCTTGTTGACGGTTGCCCATGCGCGGCGTTCGGCCTCCCCTTGGGATACACCGCGGTCCTCATAGCCTTCCTCGATATGCTCGGCCTTTCTCTTCTGCTTGTCGGTATAAGCGGATTTGTCACCTTTCGGCATGGCTGCCTCCTCTGGTTCGAAAGAGGCTCAACCGCTGGCCATGTAAAAAGTTCCGGGCCTTCCCGGCCGCCACCAGTTCGGGAAATTTCCGGAACTCGAAGGCCCGAGGCAGTCAGGGGCCCCTATGCTATGGGGCGCTGGCTGGCAGCGGTCTTCACTGCGCGGTCGAGTGCTGCAGTGGTAAACGGCTTTGGCAGCAGCACAGAACCGGAAAAACGGTTCGCATCCGGCAGATTGCTGTTGCCGGTCGCAAAGACCAGGCCGACCGAAGGGAAGGCTTCGCGCGCCAGCGCTGCTAGGGCCGGGCCGGACATGCCCGGCAGGCCGACATCGGCAACGACGATATCTATATCCGTGCTGTGCAGGAGTTCGATGCCCTGTTCGCCGCTGTCGGCTTCGATCACGTCATAGCCGAGGTCCCGCAGGATTTCGGCTGTATCCATGCGGATGAAGGCATCATCCTCGACCAACAGAAGTTTCAGCCTGGCCTGGACGATGTCGCGCGGCTGCGCGCTGTCTGGCAGCGGCACCGGGTTGCTCTGGCGGCGTTGTGGCTGATTGACGAGGACGTGGCGGACTTTTCGCGCCAAGGCCTCCCGTGTATAGGGCTTGGAGAGGAGCTCCAGGCCGGGATCCAGCCGGCCGCCATGGACGATCGAGTTTTCGGTATAGCCTGACGTATAAAGCACGGCGACGTTGGGCAGCCGCTCGCGGGCCATGCGCGCGAGTTCAGGGCTCTTCAGCGGACCAGGCATGACGACGTCGGTAAAAAGCAGGTCGATATGCGCGCCGCTCTCGATCACGGTCAACGCGCTCTGCGCATCCTTGGCCTTCAGGACGTAATAGCCGAGATCGGTCAGCATCTCGACGACGGTTGTACGCACACCTTCATCATCCTCGGCGACCAGAATAGTCTCGGTGCCGCCGGTTGCGGGAACATTGTCGCCAGTGGCTATCCGGTCCTCGCTCTGGAAGGAGCGGGGAAGATAAAGCTTCACCGTCGTGCCTTCTCCGATCTCGCTGTAGATCTTCACATGGCCGCCGGACTGCTTGACGAAACCGTAGACCATGGAAAGGCCGAGACCGGTACCCTTACCCTCCGGTTTGGTTGAGAAGAACGGTTCGAAAGCCTGCTCGATGATCTCCGGTGGCATGCCTGAGCCGGTGTCGGTGACGGCGAGCACCACATATTGGCCGGCTGCGACCTCCGGATGAGTGCGGCTATAGGAATCGTCGAGAAAGGCATTGCCCACTTCGATCGTCAGTTTGCCGGCGCCATCCATTGCATCACGTGAGTTGATCGCAAGGTTCAGCAGTGCGTTCTCAATTTGGATCGGATCGGCAAAACTGTTCCAGAGGCCGCCGGAGACCATGGTCTCCACTTCGATTTCCTCACCCAGCGCGCGGCGCAGCATGTCATCCATGGCAGAGACGAGGCGGCCGATATTGATCACCTTCGGCTCCAGGGGCTGGCGGCGGCCGAAGGCGAGAAGCTGGCTGGCGAGCCGCGATCCGCGCTCGACGGCGGATAGCGCGTTGGCAATGCGCTCCTTGGCTCGGCCGTTATTCGTCACATCCTTGCCGAGAAGCTGGAGATTGCCTGAAATGACCTGCAGCAGATTGTTGAAATCGTGGGCTACGCCGCCGGTGAGCTTGCCGATCGATTCCATCTTCTGCGCCTGCTGCAGGGCTGCTTCCGCCTGCTGGCGTTCGAGGATTTCGGCGGCGACGCGAACCTCAAGCGTTTCGTTCAGCTTACGGAGTTGGTCCTCGGCACCGCGGCGCTGGGCGATTTCGACCTCTGCAGCGCGGATGAGCCTGGCGTTGTCGATTGCGACGGCAGATTGGCCCGCCAGGCTGACAAGGCTTGCCTCTGCCGCATCCGAAAAGCGGGCGGGCTGGCTGTGACCGAAGAACAGTCCACCAATGACGCTGCCGTCGCGCGACTTGACCGGAACGGCGAGATAGCTGCGCACAGGAAGGTGGCCGCTCGGCATGCCGGAATGCGGCGCATTCTGCCCGTAGCGCGGATCAAGCAGGATATCGTCGGAGCGCACAACGCCCTCGCCGTTGAAAGTCGGCGCAAAGACCTTGGTGTTGCGCGGCATCGGAAACCTGTCGAAATGTTTCCGTTCAACACCAGACAGCGCGTAAAGCATGTAACTGCCGCCTTCACCATCATCGACATTGTAGAAGAACGCGCCGAATTCGGCGTCCGTCAACGTCACGCCGGCATCGACGGCGATCTGTGTCAGGCGATCGACGTTAAGCTCGGCCGTGATTGCCGCACCGGCGCGATTGACAACAGCGAGTGTGGTGGATTTTTTTCGCGCCTCATCCAGCGCGATGCTCTCGCGGCGTTTGCCAAGCACCTGGTCCGTCACTTCCATTGTCGCGCAGAGAATGCCGGCGACCTTGCCGTCGTCGTCCCGCAGCGGCGTATAGGAAAAGGTGAACCACGTGTCCTCCGTCTGGCCTTCGCGCCTCATGGGAACGAGAAGTTCCTTGTAGAGCTGCGACCGTCCATCGAGCGTTGCCTGCACGATCGGCTCGAATTGCGGCCAGATATCCGACCAGACCTTGTGGAAGGGTTTTCCGAGGGATGCAGGATGCCGTTCGGGGAAGATCGCGACATAGGCGTCGTTGTAAATAAAGGCGAGTTCCGAACCCCAGGCGACGAATTTCGGCTGGCGTGAATTGACCACCATTTCCGCGATGTGCTTGAGGGAACTTGGCCATGCCTCGACCGGCCCGATGCCGGCTGCGTCTATGTTTCCCCGGCGCAGCAGATTGCCGATTTCGCTATCGCCTTCCGGCCAGCGGCCCCCAACCCGTGCCATCAAAAATCGCTTTCATTCATTGCTGCGGCATAGTCCGCACCGGGCTTGCCGGTCCATGTCGACAAAATAGAGGCGTGGGACATAAGGGAAAGGCCGAGCTACAAATATCGTTAACCGGGCAAAGCTCCGATTACTTCAGCCAGGGCGTTTATATTTCCTGCTTCGGGTCCAGTTTCTGCGAGGCGGCAAAAGCGCGACTTAACACGAAAGATCGAAACTGGATTGGTTTGCGCGGATCACGGAAAAATATGCCGACTATATTATCGACAAAAAGGATCAGGCCGAGCGCGAAGCCGACGTAGAGCAGGGCGGCGATGAAAAGAAGCGACATCTCCATCCCCTACACCCGCGCTTGAAAACCATCGGCGCAGGCCACGCGGACCGGTATGATAGCAGCAAAACAGCTGTTCATGGCGACGTCCTCCGTTTGCCTGTTGGCAGAAACAAACGGAAGAGGTTCCTGTTCCCCGTTTCGAGGGGTGGACGCAGCTTTTTTACAAAGCTGTCCAGACGGACGTTTCATTCGGCTTGTGGTCACCCCCGCACAGAAGCTGGCGCTTCATGAACTTCTTAGCGTGGAACCAATTCAAACTTATGACAAAACGGGCCAAAGGGCGCTATTCAGAGCGCCCTCTTTCACTGCAACTGAATATTTCCTGTCAGGAAGCAGATTTGCGTACGGCTGTCCGTTTCGGGGCGGGTTTGACGATGCCGTCGGTCTTTGCCGCCTGTTTGGCAGGTTTCTTGGCTTCGCCGCCATTCGTGACCTCAGTTGCCGGTGCCGCCGTCTTGGCTGCGGCCGCACGCTTCGCCCTAGGTTTCACTTCCTTGCCGTTTGGAGATTTTGAAGCCCCCTTGAGTGCGTCATGCTCGGCCCTTGCTTGTTCCCAATGGATGGAATCCCTTCCCATCGGGTGCCCCTCTTCTTCCCAGAGGGCATATGCACGTTTCTTTATCCACTCGTCCCGAGTTTCTGCCATCGCTGATCTCCAGTCACAACTTGCCGTCGTTCGAACGCGATACCTTTGAAAAAGGTTCCAGACTATGGGGCCGGTTTCAAGTGGATTTGCCAAGTCTGTCGGAAATATTTTTGCGTTGCAATATTTATAGGCAGCAACTCGTTCTAGTTGCCTTGATATTGGACAGCGTGGCGCAACTCCTCGATAAAATTCGCACGCTGGAGCGCGAAATCCTCTTCCTTGCGAATCCGCAGGAGGAAGGAAGGGCGGATGGTCACGAGAACCGGCGGACGGTTCTCCGGCGTGAGGATGTGACCGCGTGAGGCTGTCAGTTTCACCTTTGAGCCAAGGAGAGAATAAAGTGCGGTCGCACCGAGCGCGACGAGGAGACTCGGCTGCGCGAGGTTGATTTCAGCCCCGAGCCACCAGGAGCAGCGCTGGATCTCCCCCGTGTTGGGCTTCGAATGCAGGCGGCGCTTGCCGCGAGGCTCGAACTTGAAGTGCTTGACCGCATTGGTGACGTAGCATCGCGAGCGCTCGAGCCCAGCCTCCTCGAGACAGATGTCGAGCAGGCGTCCGGCCGGGCCGACAAAGGGGTGGCCTGCAATATCCTCCTTGTCGTCGGGCTGTTMGCCGACAAGCATGATATCGGCCTTTTGCGATCGTTCGCCGAAGACGAGCTGGGGTGCGTTCTTGTAGAGGTCGCAGCGCGTGCGGGCTTCCGCCTGACGTTCGAGCTGATCGAGGTTGGCGGCGTCGGCGCTTTCAAGCGTGAAGGCAGKACCGAATTTCGGTGCGACGTTCATGACGGCGATCCCTTGGCTTTCACCTTCAGCCAATCGCGCTCCGGATTGTTCCTGTCTGTTCGGAACAACGCGCAGCCTCAGGAATTTGATGCTGATGGAAATCAGACGGGGTGAGGGATGAACCAGATTTCACAAACTGGTAGGATCACGACGCGCTGGGGCGCAAAGCTCATTGAGGGCAACGGCGCGCGTCTTTGCCTTTGGGCGCCAGGCGCGGACGCGCTATCGCTGCGGCATCGCGGCCGAGATATCTCGATGGAGCATATTGGCGACGGTTGGTTCGAGGTAACTGTGGTGGAGGCATCTGCCGACGACGAGTATATGTTCGTTCTGCCGGACGGAAGGGCTGTGCCGGACCCGGCGTCGCGAAGGCAGGCCGGGGATGTGCATGGCCCATCATTGATCGTCGATCCCCACTATCGATGGCAGAATTCTGGCTGGCGCGGCCGCCCCTGGGAAGAGGCGATCATCAGCGAAATCCATATCGGTACCTTTACGCCCGAGGGTACGTTCCGTGCTGCGGCGGAGAAGCTCACGCATCTCGCGGAAACCGGCATCACGGCTGTCGAAGTGATGCCCGTTGCGCAATTTGCCGGTAATCGCGGCTGGGGTTACGACGGTGTGCTACAATATGCGCCGCATTCCGCTTATGGCACGCCGGCCGATTTCAAGGCCTTCATCGATACGGCGCATGGCCTTGGCATCATGGTGCTGCTCGATGTCGTCTACAATCATTTCGGACCCGAGGGCAATTATCTCCCCAGCTATGCGCCGGGCTTCTTCCGCGAAGACCGGGAAACGCCCTGGGGAGCGGCAATCGATTTCGGGCGAAATCCGGTACGGCACTTTTTCATCGAGAATGCGATCTACTGGATCGACGAGTTCCGGCTGGACGGGCTCAGGCTCGATGCCGTGGAGCAAATCCACGACACGTCCGAAAAGCATGTGCTGTCGGCTATGGCCGACGAAGTGAAAGCCGCCTTCGCCGACAGGCACGTCCATCTCGTCGTCGAAGACCAGCGCAATCTCGTGGAGTTGCTGGACCGTGACGAGAGCGGCGCTCCCAAAGCCTACGAGGCCGAATGGAACGATGATTTTCATCATGTAGCGCACATCATCGCGACCGGTGAAACGGTCGGCCACTACAAGCCTTTCGCCGATCAGCTCTGGCATAAGCTTCGCATCGCGCTTCAGCACGGCTTTATCTATCCTGATCGAACCGATCCGCCGGAACTGCCCGTCGGGGAGCGTCGCTACCTGCCGCCGACCGCCTTTGTCGATTTCCTGCAGAACCACGACCAGATCGGCAACCGCGCTTTCGGCGAGCGGCTGGTAAGCCTTTCCGATCCCGATATGCTGGATGCGTTGACAGCGATACTCCTGCTCTCACCGCACATTCCCTTTCTCTTCATGGGGGAGGAATATAGGGATAGGCAGCCCTTCTATTTCTTCACCGATTACACGGGCGAGCTCGCCAAAATAGTCCGCGAGGGTCGTATGGCGGAAGCCGAGGGTTTTGGCGGATTGAAGGCCGAAAGGTCCCTGGCCGATTTGCCCGATCCAAATGCCTTTTCGACCTTCGAGAATTCGAAACTTGACTGGCAATTGCGCGAGAGCGAAGAGGGCCGGAAAAACCTGGCATTCGTCTCGGAGCTCCTGGCGCTGCGGAAAACCTATATCGTGCCGCTGCTGCGGCAGAGCTGGGCCATCGGCAGTGGCGTGCTTGAAGCGCCGGAAGGGACGGTCGCCGTCTCGTGGAAATTCGCCAATCTGACGCTGGCTCTGCGCGCCAATTTGTCGGGGCAGGCCCTTATCTTGCCGTCGGTCGCCGGGACGGTGATCTATGAGCGTTACGGCAAGGCAGCAAAGCCTGCCGAGGATGGCGCGCTGCCCCCACATTCCGTCGTCTTTGCCGTCGATGTTGAGCCGGCGAATTAAACAACTGAAAATTTCGCGTTGAGAGCGGGCCGCGGACTGATTGAACGCAGACGCTTCGCGGTTATATCTTGTGGCGATGTTTCAATTGTTGTCGACCTACTGGCCGCATATCCTCTTCGTCATCTCGATTGCCATGGGGGCAGCGGCGGCGATC
Source organism: Rhizobium sp. 05L429 (assembly GCF_056397645.1). NCBI lineage: Bacteria > Pseudomonadati > Pseudomonadota > Alphaproteobacteria > Hyphomicrobiales > Rhizobiaceae > Rhizobium > Rhizobium sp. 05L429. The sequence goes on along the minus strand of NZ_JBFTNV010000034.1, from coordinate 29,842 downwards.
CATGCTGCTATGACCAAGGAAGAGGTCCGGGCGGCGATCGGGTGGGTGGGCGTTATCATCCTCTCGCCGATCATCGGCGCCCTGCTTTACATGATTGCCGGCATCAACCGCATCCGCCGCAAGTCGCTGAGCCTTCGCCGCGACGCATTGCTGCCTGCCGCCGATCTGGACGAGCTCGAAAAATTCGACGCGGAGACCGATGCCGTCATCAGCCAGTTCGGCCGCCGCTTTGCAGCCCTGCAGACACTTGGTGATCGCGTCACCCGTTATCCGCTGACGACCGGCAACACCATCGACATGTTGGAAAACGGCGACGAAGCCTATGCGGCGATGAAGACGGCGATCGAAACCGCCGAACGCAGCATCCTGCTCGAAACCTATATCTTCGACCGCGACCGGATCGGGCTTCGCATCGCCGATGCGCTGATTGCAGCCGTCCGGCGCGGCGTGGAGGTGCGCGTGTTGATCGATGCGGTCGGTGCGCGCTATTCGGTACCGAGTATTCTCGGCCGTCTGCAGGAGGGCGGGGTGACGGTCGATGTCTTCAACGGCAACGTCATCATGGGTCTCAGGCTGCCCTACGCGAACCTGCGCACCCACCGCAAGATCCTGATCGCGGATGGAAAGATCGCGCTGACGGGCGGCATGAATATCCGCGAAGGCTTCAGCGAGGAAGCGGTCGGGGGGAGCTTTGCCCATGACACGCATTTCAGTGTTAGCGGCCCGGCAGTTGCCGATCTCTTCGATGTGGCCGCCGAGGATTGGCGTTTCACGACAGGCGAAGTCCTGAACGGCGAGGCTTGGCGCATCGACCGGCCGGAGCGCAAGCGCGGCGATCCGGTCTTCATGCGCATCGTCGCTTCCGGGCCGGACCGGAGCGTTGAGACGAACCACAAAATGCTGATGGGCGCTTTTTCCGTTGCGCGCCAGTCCATCCGGATCATGTCGCCTTACTTTCTGCCGGATCGGGAGCTGATCAGTGCACTAACGACAGCGGCCCGTCGCGGCGTGGAGGTAGATATCGTCGTGCCTGCCGCCAACAACCTCGTCCTGGTCGACCGGGCGATGACCGCGCAGTTTGACCAGATCGTCAAGAACTACTGCCGCATCTGGCGTTCGACCGGCAGCTTCAGCCATTCCAAGCTGCTCTCGATCGATGGAACCTGGGCCTATGTCGGCTCCTCCAATCTCGATCCGCGCTCGCTCCGGCTGAATTTCGAGATCGATCTCGAAGTGCTGAATGCCGGTTTTGCTGCCGAAATCGATGAGCGCATCGACGATGCCATCAAGTCTGCCACACCGGTTACGCTCGAGGGGCTGTGGTCGCGACCCTTCCTGGTGCGGCTGCTCGAAAAGGTGTTGTGGCTGGGTTCGCCATATCTTTGATCGAGTTTTCGTGATTGCGGCATGGCAAGTTTTGCTGCGTTGCCTATAATCCTGAAAAAGAGCTTTCCGAGCAATGGAGCCGGCGTTCCTTCCGATGCAAGCCAAGAAGAAAGACAGTCTCCCTGCCAGTATCATGGCCTCTATCAAGAACAGGAAGAAGCGCGTTGAGACCTGGCGTGCGGGGCCGAAACCGCGCAATGACGGCACTCTGATCGCTTCCTACAATGTCCATAAATGCGTCGGCACCGACCGACGCTTCGATCCGGAACGCACGAGCCGTGTCATCCATGAGATCGATGCCGACGTCATCGCGCTGCAGGAGGCCGATACGCGTTTCGGCGAGCGTACGGGCATTCTCGATCTCGCCCGCCTGGAACGCGAAACCGGGCTCGTTCCGGTTCCGATCTCAGGGGCGGTGAAAGCGCATGGCTGGCACGGCAATGTGGTGCTCGTCCGCAAGGGTCTGGTCCATGATGTTCATCAGGTGAAGCTGCCGGGGCTGGAGCCGCGCGGCGCGCTGGTTGCCGAAATCGAGCTCGAAGCCGGCGGGAAGCTACGCATCATCGCTGCCCATTTCGGCCTGCTGCGTCACTCGCGGGCACAACAGGCAAAGATGCTGGTCGATCTCATCAGCGACCGGCATGAAATGCCGACCATCCTGCTTGGCGATCTCAACGAATGGCGGCTCGGCGACCGCTCGTCCCTCAATAGTTTCCAGACGGCTTTTGGTCCGTTGCCTCCTGCCGTTCCGAGTTTTCCTGCCGGCCTGCCCGTCCTGGCGCTCGACCGCATCATCGCCAACCGGGAAGGCATCATCTCCGTGGTAGAGGTGCATGACACCCCGCTCGCCCGCATGGCGTCCGACCACCTGCCGATCAAGGCGGTGGTCGATCTGCAGCAGGAAGTAGCAAGCGCCTAAAGCCGTTGGGGTCTCAGGCCTGGACAGGAGCAGGAAGAAGCTTGCCTTTCACCAGCAGCCAGAGCGTCCCGACCGCAATGATCGCAAGCGCGATATTGACGAGCACGAAGATAACGGGCGCAAGCTCGCTGATCGCGCCGGTGTCGCCGCGCGCCGTCATGCGCAGCACTGCTGTCGAAAGCGCGGTGAGGCCGAAGGTGAAGGCCCAATAGGAGCCGGCGAAGGGTTGCTGCATGATCCAGGGCAACTGGCGGCCGATGATCAGGACCTGCAGGATAGCGTAACCGAACATGGCGTGCACGAGCATATCGGGCGTGCCGGTCGTCACACTCAGATAGGCGACGCTGCCGACGGCGGGCGGGGCAACCTGGATGCCGAGAGTTGGCCGCAGCGGTGTGGCTAGCTCTGGCGCCATCAGAAGGCGATGCAACAGTACGGATTCGATTGCCAGCCAGGAAAAGAAACCAGCGCCGAAGGCGAGTTGACCCCAGTCGGCGTAACCAAGCGTGCCTGCCGCGATGGCGGTGACGAAAGAACCGGCAACAGTCGGCAGATAAAGAACCGGCGTGTTGGTGACCGGATCACGCCCACCACGCCAGAGCAGGCCGGTTCGCCAGAGCAGGAAAAACAGGGTGATGGCGAACCCCGCCAGAGACAGAACTTCAGTTGCGATGCGCGAATAAGGAAGGATAGCAAGTCCCGCCAGCATGGTCGCGACGCCGATCAGACCGACGAAACAGCACTGAATGGGATGCTCAAGTTCAGCTGTCACCTCCTTCGGCGCGGCAAACCATCTCGCGGCGTAGAGGAGGATGAGGACGAGCCAGATGGCAAAGCCAAGAAGGCTGATGGCTTCGCCCACGCTGGTCGGAACCGKCCAGATGGCAGCGGCGGCGCGCCAACTGCTGCCGAGCCCGACAACGCCAAGAACAATGCCAAAGAATGCAGCGGGTATGCGGGGGAGCGACATGTTCGTTTCTCCGGATTGGTCCGGCAGGGTCATTTGCCCTGCCGGTGCGGCAAGCGGTTCACTTTGGACGTTTACTTTGCAATGGCGTCGGCAGCGTCCATCACGCGGGCCGAATAGACAAGAGCGGCACCAGCATTAACGGAGATCGCGACACCGAGAGCCTCAGCAATTTCCTCTTTGGTGGCGCCGACCTTCTGGGCTTCGGTCGTATGTACGGCAATACAGCCATCGCAACGGACGGTTACGGCCACGGCAAGGGCGATCAGCTCGCGCTGCTTGGCGTCGAGATGGTTGGTCTTCTGTCCTGCGGTCGAAAGGGTTTGATAGCCTTTGATCGTCTCTGGCACGATCTTGGCGATTTCGCCGATCCGGCCCAGGAGTTCGCCGCGATATTCCTTCCAATCCAACATGAAAATCATTCCTTCTCATATCAGCGACGGCGTGATTGCCTCGGCTGTTGGGAGTGACTATGACCGTTAAAAGTGATAGTTTGAATGCTCAAAAAAGTCATTTTCTAGCGCGATCGTCTCATGGATGTTTTAAGCCGCCTTATCGAACTCGCCCGCCTGCAGCCGACGCTCGACATTCGCTGCCGGCTGCAGGGCGCGTTTCATATCGACCACGAATCCGTCGCAGCAGGTACGCTACCGTTTCATCTGATCCTCGGCGGCGATTGCCTCATTCGCCTCGGCTCCGGTCGTGAAGTCACCTTGCGCTCTGGCGATTTCCTGCTGTTGCCGCGCGGGGATGCGCATGCGATCGTTGGCTTGCGGCCAGGYGGCGAAGCACGGCCCCTGCGCATCGCCGTGGGTGGCATGCTGCCTTTGCGCGAAAACGGCGAAGGCGAGGCCGATGTCGACCTGCTCTGTGGTCATTTCGATTGCGCACCGGGATCTGCTGCCTTGCTGCTCGATAGCCTGCCTGACGTCTTTCACGTATCGCTCATCGAGGAGTCGGAGGAGCTGCTGAAGACGTTGGTCGCCATGCTCTATAGGGAGACCGCTGAAGAGAGGCCGGGAGCATTGGCGATCATCACCGCGACCTGTCTCTCGCTTTTCATCATGGCAGTGAGGGCCGGCAAGGTCTCGCCCGTCGCGTCCACGGGGCTGCTGCAATTGCTCGGGGATGCCAGGCTCGGCAAATCCGTCGTGGCAATGATGTCCTCGCCGGCCTTTGGCTGGACGATCGACGATCTTGCCCGTCATTCGGCCATGTCGCGGGCTACCTATGCCCGGCAATTTCGCGAGCGCGCGGGAATGACGGTCGGCGCGTTCCTGACCGATATCAGGATGATGCTGGCGAGTGACCAGCTGCTCAGGACGCGCCGGACCGTTGCAGATATCGCTGCAGAGGTCGGTTATGAATCCGAAGCCGCCTTCGGCAAGGCTTTCAAGGTAAGACGCGGCATAACGCCGGCGCGCTTCCGCTCTGCAGAACAGGCGAGACAGAATGGGCAGGGGTGATGTGCGGGGAGGCTAAGCACCTTGCCGCTCGACTTCCGTCAGCACGGATATGAAGGCGCGCAAGCTTTGCGGCACGTGCCTGTGACCGGGATAATAGAGGCAGAGTCCGGGGATCGACGGGCACCAGTCGTCAAGAACAGAGATAACCTCGCTGCTGGCAAGATAGGGCCGCGCGACCCTTTCCGGCACATAGGCGATGCCGAGCCCTTTGACCGCCGCTTCCGCCATCAGTTCTACATGATCGAGCGTCAGGGCGCCCGATACTTCGATAGTCACTTCCTGGCCATGTTTCTCAAACTCCCAGCGGTAGAGTTTGCCGCTCGGCATACGCAGGCGGATGCAGCGGTGGCGCTTGAGGTCTTCAGGCGTCTTCGGTCGCTTGTGATCTTTCAAGTAAGCTGGTGAGGCAACCGCGAGGAAACGTGCTTCGCCGCCGAATTCGACCGCTATCATATCAAGCGGCACGGATTCCCGAAGGCGGATGCCGGCATCGAAGCCTTCGCCGACGATATCGACCAGCCGGTTTTCGGTGACGATATCGAGCGATATCTCCGGATAGCGTTCGAGGAAGAGAGGAATGGCGGCATTCAACAGCACGCGGGCGGCAATTTCGCTGGCGTTGATGCGCAGCGTACCGCTCGGCTGACCTCCGAATTCGCCGACGGCATCCAGCGCCAGATCGAGATCGCGCAAGACCGGTTTCAGCCTGTCGAGAAGCATTTTGCCGGCTTCGGTGGCCGCGACGCTGCGCGTCGTGCGATGCAGCAGGCGCACGCCCATGCGTGCCTCCATGTTGCGCATCATATGGCTGAGCGTCGACGGTGAGAGGCCGAGTTCGCCAGCCGCCTTGCGGAAGCTGCGATGGGTGACGATTGCCGAGAAGGCATTGAGGTCATCAAGTGTCGGCCGATAACTCATGGGTATTTTTCAACAGCTCATACGGATTTGAACGGATTATCACATCAATAATCGTCTCTATCTTTGTTTTCATCAAGCCGCGATCCAGCKGTATCAGAAAGGTGGAGACGATGACAAAGACATGGTTCATCACAGGCACATCCTCCGGTTTCGGCCGGATCATGACTGAGAAACTGCTGGCGCGCGGCGATCGCGTCGCCGCAACCTTGCGCAAGCGCGAAGCCCTGGCTGACCTTGAAGCGCAGTATGGCGAACGGCTCTGGGTCGCGACCCTCGACGTCACCGATGACCGGGCCGTTCATGCAGTCGTCGACGCCGCCTTCGAGCAGATGGGACGCATCGATGTCGTTGTCAGCAATGCCGGTTATGGCCTGTTCGGCGCCTCAGAAGAGGTGAGCGATGCACAGATTCGCCATCAGATYGATACCAACTTGATCGGCTCCATCCAGGTGATCCGGGCCGCGTTGCCGCATCTGCGTCGGCAGGGCGGCGGCCGCATCCTGCAGGTTGCCTCGGAAGGCGGGCAGATCGCCTATCCGAATTTCAGCCTCTATCACGCCACCAAATGGGGGATCGAAGGCTTCATCGAGGCCGTGGCGCAAGAGGTCGCCCCCTTCGGCATCGACATCACCATTGCCGAGCCTGGGCCTGCGGGCACGGATTTCGGCGCTGGCCTCGTCAGGCCGCCACAGATGGATGTTTATGACGATACACCGGCCGGTCAGGTGCGCCGCGCGATTGCCGATGGCTCGTTCAAGATCCTGGGCGATCCTGTGAAAATGACCGACGCGATGATCGCGGCGGCCGGAAAGCAACCGGCGCCAAAGCGGATCGCGCTCGGCAGCACGACCTATCAGTCGATCCGCAAAGGCCTGACCGAGCGGCTTGCCGAGCTTGAGGCGCAGAAAGACATCACGCTGTCGACCGATATCGACGCGTGAGCCACCCTCAGCGATCGATGGTCGACATGATCGTATCGTTGTAGCGCTTGCCCGAGACCTTGCCGGGGGCAAGCGCTTCATCGAGCGCCTTCACCTGTTCGGCGCTGAGCGAAATGTCGGCGGCGGCGATATTGTCTTCCAGATAGGTGCGGCGCTTGGTACCGGGGATCGGCACGAAATCGCTGCCCTTGTGCAGGATCCAGGCGAGCGCCACCTGGCCGGGCTTGACGCCGAGCGAGGATGCGACCGCGCGCACGGCATCTGCCGCGCGGACATTGGCGTCGTAATTCTCGCCCTGATAGCGCGGATCGCCGCGGCGAAAATCGCCTTCCGGATAATCTTCGGCACGCTTGACCTCGCCGGTCAGGAAGCCGCGCCCAAGCGGGCTGAAGGGCACGAGGCCTATGCCGAGCTCCTTCAGAGCCGGGATGACGTCGGCTTCCAGATTGCGTTCCCACAGCGAATATTCGCTCTGGACGGCCGACACCGGAAAGACGGCATGGGCGCGGCGGATATTGGCGACACCGGCTTCAGAGAGGCCGAAGTAGCGAACCTTGCCCTCTTTGACGAGTTCGCCGACGGTATCGGCGACATCTTCCATCGGAACGGCTGGATCGACGCGGTGCTGGTAGATGAGGTCGATGTGGTCGGTGGCGAGGCGCCTGAGCGAACCTTCGACGGCGCTCCGAATGGTTTCCGGCCGGCTGTCACGCTCGGTGCCAACCTGCTTGCCGTCCTTCAGGCGGAAGCCGAATTTTGTGGCCAGCGTCACCTCGTTACGACGGCCCTTGAGAGCTCGACCGAGCAGTTCCTCATTCTTGTAGGGGCCGTAAACCTCGGCTGTATCGAGGAAAGTGCAGCCGAGCTCGATGGCGCGGTGAAGGGTTGCGAGGGATTCCGTCTCATCGGCCGGCCCGTAGGACTGGCTCATGCCCATGCATCCGAGGCCGACGGCCGATACTTCAAGTCCCTGCCTGCCGAGTTTACGCTTCTGCATCGTGATGCTCCTGCTTCTCTAGTAAGGAGAGGTCTATATAGACCCCGGCGCAGGATTATGAATGCGCGAAAATCCCGATAAGCTGCGTGAGCGTTCAGTAGTCCCGGCGCCGTCGGCTATCCTTGCCATCAGATGTGAAGGTGACAAGGCGAACGGCATCCATCAGGATTGAGACGATCTGCTTCCACATGACTTCTCTCCTTTCCCAAGTGTTCTCCTCCCCTTGCGCCCGGCCTTCAAACGAGCTTATCGTCGACTTCGGATGACTTGAGGTTATGGGATGAAGCGTGGTCGGCTGCCGCTGACGGCATTGCGAAGCTTCGAKGTCGCGGGACGGCTCGAGAGCTTCACGCTTGCGGCCGAGGAACTGTTCATCTCGCAGGCCGCCGTCAGCCGACAGATCCGCGAGCTGGAACAGGTATTGGGTGAGCCGCTGTTCGAGCGGCGCCATCGAAGTGTCATCCTGACTGGAAGCGGCCGGAAGCTGCTTGCCGTGCTCACCCCTTCCTTCGACCGGATCGACCAGTGCCTGGAGGATATCCGTGGAGCTTCAGTGTCTGCGGATCTGAAAGTCAGCGTCGAACCTTCCTTTGCCGCTTGCTGGCTGGTGCCGCGGCTGCCGGAATTTCGCAAACTCCATCCTGACGTCGAGATATCGCTCGATGCCGATCCGCGGACGATCGAATTCCGTACAGGCCAGGCGCAGATCGCGATCCGGCACAGCGCCACCGTCACCGCATGGCCACGGACAGAAAGCCGGCACCTGGTCGATGTCCGCATGGTGCCGGTGATCGCCTCCGATCTTCTGGAGCGTGGCCCACCGATCTCCTCTCCGCATGACATTTTTGCTTATGGGCTCTTGCATGAGGAAACCCGCGACGCCTGGAGCCGGTGGTTCGAGGCGGCCGGCCTTTCCATGCCCGAGACGGCGAGGGGGCCAGTCTATGCCGATGACGGGCTCGTGCTGCAGGCGGCACTGCGTGGCCAGGGCGTTGCACTCCTGGACGAAGCCTTTGCAGAGGAGGAAATCCGGGCCGGCCGCTTGCGTCAGCTCTTCGACCTCACTGTTCCGAATGGCGCCTATTGGCTGGTTGCCCGCAGCTTCGACCGTCTTGCGCCCGCAGCTGCGGATTTTGCGCGCTGGGTGACCGAGAGCTTTCACAAGCGCTGACCTCTACCCGCCTGTCGCCATCCGCTTCTTGGCCGCCTCGCGGACAAGCTTCCATCGGGTAAGCTCAAGCGTGGCGTCCGCCAATGCGCGATGCGCCGGGACTGCCGTTTTGCTTTCCTCGACGATGCCGTCGATGAGCTTTGATAGCTCTGTCTCCGTGATGGTCGCTCCCGTTAATTCACGCGCCGCGGCCGTAAAGGCGTCACGTGACTTGCCGAGCCGGAGGGCATGCCGAGGAAAGCCGGCGGCGCGCAGGAGAACGCTCAGCCATTTTCCATCCCACGAAGGGGCACTGGCATAGAGATCATGCCCGGTCAAAACCTCGACCATTTCGCTGGCGACCTGCTCTACCGGCTCGTCTTCCGATGCAAGCAACTGCCGCGAAATCCCATGAATTGCTTCTGCATCGGCTGCCCAGTCGTCCCAGTCGGCGGCGGGCCGGATCAGAGCCGAGCGCGAGCGACCGTCTTCGAACACCCAGGCAATTTCGATCGGAACGCTTTTCTTGCTGAGGGACGAGGCCTCGAAATCCAGGAAAACGATCAATGCGACACGACAGACGGATGCTGTCCTCCAGCGAAAGACTTGTCCCGATCGACCGGTGCTCATCGCCTCGAAATCTATTCAAGCCTTGGGGACCGGATCGAACGAACATGAACGAAGCCTACAGCTGCCGGAGTTTATTTGTCGAGCCGCATGCCGTCGGCGTTGAAGACGTGCAGATGGGCGGGATCGCAGGTGAAGGCGAGCTGGCTGCCGGTCTGGATGTCACCAGATCCCCTGTATTCGACGGTCAGCGGCTGGCCATCACCAAGCTGGCAATAGAGGAATTGTGTGCCGCCGAGATATTCGTCGAAATCAACCCTAGCCCGCAACACGTCATCCTCAGGCCCCGAGACGATGCTCAGATGCTCCGGCCGCGCGCCGAGGGTGATCTTCTGGCCGGCCGCTAGACCGGCGCCGCCAATCGGCGAACGAATGCGATTTCCGGCCGCCAGGATGGTGCCGTCACCTGCCCAGCTTGCCTCGAGCAGGTTCATGCGTGGCGAGCCTATGAAGCCCGCGACGAAGACATTGTTCGGCCGTTCGTAGATCTCGCGCGGCGTTCCCGACTGTTCGATGTGCCCATCGCGCAGCACGACGATCTTGTCGGCGAGTGTCATCGCTTCGGTCTGKTCGTGTGTGACATAGATCATCGTATTGCCGAGCTCGCGATGGAGCCTGGCGATTTCAATGCGCATCGAGACGCGGAGTTCCGCGTCGAGGTTAGACAACGGCTCATCGAAGAGGAATACGTCAGGCTTGCGCACGATCGCGCGGCCGATCGCCACGCGCTGCCGCTGGCCGCCGGAGAGCTGCCCTGGCCGGCGGTCGAGCAAGTGGTCGATCTTCAGGATCGCCGAGGCCGCCTTGACGCGGGTCTCGATTTCCGAGACCTGCGTTCGCGCCATCTTCAGGCCGAAGGCGAGATTGTCGCGCACGCTCATATGCGGATAGAGCGCGTAGGATTGGAAGACCATGGCGATGCCGCGGTCGGAGGGATCGAGATCGGTGACGTTGCGTCCCTTTATCTCGATCTCGCCATCCGTCACGTCCTCCAGTCCGGCAATCATGCGCAGCAGCGTCGATTTTCCGCATMCCGAAGGGCCGACGAACACGACGAAGGACCCTTCTGCAATGGTCAGGTCGATGCCATGGATGACTTCCAGATTGCCGAAACTCTTGCGAATTTCGGTCAGTACGACGCCCGTATCCGCCATATTATTCACCGCGCGCCTCGGCCGCTCTGACCCAGACCAGCATTTCGCCCGGTTCGCGATTATCCCAGAAAGGATAGGGCACGAAACGTGCGCTCGACTGTTTTGCCGCCGGCGGAGAGGTGCGGTAGAGCGCAGAACCCCAGTCGGCCGCATCACGGCTGACGGGAAGTTCGAGGGCCACGGCGCCGCGTAGGCCCGATATCTCGGAGGTCTTGGCCTGCGAGATATCGGCGGAGAGCGAAATGCCGTTCAGTCCGGCGCCGTTGTCGGTTTCCTCGACGCAATAGACCATCGGACCGCGCATCAGTGCCGTTCGGCCGGCGTCCTGGCGCACCAGCGGATTGGCAAAGAGTTTGCGGGCCGTCAACGGTATGGAGAGATCGACCTTATCTCCGCTCTTCCAGTCGCGTTCGATACGCGCGTAACCATCCGTCAGCACGGATGCCAGATCGAGCTTTTCGCCATTGATAGAAAGCGACGCACCGTCAGCCCATTCCGGGATCCGCAGCGACAGCGCGAAGTGAGCCGGGCGGTCGAGCGTCAGGTCGAATTGGATCGCGCCATCCCAGGGGTAACGCGTCTGCTGTGAAAGCTCGACCTTGGCGCCGCCGAGATCGAAGCGCGCCTTGCTCTCCCCATAGAGGTGGACGGCAATCTCATCTTCGGCGATCGCATACATATAGGAGCCGACGGAGGCCAGCAGGCGTGCGATGTTCGGCGGGCAGCAGGGGCAATGGTGCCAGATCCAGCGATGGTGCTTGCCGGCACTTTCCAAGGGATTCTCATAGAAGAACCGCGTACCGTCGAGCGAAAGGCCCGCCATGGCGCCATTATAGAGCGCCTGCTCCATGATATCGGCATAGCGGCGGTTCGGACCGCGACCGAGCATKCGGTTTGCCCAAAAGACGAGGCCGACCGAGGCGCAGGTTTCTGCATAGGCGCTCTCGTTCGGCAGGTCGTAATAGTCGGTGAAACCTTCGTTGGCAGCCGCTGGGCCGATACCGCCAGTGACGTACATCTGCTTGGTTGTCAGGTCGTCCCAGAGGGTTTCGAGTGCTGCCGTCAGCGTGTCGTCATTATATTCGGTCGCGATATCGGCCATGCCGGCATAGAGGTACATGGCGCGCACGGCATGGCCGACGACCTTCTTCTGCTCGCGCACCGGCACATGCGCCTGGCCATATTCATAGGTCTTCTGGTGAAAGTCGGCGGCACTGCGGCCGTCGCGGACCGCTTCGTCGGTGAAGAAATGCGGTTCGGTGCCGCGCTCGTCGATGAAGAACTTCGAAAGGTCGAGATACTTCTTCTCGCCCGTCACACGCGCCAGCTTGACCAGCGCCAGTTCGACTTCTTCATGGCCGCAATAGCCGGGCATCTGGCCGGGGCCATGGCCGAAGACCGTGATCAGATAATCGGCATAGCGGCTCATGATGTCGAGCAACTTCTTCTTGCCGGTCGCCTGATAATAGGCGACGGCGCCCTCGATCAGATGCCCGGCGCAATAAAGCTCGTGATGATCGCGCAGGTTCGTCCAGCGCCGGTCCGGCTGCACGCGCTGGAACCAGGCGTTCAGATATCCATCCTTGTCCTGCAGCTTCTCATACATGTCGATGATCTCATCGACACGGGCCTCGAGCTTCGCATTGGGCCGGCGGTAGAGCGAATAGGCCACGGTCTCGATCGACTTGCCGAGATCGCTGTCCCAGAACATCTGCGTCGTGCCGCCCCAGGGGCCGATCGGGATGACGACGCCCGGGCTTGGCTGGTTCACGTCGATGGCCTGCAGCATGCCGGCTTCGACGCAGCGGTCGAGTAGCGTTTCGGCGGTAGAATCGCAGATCGCATCCTGGCGATCGCCGAACAGGCCATGCAGCTCGACGCTCGGCACGGGCAGGGGACGGAACTGGCGGTCTCTCTTCAGCTTGTTCATGGCTTCATCCATTTCGTTGAAAGGTCATCATTTCACTGCGCCGGCCATCAGCCCGCGCATGTAGTAGCGTTGCAGGAGCAGGAAGACGATCAGGCAGGGGATCGTCATGACGACGACACCGGCCTGAACCGCGCCCCAGTTGATGGCGCCGAGGCGTCCGGCGCGCACCGCCGTCATGAGGACGGGCAGCGTGTATTTCTCGTTGCTGGAGAGCAGCACGAGGGCGGCCAGGAATTCGTTCCAGGCATTCAGGAAGGCGAAGATTGCGACCGTCGCAATACCTGGCAGAACCAGGGGCAGAAGCACACGGACAAGCAGCCTCAGGTCACGCGCGCCGTCGATGCGCGCCGCCTCCTCGATCTCCTTCGGCACGGCGTCGAAAGCGTTGCGCATCATGAAGACGGAGAACGGAAGTTGCAGCGTCACATAGACCAGCGTCAGCCCCAGCAGCGAGTTGTTGAGGCCAAGCTTCGCAAGAATGATGAAGAGCGGCGTCAGGATCGACTGGAACGGGATCATCAGCGTCGCAATGATCAAGACGAACAGCGCATTCTTCAGCGGGAAGCGGTAGCGCGAGAAGCCATAGCCAGCAAGCAGGCTGACGGCGACTGTCAGCAGTACCGTTGCCAGCGATACGAAGAGCGAGTTGATCATGTGCCGCCAGATTCCGGCGCCGAATGTATCGAGCAGCGCATAGGCATCGAAGCTGACCCCAGTCGTTGGCCATGGCGGCAACGGCGGCAGGCTCGATTCCGTACCGTGCCGGAAGGAGGCAAAGAACGTGATGATGAAAGGCGCCAGGAAGAAGATCGAAATGGCGATACCGGCCACATGGTAGGCCGATTGCGACCTGAAGCGCTTGCGGGCGCGGCGTTGTCTCGAAGAGCCCATCAACGTTCCTCCCCGACACGCAGCAGCCAGAGCTGGACGACGGAGATCGCAACGAGGATCGCCAGAAGCACGATCGAAAGGGCGGATCCGTAGCCCAGATTGAAGGACACGAAGGATTGGTTGAAGATGTAGTAGACGACCGAGATCATCTTGTTCTGCGGCCCGCCTGACGTCATGATGTAGAACTGGTCGAAGGCGAGGATCGAGCCGGTGACCGAGACGATCAGCGCCAGCGCAATCGTCTTTCGCATCAGCGGAAGGGTCAGATGCCGGAAGCGCTGCCAGCGACCGGCGCCGTCGATACGGGCCGCCTCCGTCAGTTCGGACGGAATGGCCTGCAGGCCGGTCAGCAGGATGATCATCGTAAAGCCCGCAATTTTCCAGACGACCATGACGATGATGGTTGCGAAGGCGGTGTCGAAGCTTGCCATGATATTGGGGCTTCGCTCGACAAGGCCAAGTGCGCGAAGGGCCGGGCCGAAGAAGCCGCTATCGACATTGGCAAGCCAGACCCAGAGCAGCGAAGCAGTCGCTAGGCCGACCACCACAGGCAGGAAGATAATCGTCCGGTAGGTGCTGACGAAGCGACGCTCCTTCTCGACGAAGATCGCCAGCGGGAAGGCCACCGCAAAGATCGCGATGGTAACGATCACTGTGTAGTAGGCGGTGAAATTCAGGGCCGCCATGAAGCGGCTGTCGTTCCACATGCGGATATAATTGGCAAAGCCGATCCAGCGGGAGGCGCCCATCAGTGGCCAGTTATGCAGGCTCATCCATCCCGTGAAGAGAACAGGCATGACGAAGAAGACGATGACAAGCGCCATGGCTGGCGCGATATAAAGAAAGCCGCGCCATTGCGACCTCCGCCGTTTTCGGACAGCGCGCGTGCGCTGCGGACCGGAACCGGTCATCGAAACCTCCGCATCTTACGAATGATCAGTCTGTAGATCGGCCGGGGAACTGCCACCGTCCCCCGGCCCACGGCCGGGAGAGTTATTGGCCGCTGTCGATGATGGACTGCATCTCGGACTGAGCGTTCGAGAAGGCGCCATCGACGTCGTCACCGAAGATTGCGGCGTTGGTGAAAGTCGCCCAGGGCCCATTGGCGCTATTGATCAGATCGTTGAACTGCAGCGTGTAGGGTGTCTTGGCAACGGAGATCGCCTTCAGGCCCACCTGCATGCGGGGATCGAGCCCGGCAAGAACCTGATCGGCGATGTCTCCACGCGTCGGCAGGCTGCCGTATTTTGCCATGACCTTTTGGCCGTCCATCGAATAGATATATTCGAGGAATTCCTTGACCGCGTCGATCTTCTTCGTGCCCTTGGTGATGACGAAATTATCGCCGCCGGCAAAGGACGAAGTCTTGCCGTCGACGCTGGGGATCAACGTTACACCGAAGTTGATATCAGGGTACTGGGTGACCAGCGTACCGATTGCAAAGGCGCCGAGGCTCTGCTGGCCGATCTTGCCATTTGTGAAGCTTAGGAAGCTCGTGCCGTTGTCGCTCGCAGCGCCTGCAGGAACGAGATCCTTTTTCACCATGTCGCGGTAGAAATCGACGGCCTTGCGCATCTGCGGCGTATCGAGTGTCGCGGTCTTGCCATCCTCCGAGAGGATATCGGCACCAGCGCCCCAGACGAGCGGGGTGAAGGTGAAGATCATGCAGCCGCCGCAGCCGCCGCCCGAGAAGTAGAAGCCATAGGTATCGTCGCCGAGCTTGCGGACTTTTTCGGCATTCGCCTCGATTTCCTCCCAGGTCGCCGGAGCCTTTTCAGGATCGAGGCCGGCTTTCTTGTAGAGGTCCTTGTTCCAGGCGAAGACAGAGGTTTCGACTGACAGCGGCAAGCCGTAGATCTTGTCCTGATAAGTGCCGAGTTTGACATGCGACGGTGACAGCGAATTGAAATAGGGCAGGCCCTTGGCCCAGTCGGTCAGGTCCTCGAGCTGGCCTGCGGCAGCGAATGCCGGGGTATAGATGAGGTCCATCGACAGGGCATCGGGCGCCTGGCCGCCGGCGATTGCGGTTGCGTATTTCTGCACCAGTTCGCCGAAGGGCACCTCGGTCGTGACCACCTGGTTTTCGTGGCTTGAATTATAAGCCTCGACAACCTTGTTGAAGGCATCTCCGATGCCCGTGCGAACCCACATTTCGATCTTTTMGGCAGCTGATGCTGTCGATACCAGGCAGAGTGTGGCAATACTGGTTGCCACCAATAGACGCTTCATCATGACTCTCCTCCCAAGTTGGCGCGTCTCCTTCGCGCCGTTGCTATATTCCGAGGGTGTCGCCCCCGCATGATTGCCGCACGACGAGACGGCATGGCAATTTCCTGATGCCGGGCTCCACCGAGCGTCCCTCAGCAAGCGCCAGAACCGTCAATCCGGCCTGCCGCCCCAGTTCCTTCAGTTCCATATCCACCGTCGTCAACGGCGGCCGGGTCTGGGCGGCGACAATCTCCCAATTGTCGAATCCCACCACCGAAACATCCTGCGGCACCCTGATGCTGCGTTCGCGCAGTGCATCGATGATACCGCGCGCAATCTGGTCGTTGCCGCAGAAGATGCCGTCGGGCTTTTCGCCGCTGCCGCTCCATAATCTCGCAACGGCTTCGTGGCCCCAGTTTTCCGACCAGACCCCGAACAGGACCGGTCGCTCTTCTCCTGCAACCTTGCGATAGGCATCGGCGCGCTCGCGCACCGAGAAGAAATTCTCCGGTCCGGTGACATGCACGATCCGTTTGCGCCCGAGCTTTGCCAGCCATTCGATGGCAAGCCGCGCGCCCTGCGCATCATCGGAGCGGAAGGTGACGCTTCCTGGCGCTCCCTCCGTAAAGGCGTAAACGACAGGCACGTTCAAATTCGACAGGTCGAGCGGCAACCGTCTGTCCAGACGCTTTCCTGTCGCGATGATGCCGTCGACCTGTTTGTCGAGCATCGCCTCCACATGAATCTGCGCAAGGGTCGGATCCTCCTCGATCGCGCACAGAAAGACCGAAACGCCGTGATCGACGAGAGCATCCGATATGCCCGCCATGACCGGCAGCGTGAAACGGCCATAGGTATCGTTGGTGAGAAGCCCGATCGTGAAACTGCGCTTGCTGAGCAGGCCTCTTGCCAGGGCGTTCGGCCTGTACCCGATCTCCGCCGCGATGCGCTTGACCCGCTCGCGCGTTTCCAGTCCCATCCTGCCCGTGTCGTTTAATGCCTTCGATGCGGTCGAGATGCTGATTCCGGCAGCAGCCGCGACATCGTGAATTGTGATCCGGTCTCTTTTTCCCGTCGTGTCCAGTCGCTCCTCCATCGAACTTGCGATGAGAAAACCTTTTCTCATGGAAATTGTCAAGTGAGAAAAGGTTTTCTCAACTACCGCTGATCGAGCCGGGACTGACGAGGAGGGGTAGGATCGGTTTCAATGATGAGCCGGCTTCTGATCGGAGCTAAGCCCTGCAAGGCTTGTCAGTGCGCGCGCTCAACCACTTACAGATATCCGACGTGGTCGCCGAACGGGACGTCGTCATCAAGGTTGCCGGTGCCGATGCGCTCGCTCTCGCCGGACAGGCGTTCTTCGCCCGGATCGGTGGCCTCCGCATGGGGATGCGTGGAATGATGATCGAGATGCCGCTCCGCTGCCGGATCATCATCACCATCGATGCGATCTTCTTCGCCATCAGCGGTATGGTGATCGTCTTTTTTCCCACTGCCGGCGGTGATCTTTGCCTGTCGCTCGGCGACCCAGGCATTGTCAGGTTCGGAACCGATCGAGGTACTATGGTTCACATGTGTCGCCGAGGAAGCTACGGTGGGCGAGGTGGGTGCAATCTTTTCGACCATTGAAACTCCCTGATTTATGACCCTGCCGGCAGGCCCCGGCTATGATTTGCGTCGACCAAGCGGGTGTGCATGGGGATCAATGCCGATCTGGTCGCGGCCTCTCATTTTGGCTGCATAAAGCGCCAAATCGGCCCTTCGATAGACGTCATTGGCATAGTCTCCGTTCATGACACAGGAAATGCCTGCGGAAAAACTGTAGCGGAAGCTGAGTTGGTCGGCCAGCGGGTGCGACTGTCTGACGGCGACCAGCATGCGATTGACGATCTCAGCCGCTTCCTCGGGAACCGTGTTCGGAAGGACAAGAACAAATTCTTCGCCGCCGACGCGGCCGAGAATATCGGTCTTGCGCACCATTTTCTGCAGGGTGGCCGCGAAATCCTTCAGAACGGCATCGCCCGCGGTATGGCCGAAACGGTCATTGATATATTTGAAATTGTCGATGTCGAGGACGGCAAGGCAACCGACCTTCTCCTGCTGGTCGCCATAGTGGCGCACCAACTCCTCAAGCTTCGCCATTACGAAGCGTCTGCTCGGAATGCCCGTCAGATCGTCGGTCTGGGATGCCTTGATCGCGCTGTCGCGGTCTTGCCGCAGCGTCCTCTGATCGGAGCGGATCGATGTCACGTCGCTTGCGACGCAGAACATCCAGCCATTGGCCTGCATGGTTTCGGTCATCCACAGCCATCGGCCGTCGTGAAGATCGGTTTCGAAGGCGCGAAAGCCGGTTTTCCCTCGGCGAGCCAGCGTCGACAGCAGCCAGCCCTCGAAATCGGCTGTGGCAACGACCGTTCCGTGGCGGGCGTGAAAGTTGCGCCGCATCAGCTCGGACCAAAGCGGTTGTTCGTTCTCTGCGACGAGCCAGGCATCGCGAAACGCGCGATTGGCAAAACGCAACCGGTCATCGTGATCGTAGACCGCAATCATGACGCCCGCAGCTTCCATCAGCTGCGCCATTTGCAACATTGCTTCCGTGTCAACCAAGGTCATCATGCCCTCAGAATAGATCATTATCGGCTTGAACTATCTGCCCGACGTGAAGAAACGGTTAGCTGGCCTGCATGTGCACAGATGGTTCTATTGCCTCATCGCTGCCTGCATCGCGATCCCGGTTCATAATGGGTCAGACATTCTTCCTATAAGTGGAATAATAACTTCCACATTCCGCCAATTAACGGATTTCGGTGAATGGCTATTGTTGGCGCCAACCCATCAAGGGTTGTTGGCGAATTTGTCAAAACGGAGAACTGAGATGAACAGACTGATCCTTTCCCTGATGCTGGCAACCGCCAGCTTCGCTCCCCTTTCTGAGGCCGTAGCCGCTCCTGCCAAGCAGGTTGCGATCACCCAACAGGTGCCGGTGACCGTTTACTATCGTTCGGCCAAGATCGATGGCGTCAACATGTTCTATCGTGAAGCCGGTCCGGCCGATGGTCCTGTCGTCCTGCTCCTGCACGGCTTCCCGACATCCTCGCACATGTTCCGCAACCTCATTCCACTGCTGGCCGACCGCTATCACGTCATCGCACCTGACTATCCGGGGTTCGGCGAGAGCGATGCACCCGATCATGCCAAGTTCGCCTACACCTTCGGCCACTATGCGGACATGGTCGATACGCTCATGACTGAGCTCGGTGCCAAGAAGTACGCCATGTATGTCATGGATTACGGTGCGCCCGTCGGTTACCGTCTGGCTCTCAAGCATCCGGAACGGGTGAGTGGGCTGATCGTCCAGAACGGCAACGCCTACGAAGAAGGCCTGCGCGAGTTCTGGGATCCTATCAAGGCTTACTGGGCTGACGACTCCACGGAAAAGCGCGAGGCCCTGTCCAACCTCGTGGTTCTTGAGACGACCAAGTTCCAGTACATGGACGGCGTCAAGGACCTCACCCGCATCAGCCCCGACAATTGGGTTCACGATCAGGCGCTGCTCGACCGGCCGGGCAACAAGGATATCCAGCTGGATCTCTTCCATGACTATGGCACGAATGTTCCGCTCTACCCGCAGTTCCAGGCCTTCTTCCKCGATCGCAAGCCGCCGACGCTGATCGTCTGGGGCAAGAACGACAAGATCTTCCCCGAGGAAGGTGCGCATCCTTACCTGCGTGATCTGCCGGACGCCGAAATGCATATCCTCGATACCGGCCATTTTGCCCTTGAAGACAAGCTGGATGAGATGGCGCCGCTCATTCACGATTTCCTCGACCGCAAGGTCGCAAAATAATMATCGACTTTCACAAAGGCCCGGGCATTCAGCGATGAATGCGCGGGCCTTTTTCTGTTTACTGGGCGGGACTGCCTGCGGCCGCTAGTTGAAGTGCCTGTTGGCCCGCAGCTTTCCAACCGCGAAGTCGATGAAGCTTCGCACTTTTGCCGGGGCATAGCGGCCCTCTGGATGCACGACATGGATCGGCAGGGCCTCTTCCTCATAATCAGACAATATCGTGCGCAATTCACCGGCCTCAAGCTGCGGCGCAATCTGGTAGGACAGAACGCGTGTCAGGCCCCAGCCGCAAGCTGCCGCCGAGATGGCGGCCTCGTTGGTGCTGCAGAAGAGACGGGGATTGACGTGGATGGTAGACTTCTTTTGCACCCCGAAACGCCATTCTAGCGACGTCCACGCGCTGGTCGACGCTATGATGCGGTGGCTCGACAGATCGCCGGGGGTCATCGGGACGCCGTGCTTTTCAAAATAGAAGGGCGATCCGCAGATGACGCGTMTGACCTGACCGACGCGCGTTGCGGTGAGGCCAGAGTCGGGCAGATGGCCGATGCGGATCGCAACATCAATGCCTTCGTCGACCATGCTGACGACCCGGTCGACGAACAGGCCGCGACCGATAACATCGGGGTAGAGATCCAGATATTCGGTCATCAGCGGCAGGACKAACATTGTTCCGAACATTGCAGAAGTCGTGACGGTAAGCGTGCCTGTCGGCTTGCCGTAGGCGCCCGCAGCGGCCGCCTCCACCTCGGTGAGATCCGCGAGAAGCCTCTGGCAGTCCGAAAAATACCGGGCACCAGCTTCCGTCAGTTTGACGGATCGGGTCGTGCGCGTCAGAAGGCGCGTCCCGATGATGTCTTCGAGGGCGGAAACTATACGCGTGACGGCAGGAGGGCTCATGTGGAGCTGCCGTCCTGCATCCGCGAAGCTCTCGGCCTCCGCGACCTTCACGAAGACCCTCATTGCCTGCCATCGATCCATGCGATCCACATTGCCGTGAAAACCTGAGTCCTGGCCAGAGCTTTAAACGCTTTTCTTCCAACCGCAATCTACCGAACCCATAGCTTCAAGCCGCTGAACGGCAATCCTTTTATCTGGCGCGCGACAGTTCCAGTTTCTCGATGAAGGCGGGCAGCTCCGAAGCGATCTCCGGAACACCGAACGCAATGAGTTGTCTTTTTGCAACCGCGCTTGCCTCACCGTCTCCCGCGTGGACCGCGAGTGCGAATTTCACGGCGATATCGACAAGCAGGTCGAAACTGCCTCCGCGTTTTGCAGCGTCGATCTCCGATCCGCTCAGCGCCAGATGCTTCGCCTCGATCTCCAGGGATCGGAGAGCGTGGAAATCATCTTTGGCATTAGCGATGGCCAGTTCGATTTGTATGCGCATGATCGGGGTGATGAGATCTTTGCTCACGTCATTCTCCATAGGCTGCAAATAGCCGTCGTCTCTTCGGTCGCCGTTTCGAGCCTGTCGGCAAAGATGTCGGGTGATGCCTTGGCGGGTGGAGCGATTGGAGGCCTCTGGCCGTTCGCAGACGGGATATCCTCGCTGGATCGGTACACCCGCCCGCCCTGGGTATGAACTGACGTTCTGCTGAAGACTATCTTCCGCGTGGCGAAACAATCGGAAGAAACGACCCCGCGAGGCCTCTTTGCAAAGCGGACCCACACCAGAAGAACAGTTCCTGACACAAGGAGGCTCTGCTAACCGTCGTAAAACGCCGACAGAGTGCTATAAGCCGAAACAACCGAATTCCGCTTCGAGGAACGCCATGCCCCAGCCCGTCCTGTTTTCGCCCTTCACCGTGCGCAATCTTGCGCTCGCCAACCGCGTCGTGATCGCGCCCATGTGCCAGTATTCGGCTGTGGATGGCTGCATGACGGACTGGCATCTGATTCATCTTGGACAGTTGGCGCTCTCGGGTGCGGCGCTTCTGACGATCGAGGCAACGGCCGTCGTTCCCGAGGGGCGCATCACCTTTGCCGATGTCGGCCTTTATGATGACGCCTCTGAAGCCGCGATGGCCCGCACGCTCGAAAGCATCAGAAAATGGTCAGATATGCCAATCGCCGTGCAATTGGCGCATGCCGGCCGCAAGGCCTCAACCGAGGTTCCCTGGAGAGGCGGCGGTCAGTTTCCGCCGACCGATCCGAACGGATGGCAGACCGAAGCGCCTTCCGCTGTCGCCTTCAACCCGAACTACGTGCCGCCGACCGCACTCGACCGCGATGGCATGAAACGTGTCCGCGATGCCTTTGCCGCTGCCGCGCGACGGGCGGCAAGGATCGGCATTGATGCCGTTCAGATCCACGGCGCGCATGGCTATCTGCTGCACCAGTTCCTGTCGCCCTTGTCGAACCAGCGAACCGATGAATATGGCGGCTCTCTGGAAAACCGCGCCCGGTTTCCGCTGGAAGTTCTCGATGCGGTGCGGGATGCCTTTCCCTCCGATAGGCCGGTGACGATGCGCGTTTCCGCCGCCGACTGGGTCGAAGGCGGTCTGGAGATTTCCGAGAGCGTCGAATTTGCCAGGATGCTCGAAGCAAGAGGCTGCGATGCCATCCACGTATCGAGCGGCGGTCTGCATCCCTCTCAGGCGATCCCGATCAGCCCGAGCTACCAGGTACCGCTCGCAAGGGCAATCAAAGGCGCCGTCAAAATGCCGGTCATAGCCGTCGGCCTGATCACCGAGCCGACGCAGGCCGAAGCAATCGTTGCGACCGGTGATGCGGACCTTATCGCGCTCGCTCGCGCCATCCTCTACGACCCGCGCTGGCCGTGGCACGCCGCCGCCGAACTCGGCGGGCAGGTCAAGGCGGCCAATCAATATCTGCGTTGCCAGCCGACGCAGTTCAAAACCCTGTTTGCGAAGTAACGCCTGGGTTTGATAGCCGCGACAAAAGGTGCCAGCTGCGTTCATTCCGCAAGCTTCTGTCTGACACGCTCATGATGATGTACTCTCCCAGCCACTTTAAATGAGCAGGGAGGGGCTCATGACCGTTGCGGGCACTGTGGTTGTCGGCGGAGGTCCAGCCGGTCTTGCCTGCGCAGCAGCGCTCAGGGCAAATGGCCGCTCATCCACGATCCTCGAACGCGCTGATAATCTGGCCTCCTCCTGGAGGCGGCATTACGAGCGATTGCATCTGCATACCACCAAGGCTCATTCAGCACTCCCCGGGGCACCGATGCCGCGGAATTTTCCGAGATACCCATCCCGACTGCAGGTGATCGACTATCTCGAAGCCTATGCGCGCGCCAACGATATCAGAATACAATTTGGTAAATCCGTCMTCCGTATCAGCCGGAGCCGGGACTGGATCGTCGAGACGAATGACGGAGGCGCGATCGAGGCTGAAACCGTTGTGATCGCGACGGGCCTCTCCAACGTTCCCATCAGGCCGGTCTGGAAAGGCCAGGAGAGCTTTAAGGGAAAGCTCCTGCATTCTTACGAGTTCAGCAACGCAGGAGCACTGAGTGCAAACCGGGTGCTCGTTGTGGGCTTTGGCAATTCGGCCGGCGAAATCGCGCTTGAATGCGTCGAGGCAGGTCTTGAGGTCTGCATGTCGGTGCGCGGGCCGGTGAATATCGTCCCGCTGGAACTGCTGGGAGTGCCGACCGCAACAATCGCCATTGCGCAGCGGCACTTTCCAGATGGCCTCGTCGATGCCGTGAACGCGCCGCTTCTGCACTTGCGCTATCGAGATATGGAAAGATTGGGGCTGCAAAAATCCGCAAATGGTCCCCTGACCAACATTGCCGAGAAAAACCGCACACCACTGATCGATATCGGAACCATGGCCCAGATCAGGGCGGGGGCGATCAGGATATATCCCCGCATCGATTGGTCGAATGCTCGGCAGGTACATTTCGCCGATGGCCGATCGGCGGATTTCGATACAATCATTTTGGCGACGGGCTTCCGGCCGTCGCTGGAAACGTTATTGCCGGATTTTGCCGAGAGATTTCAGGGCGCAGACAGGCCGAAAAGAGGAGCACTGCAGCCTGGGAATGACGGCCTTTATTTCTGCGGATTCAATACGACTTCCACAGGCCTTCTCCGTCAAATCGGCATAGAGGCCATCAGCATTGCCCGATCGATAGCACAACGCTGACAAGAGAGCTTGCTGTCCGCAATGGAAACGCATGGTCGCTGATAGAAACGCGATGCAGCGAGGTTGTCGTTGGTTGTCATGACCCAAAGCGAAGAAATTCCTTGGCTGCGCAACAGACCGGCCAGGGCTTCGATCAACAAAGCTCCCGGGGTGCACGAGCCATCATGCCCCAGGATCGGCTCGCTCAGCGATCAAGGCGGGCCACTGCAAGCAGATCCCGGATAAGTCCGCCAGGGCCATTCTGATCTGTCGGATCCAAGCCCAGCTTCGTCAGCCAGCACCACATGCTCATCCGATGGAAAAGGCTGTAAAGCCACAGCGCCCGCTCGATATCCGGGTGATCGACCGGGCCGTAGCCTTCGAGGATCGGCCGATAACTGCGCGGATCTTCATGCGCAGAACAGAAGAGAGCCTTGGCAAGGTCGAAGAGCTTGTCTGCTGCCCGTGCGTTTCCGAAATCGATGAGGCCGCTGAGCTGAAGCCTGCCCGCATCGTCGCGCAAGGCCAACACATTACCCTGATGGAAGTCGTCGTGGCAGAGCACGGCACCGTCGCCTCCATCCAGGAGATCGAAGCTACCTTCAGCCAGATGCTGCAGGCGACGCGCGAGATTGGGCTCKCCGCCAAGATTGCGGAAGCGGCGGAACACGWCTTCGAACGCCGATGTCATATAGTCCGCATTCGCGGATACCGGTCTGTCGATCCCGCCACCGCGAAGATAGCCATAGGCGGGCATCGGCACTGCGTGAATGCGCCTCAGCAGTTCTCCCATCTGGCGATAGGCCTGTTCGATATCCGGCTCTGCCATGCAGTGGCGCAGCGAGCGGCCGGGCAGCAGTGTCAGTAAAGCGCAGCGCAACGGCAGGACGCTTCGTGTCTCGTCGACCTGCAGCCACCTGGGGACGGGAGGCATCAGATCCTTGAGCCAGCCTGCGACGAGCTCTTCTTTCGACGGTCCCCATTCGGGCTCGTCCGGATAGATTTTGAGGACCAGCGGTTCACGCTCGAAGCCAACAAGATCGATCCTGTAGACCTCGGTGCTGCCGCCCTCCAGGCGGGCGAAACCGCTGGCGACAAGGGCAGGGTCGAGGCTTTGGACAAGCCGCTGAACAGTTTCCTTCTCAAGCTCCAGGGTCGGTCGTCTCTGTGGCGCCATGTCTTGCGACCCTAAACCCTGCCGGAATTCACTGACCCGCGCGAATGGAATTAGAGTGCTTTRACCTTTCCGGCCCGTCAATCGCATTTTCTGGAAATGAGGCAGCGAACGGGGCAAATTGCTGGACGCAGGGGATATGTCCGAGAGATCTCGGCGCCCCGCTTGCCTTCGACGGTCATGCGCGAGTTCGCATGGTGGGGCTGCCAATTGGCTGGCTGAGCCCTCGCATTTGCCCTACGGATATGCGAGCCATTTGGAACGATATCGCCATTGCCTCTGGAAGGCATTGGCGCAGGCGAATACCTCATAGGCATCCTAGCGCGGGCTGGCGATACAAGAGACTGATACCCATATAGGCGTCAGCGAAGCGCAGCTGACGATTTCCGTCCACCTCGCGCATTTGGAAAGGACATCTCTATGACAACAGAACGTGCGGTACTTGCTGGCGGCTGCTTCTGGGGAATGCAGGACCTTGTTCGCCGGTTGCCTGGCGTCGTTTCAACGCGTGTCGGTTACTCGGGCGGCGAAGTGCCCAACGCCACCTACCGCAATCACGGCAA
The DNA here is from genome assembly GCF_056397645.1 of Rhizobium sp. 05L429. NCBI lineage: Bacteria > Pseudomonadati > Pseudomonadota > Alphaproteobacteria > Hyphomicrobiales > Rhizobiaceae > Rhizobium > Rhizobium sp. 05L429. The sequence goes on along the minus strand of NZ_JBFTNV010000034.1, from coordinate 4,609 downwards.
TCACGCCGAAGCGATCGAGATCATCTTCGATCCGCAGAAGACGAGCTATCGCGATATCCTGGAGTTCTTCTTCCAGATTCATGATCCGTCGACCCGTAATCGGCAGGGCAATGATATCGGTGCGAGCTATCGATCGGCAATCTTTTATGCGGATGAAAACCAGCGGCGGACGGCTGAAGATACGATCGCCGATGTGGATGCTTCCGGCCTCTGGCCAGGCAAGGTCGTGACGGAAGTCGTTCCCGTCAGCGATTTCTGGGAAGCCGAACCGGAGCATCAGGATTATCTCGAGCGCATTCCGAATGGCTATACATGCCATTTTGCCCGCCCCGGCTGGAAATTGCCGAAGCGGCAGGCAAACGTCGCTTAAGCTCGCTCTTCAGTTCGTCAAATTGACCCGACCTCATCAGCGGTGGCCTMTCGGCCGCCGCTTTTCTTTTTAAACCGTTCGATCCGAGCTAGGCAGCCGCACCACAGGCCCGCCGGAGATCGTGCATTTATCCGCCGAAAACCTGCCCGGCAATCGTTCGCCGCTCGCCTATGCGCAGACGCAATCGCTGGCGCCGCAGCGGCTTCGCGATTGAGACCACGCAAGCGTCTGGACTGAGGGGCTTTTCTGCTCTTCGAAGCCTGATGGAAGATAGGACATTACCCGCTCGTCTCGGTCCGATACCGCATGCCGAGTTGAAAGCCGCCGCAACCTGCCTCTAGCTGGAGGGGGCGCGTGTCCAGTGCGGACGGGTCGACGTCGTCGGTTGCCGCCGGCAAAGTGACTAGACATCCCAACGTCAGAAGTTTAGTAGGTGCCCCGCTAACCGGTCGCAGCCCACCCGGTTCAACAAAACAAGGGATCCCAAAGATGAAAACACTCGTCGTCTGCTCAGGCGGACTCGACTCCATTTCGCTTGCCTACAAGATTGCGGCGAACCGCAAACTTATCGGCCTCATCTCCTTCGACTACGGTCAACGGCACGTCAAAGAGCTGGAATTCGCAGCTCTCTGCGCGCGAAGGCTCGACGTGCCACACGACATCATAGACATATCGAACGTGGGCAAGCACCTGACGGGCTCGGCCCTCACGGACGATGTCAAGGTTCCTGACGGCCACTACGCCGAGGAGACGATGAAGGCGACGGTCGTGCCGAACCGCAACGCCATCATGCTGTCGATCGCGTTTGGGCTCGCTGCTGCCCGTCGCGCAGACGCCGTAGCAATTGCAGTCCATGGCGGGGATCACTTCATCTACCCCGACTGCCGGCCCGGGTTCATTTCGGCATTCGAGGCGATGCAACAGCATGCCCTTGAGGGATATGCCGACGTCAGGCTGATCGCTCCCTTTGTGAACGCGACGAAGGCCGATATTGTCGCTGATGGTGCGAAGCACCTGACGCCTTTTGAAGAGACATGGTCTTGTTACAAAGGCGGTGATCTCCATTGCGGCAGATGCGGAACATGCGTCGAGCGCCGCGAAGCTTTCCATCTCGCCGGCGTCGAGGATCCGACCGTTTATGACGACCCGGATTTCTGGATCGCTGCGACGGGTGGGTTCAAAGCAGAAGAGGCGAAGTGATGTACCGGATCACCAAGGAGTTCCATTTTTCCGCCTCGCATCAGCTGTCCCACCTTCCTGATGACCATCAATGCGCGCGTCTTCACGGCCATAATTATGTCGTCGAGGTCGAGCTTGCGGCCTCTGAATTGAACGAGGATGGCTTTGTCCGTGATTATCACGAGCTTTCGCCGCTCAAGCGGTACATCGATGAAACCTTCGATCATCGGCACCTCAACGATGCGTTGGGCCATGACCGGGTGACGTCCGAATGGCTCGCCAGGCACTTTTACGACTGGTGCAAGCAGCGCCTGCCGGAAACCTCCGCTGTCAGGGTAAGCGAGACCCCGAAGACATGGGCGGAATATCGCCCATGACAGGCAGGGAGCAAAAGATCCGCATCAGCGAAATCTTCGGGCCGACGATCCAGGGGGAAGGGCCGCTCATGGGACTTCCGACCGTTTTCGTCAGAACGGGCGGCTGCGACTATCGCTGCGAATGGTGCGATACCATGCATGCTGTCGACAGCGCCTTCCGCGACGAGTGGACGCCAATGTCGGTCGACGATATCTGGTCGAACGTGGAATCGCTCTCTCAAGGCTGTCCCCTGACGATTTCCCTGTCTGGTGGAAACCCGGCGATCCAGCCGCTCGGGCCGCTGATTGCTCGAGGAAAGCGCGATAGCTATCAATTCGCCTTGGAAACGCAGGGGTCAATTGCGCAGGATTGGTTTGCAGCGCTGGATCATTTGATCCTCAGTCCCAAACCACCGTCCAGCCGTATGGTGTTCAACCCTGACGAATTGAGGGACTGCGTGACGGCGGCTCGCAATGGTCCGAGGATCGCAATGAAGATCGTCATCTTCGATGAAGACGACTATGCGTTTGCAAGGTCTGTCGCGAAAGACTTCAAAGAGCTTCCGATCTTCCTGCAACCCGGCAATCACACGCCGCCGGTGGGTGACGAGCCATCGATCGACGTCGAAGGAATTCTCAACCGCATGCGCTGGTTGGTCGACAGGGTCACCTCGGACCGGTGGTTCGATGCGCGCGTTCTTCCGCAGCTCCATGTCATGCTCTGGGGAAACATGCGGGGTGTGTGATCACCTTTGAGGAAGGTCAAGGCCTGCCGCGCAGGAGCAGGAGTGCCGATCTGACGCCGGTCCTCCCGAGGGGATCGTGACGCCCATTGGTACCTGCGGGCGCTCGGAGGCTTCGACCGGCTTCTCCGCGATCGGAAGCTTGAGCAGGCCCTTTTTTATTCTCTCATCCGGCGCCAAAGTCCGGGGCTTTAGCATTGCCTGCGGCATGGGGTAGCAGTCCGTGAGCTGCCGCTAAATTGACCTTATTGCTCCGCGATTTTGCTCGACCGGGTGTCGAGATTCTCGATGCATCCGGTATGGCGCATACCCCCGTGMGCCATGCAAATCGGAGGAGGAAAACATGCACAGATTTGCTTCCCTGGCGGTCGCCGCGGCACTTGGGCTCGGCGCCTTCATTGCCGCATCAAGCGCCGATGCGATKACCATGCAGGACTGCAGTGCCAAATATAAAGCCGCGCAGGCAGCCAATAGTCTCAACGGCATGAAATGGAACGACTTCCGCAAGGCGCAATGCGGAGCCGATACTGCTGCAGCAACGCCGGCAAAGCCCGGCGCAGCGACGCCCGCAAAGCCGGCTGCAACCGACGAGCCGACGACCGCCAATACGGAAAATGCCACCGAGCCCGCGCCCACCAAGGTCGCGGTCCCGAAGGGCGTGGTCTTCCCGACCAAGGTTGATGCAAAATATGCGAGCGAGACGCCCGGCAAGGGCCGGATGCATACCTGTCTCGATCAGTACAATGCCGACAAGGCGAACAACAGCCTGAATGGCCTGACCTGGATCAAGAAAGGCGGCGGCTACTACAGCATCTGCAACAGCAAGCTCAAATCCTGAGATCTCGCAACGCATGGAGGGGCGCCGCGGCGATGTGGCGCCTCATCGCCATGCAAGGAGGATGTGATGAGCTTCTTCGACGATATCGGCAGCCTCCTCGGTAACGCCATCAACAGTCATCCGGGCGGCCTCAGCGGCTTGATGTCGGACGCCTTCACCGATTTCGGCGGGCTTGACGGCGTCGTCGCCAAATTGAACGAGGACGGTCTCGGTCCACGCGTCAACTCCTGGCTCGGCCGTGGCGACAACATGCCGATCACCCCGGACGAGATCCGTTCTGCGCTGTCCAGCGAGTATCTTGGCAATATCGCCCAGCGGCTCGGCGTGCCGGCCGACCAGGTCGCCAATATCCTGGCGCAACACCTGCCCGCTGCCGTCGATCAGGCCAGCCCCAACGGCGCCGTGCAGACATCCTGACCGCCTGCTGCGGCCGATGCAGGATTGCCTTTTGTTGTCAGCCGCCGATTGCGGCTGGAGTTTTATTGCGTGAGGGCCGCGAGGCCCAGCGAGATTTGCGTTCTCAGAGGCCCAGGCCGACCGTCTCGGTGCGATGGACGCCTTTCGGCACGAAGGAAAAACAATCGGCAACGCCGAGGTAGTTCGCCGCCAGGTGGATGACGGAAAGCCACATCTCGGTTCCCTGCAGGCTCGGAACGGCTCCATCGGCGAACGGGAATCCCTGCCCGTCCTGCCATCGCTCCAAAGCTCTGAATATGATCTTGCGGGCGATATCCTCGCCGTCGCGTCGCCGATAGTCGGTTTGCCTCGCGATAAGGAGGAGCGGGTGGATCGTGTCGAGCAGATTGCAGGCGGTATATTTCGCGCCGATAAAACCCTTGTGATTGCGGTAGTTCAGGACAACGGTTTCGAAGGACTTCTGCGCGTCCGGAAGTGGAATGCCGAACTGGGCATAGGTGCCACGCGTCAACCGATAGAAGCCGTTGACGGGCTGCAGCCATCCTTCGGCCGCCGTCGGCTCGCCCCACAGGCCGGTCGTGCGACCGACGTTCCGTGTCAGCCAGTCGAACAAGGCGTGCCGCGGCTGCTCCACGTCGAAATACCTCGCGTTGAAATACATCGCCGTGCCAATGGCGTCGACCACGCTGCCGGCGCTCCAGGCGGA